>JAFTCY010000026.1 GCA_017454465.1 Clostridia bacterium
CCTTCGCACGATCTCTTCCCACTCTTCAGGGGTGCGCACTGTCCTTTGCTTCATTTGATAATCCTCCTTGTTTTGAATTCAAAGAGATTATCTCATATCCAGTGCTAATTTTCACCGCACCGGTTATTTACCGTTTACGATGAACGGGCTGCCTGTTGCCTCGTTTGTTATTTCCGCGATCAGAAGACTCATTTTCTGTGACATGGTCTGGAACAGTTCAGGGCAGTTTTTCTTGAACTCCCGGACCATGTCTATTTTTGTCCAGTCGACCTCATCTTTCGTACCCGGATTGAAGACAAGTATGCATGCGTATGTTATGGAAAGCGAGAACGGCCCGTCAGGATCGAATTTCAGGAGTCTGTTGAATGATATCTTTACGCCCCGCTGTGGTATGATCTGTGAAAGAAATGTGTCATTGACGCCAAGTTTGAAGGCTCCAGGTCCCTTTATCACGTGCTGCATTTCGTAGCTGATGTTCTCCAGCGTTATCCTTCTCTCCGCGAGAAAATATCTGTTAAAAACAAATCCTTCCGGCGTCTCGAACTGTTTCTGTGTTTCCTCGGATGGCAGCGCCGGGTTTCCGGCGGGGACATCAGGTCCTTCATTTTTGCTGTTTTCATTCGGGTTCTGTTTTTTTCCGAAAAATGCCATATGGAACCTTCTTTCTTAAATCATATTTCACGGCATCATTTGTGGTATCTGCCGCCTGACGCTATCTCACCGGCCCGGTAGATCTGTTCCAGAAGCATAATGCGGAACAGTTCATGTGGGAATGTCATCGGAGACACAGACAGTTTTAAGTCTGAAGCGCTTTTTATGCTTTCATCCAGTCCGTATGATGACCCGATAATAAAGCAGATCTGCCCGGTCCCGGATACCGAAACATCTGACAGGTATGAGGAAAGCTTTTCTGATGACATGGTCTTTCCTTCAACACACATAGCGATGACATGCGATCTTGCGGGGATCTCTTCCTTTATAAATTCTGCCTCTTTTGCAAGAGCATTTGATATTTCGGCGGGTGACGGTTTGTCTGACAACTTTACGGGTTTCGGCTCCGCAATTTCCAGTCTGTAGGACTTTGAGATCCGTTTGGCAAATTCAGATGCCATCTCGATATAGGGCTTTTCTGTCAGCCTGCCCATAGCTATGATCTTTATTCTAAGCATAGTGACCTATATCAAAAAGTGAAGTTCAATGTAGCTTACGAAAAATGTGAGTATAAGGGGAAGTATAAACAGCACGAGAAAACGTGCTTTCTTTTTCCTTTCGGGCTGTTTGGCCATAAAATCATCTTTCTGCTCTTCGGTCCACTTTTCCGGCAGTTCTTCCCTCGTTCTTTCAGCCCTGCTGAATCCGAAGCCATTGAGAATGAAGAAGGCTATGAACAGCCCGGTTATGCCAAGAGCATATATTATGACAGTCACGTAGTATATCCATATCATCTGCAGCCTCTCAGAGAGAGTGATGAGAAACCTGAACAGGAAATATACCAAAATGAAATTGGCAAAGAGGATACCTATTTTTTTTAAGAGTTCTTTTTTGTCCATCGGTATATCAGACGAGCCTGCATGCGCCTGCGGGTCTGACATTGAGTATGAAGCACGATCCCGCCCCGAAAACGGAGTCGACTAGTTGCGCATACCCTGCCGTGAGTTCACGGGGCACGAATGCCTGGATAGTTCCGGCAAATCCTCCGCCATGTACCCTGGACACTCCTCCTGTTCCACGCAGGAACTCCTCTGTGAGACAAAGTGCCAGAGAAAGCCCCTGTTCCTGAACATTTTTTACAGTATATACGTTCTGGAGGAATTTGAAACTGGAGTTGCCTGAATCGGTGACACCTTCTTTGAATTTCTCGAAATCTCCATCACGAAGGGCAGACTTCTGTTTTTCAACCCTCTCGTTTTCCTTGAAGAAATGGAAAGCGCGGAGTATAGCCCGGTCTCCGAGACGTTCACGGGCGCTTCTGTCTTCTGTCAGGCGGGAGATCAGGGCTTCTTCCGATGTTTCTCTGAGAACCGTAACGCCGAGCTCAGCTGCAACCTTTTTCATGTCAGCCGGTACGGAGGCATAATCCTCATTGAGGTCCGCGTGGTTTCCGCCTGTATTGACGATGCAGAGCTCATATCCCTCTTTCCCGAGGTCAAAATCATATTTCTCGATTACAGGGTCTTTGGGATCCTTGAAGTCGATCGAGATGAACCCGCCTACTGCACATGCCGTCTGGTCCATCAGACCGCAGGGCTTGCCGAAGAAAACATTCTCAGCGTACTGGGCCATTTTTGCGATCTCGACATTTGAAACCCTGCCGCCGTTATACAGGTGGTTCAGTATGTTTCCGACCATTACCTCGAAAGCGGCAGATGACGAAAGCCCCGATCCCTTCAGAACACTGGAGGTCGTATAGGCGTCAAATCCGCCCACATTATATCCTGCATTTAGAAACGCTCTTTCCATTCCGGCTATGACGGCCGAGGATGTGAAATAGAACTCCGGATCCGGTTTCTCGGATCTTGAAAAACTGACTATGTCTTCCGGAAATCCCTCGGATTTCACTCTGATGGTCCCACCGGAGGTTTTTTTTGCGACAGCAAGTATATCCAGATTCACGCAGGCAGCTATTACCTTACCATGGTTGTGGTCGGTATGGTTGCCGGAGATCTCGCTCCTGCCACCCACAGAAAACACCGACAGATCTCCGTCACCGTAAAGCTCTACATGTGCTTCGACCGATCTGATATATCTTTCTCTCTGTGCAGGGATCATTTCGGGCAGTACGGCCAGATCGTGGATTAAAGTGTTGTCAATACCGCCTGCGTTGATGTGCTGAATTAGTTTTTGAGAATCCATAGCGCCTCCGAAATCTGCTGATATTATGTTGTATTTCTCCGATAATTATATCATCTGAGACGCACAATTGTCAACGAGACCGCCCACCCCGTACAGAGTGATCAGCCGGGACGGGATCTGCTATTTTCTCGTTGACATATGAGCATTCCGTAAAGTATAATGATTATGCCTAAGGCAACTAAATGAACAGGAGATAATGAAATGAAAAAATGGAAATGCACAATCTGCGGTGAGATCGTATACAGCGATGAGAGGCCGGAGAAATGCCCGCTTTGCAAAGCACCGGGCGAAAAATTCATAGAAATCCTTGAAGAAGAGAAATCATGGGCATGTGAACACGAAGTCGGCATTACCGAAGGGGTGCCTGCTGATATCGTAGACGGCCTTCGTTCCAATTTCACAGGTGAATGCTCTGAAGTAGGTATGTATCTTGCAATGTCAAGAGTCGCATTCCGTGAAGGATATCCGGAGATAGGCCTTTACTGGGAAAAAGCGGCATTT
This sequence comes from Clostridia bacterium, assembly GCA_017454465.1. Classification (GTDB taxonomy): domain Bacteria; phylum Bacillota; class Clostridia; order Oscillospirales; family CAG-272; genus UMGS1696. Next base: position 3,355 of record JAFTCY010000026.1, read on the forward strand.
GAAGAAGCGGAGCACGCTGCCAAATTCGCTGAAATGCTTGGCGAAGTGGTCACACCTTCCACAAAAAAGAATCTTGAAATGAGAGTGGAAGCTGAAAGAGGAGCAACAGCCGGAAAGTTTGAACTTGCCAAGAAGGCAAAGGCGCTCAATCTTGACGCTATCCACGATACTGTCCATGAGATGGCAAAGGACGAAGCCCGTCACGGAAAGGCTTTCGAGGGTCTGCTTAAGAGGTACTTCGGTTAATTATCTGACCTGACGAAGCCAAGAAATAAGGAAACAAATATGGAAAAAAGAAATAAAAGAATGATACTTGGGCTTTTCCTGGCTCTGATCATTGTGTTTCTTGCAGGCATGGCGGGCGAGATAGTGCCAAAGCTTGTTGCTGCACAAAGAATGTCAACGCCGGGAGTGGATCCCTCCTTTCCCTTCAGAAAGACAGTCCAGTTTTTCGGTGATGAAACGTCTTCTCTGTGGGCTCTTCCGACATTCGTGCTGAACTTGATGTCGATCAGTCCAAGAGAACCTGCGGCCTTCATCCTCCGGTGGATACCTTACCTTATTGTTTTCCTGCTTCCGATCCTCAGTTCTTTTATACGGAAAAGATGGATACCGCTGCTTGCGTGCGGCGCCCTTGCCACATATGAAGCTGTCGGCATCCTTCTGGCAGTATTGATTTCAAAATATGCCTATTTTACATATTTTAACCTGGTGCCCTTTGCTGCCGAAGCTATTGTCGTAATGCTGGCCTGCGGTGCCCTTGCAGCGCGCAAAAAAGGCTTTTCGATTACTATGGGAGTGATATGTGTAGTCCTTGCGGTGGTTTCACCGGCGGTTACGGCTGCTATGTCGGGCTTGACCAGTCAAACTTTGATGATCAGAGGATTTGACCTATGGGTGCATATTTCCAGAAATTTACGTGACGTCTTCAGCTATGCTTCGTCACAGTGGCCAATTTTCAAGGCTTTTGCTTTCCTTATGTATGCACTGATTCTGTTTATTGCGCCGATAAGGTTCCGCAGAAAAGAGAATCCTGCCTGATGATACATAACAAGCAACATTTTCCTGAGGGTGCGGCATTTACATTGTGCACACCCTCACATAATGTCAACAATACCCTTATGCCGTTTCCGCCTTTATTCAGGCTCCAAATGACCAAAAACCTTGGCATTTCAGCTGTTTTCCCGGTTTTTTACAGCTGATTGCCAAGGCTCTTTTATTCCTCTAATGTGAAACTCGGGTAATACCAAAGAAAAGAGCAGCCCAGTGCGCGACTGTCACCACACGGCTGAGCTGCTTATAAGGTTATTATTTACGTGTATGTTCGGTTTATTTCTTTCCCCCGAACAGCCCGCCGAAGAGATTGCTGAGAAGTCCGCCGGAATTGCTGTTGGACTGCTGGTTTGATCCGCCGAGAAGTCCGCCGAGAAGTCCGCCGAGGTCTATGTTGCCAAGGAGGCTGCCCATCAGTCCGGCGATCCCTGAAGCGTTGTTTCCGGAACTGTTGGAAGAAGAGGCTGTCTGCTGCCCGAGAAGGCTCATGAGCAGGGGAGCGGCTGCTGAGAGGATGTTTCCGGCTTTTTTCTGGCTGACGCCTGCTTTCTGGGCTGCCTCTTTTGTTGCGGCTTTTTTGTCATCGCCCAGGAGGTGGCTGACGATCTTGCCTCCGTCGGCAAGGTCGATTCCGTTGAAGAAGGAAGCGATATCACCTGTGTCATCTTTTGCGTGGTCTGCAAGAGCGCCAACAAAGCTCTCGGCTGTTTTTTCATTTGTTGCCTGGGCCATTGCTCCGTTGAGGAGACTGGGAAGAGCGGATGAAAGAACGTTTTTGACCTGTTTGTCGGTGGTTCCGGTGACTGATTCGATGTTCTGAAGGCTGTCCTGGCTGAGCAGTGACTGCATTAAAGCATTGAGATCCATTTTGTACCCCTTTGTATAATAAATTTGAATTACCGAAACCATTATATCCTTTTCAGCAAAAGATGTAAACACTCACAGGACACAAAATACATGAAAAAACGAAAATATTAATCTGCCGAATCTCTTGAATTGTTATCCGTTTGTGAGTACAATATGAGCAGCGGATAACATATCATTCGGAAATAATTTCAGGAGGATATTTATGGCACAGGATAAGAACACTGCGGCTCAGGAGGCTGCAAGAAAAGCCCTTGAGGCCGCTCAGGCAAAAAAGGCAAAGAAAAAAGTGGAGCATACCTATACACAGGTAGGCCAGCAGAGCGCCTCAAAGGAAGAACTGCTCGCCGCAACAAGAAAGAATGCACTCCCGTACCGCATCGGAGCAATCATCCTCTGGATCCTGGCGATCGTGTGCGAAGTACTTGCGATCCTGGTTTTCGTTCACAAGATCGAATTCAGCTTCACGGTAGAAAATCCCGGTTACACCATCGCATGGATAGTTCTTCTGGTACTTGACCTCGCTTTTGTCATCATCGGCTCGCAGCTCTGGAAGAAAGCAAATCATCTTGACCCTGCGTCTGCAAAGAACAAGCTGCGTTTCTGGCTTCACAACAATCTCGGAGTCATTATCGCCATCATCGCGTTCGCGCCTTTCATTATCATTGTCCTTCTTGACAAGAACGCCAGCAAGCAGTCAAAGATCATTGCAGTGGTGGTAGCTGTGGTAGCCCTGGCGATAGGAGGGCTTACGAGTGTTGACTGGAATCCGATATCCCAGGAGGAAATGCTGGAAAATGCCAATATCGATACCGTCTACTGGACAGCGAGCGGAACGGTTTTCCATGCTTATGACGACTGCTCTCATCTTAACAACACTCTTGAACTGATGACCGGCACTGCAACGACAGCAATAGAAAACGGAAAAACAAGGCTGTGCAAGACCTGCGAGGCAAGAGCCGCAAGAGAGGCTGAAGAATCGCTTGTATCGGTCGTAAGCGACAAGATGGATCAGGAAACGGCTCCGTCAGAATCAGAAGGCGGATCTCAGGAATAGAAAAATCAACAGGAACACCGTCCGCACAGCCGGGCGGTTTTTCTATGCGAATGCTGTGCGAACGCTATGCGGACGGGAACAAAGCAACGGGAGATCGGACTCATGCATATGATCGGCGACCGGTCCGGAATGATCGGGATAAACGAAGACACGAATGAACTGACAGCGTATCTGTCAGGGCGGAAGATATGGAGCCAGGATCTGGGCCAGCTGTTTTTTTCATCCTCGGGAAGGCCGTGGGGATTCGGAAGGGCTCAGAAAATGAAGCGGGCAGACAGCCTGGACGGCGGCATCCTCCTGACATATTCCGGAAAGGGGATCTCCGCAGGATTGAAGGTCACCTTTGACGGCGGGTTCAGGATCAGCCTTGAAGTGAAGAACATCTCGGGCCATGCAATCCGGGATTTCTGCTGCGGGATCACTTTGAGGATCTGCAGCACGGAAGAACAGAAGGTGACTATACCCCATCTCATATACAACGACAATCCTTCATCTGATCCTGCGAGGACCGTTCCACACATAGGGAAGGAGGAGGGACTGGGCCTGATCGCCGAGGAGCACAGGCTCCCCATCCCCGCCGTGAACCTTGAGTGGGGCGCGGGATCGGGCGCTGAATACGTCACTTTGCTCTCCGTGCCCGCGGTCGCGAGCGGGGAGGACCTGGATTACTGGGGACTCGGTGCGTTATACGGAGACGGCGGGAAAGCTCATACACTCGTCTTGACCAACGGCCCCCTTATGTTCAACGGGATAAAGGACATGGTATACGGCGGTCAGGGGGTTCCTCTGCCTTATGACAGAGGTTACCGTACCATCCTGCCGGATGAGACGATATCGAGGAGTTTCATTATCGACTTCGGGGAGACAGCGCCCGGAAGAGGATTCAGGCATATGGTGGACCTTGCCTACCGTTCGCTGGTTCCCGAAAGCCAGCAGTGCCACTCATACCTGAAAATGGCGGAATACAAGAGCATGGTCGCGGATACCAGATATCTTGAAACGGAAGACGCGGCCGGATACCGCTGCTTCGGGGACGCCAACAGTTTCGGGGACATCTCGGGAAGGCCGCCGTATTTTCTGTACGCCTGGACCGGCCAGGCCCTGAAGATCGCCTGGTCGGAGATGAGATATGCTGAAATCACAGGCGACCTGGAAAGGTTTGAGCGCGCCTTCAGGACAGTCGATTTCTTCGTGAAGGGGACTGAGCAGGAGACCCCCGGACTGCTCAGGTGTTATTACACGGTACCGGGCAAGGCCTGGGGCGGAAGCTGGGACGACACCGAGGCGGATCTGTCATCCAGGATGCAGGGAGAGGCTCTCTCGGATCTTATGGACATTCTGGAACTGCTTAAGGAGAACGGAAAGACCGTGCCGCCTGAGTGGGAGAAACTGGCTGAAAGAGCCTGCGGCTTCCTCAGATCCGGCAGCGCGTTACTGCCATGTGGCATATATCCACTTGCCTGGCTCAGAGACGGGAAGCCGTCTGATGATTCCGTCAGCACGGCAGGCGCGGCATGCGTCCTTGCGCTTGTCAAATCGTATCTATACCGCGGCGACCGGAGGGATCTTGAGGCTGCGGAGAAGGTATTCGCCCGTTATTACGACCTTCATATGAAAACGTTCGACAGGCCTTTTTCAAGGGCGACCTTCGACGCGAAGTGCGAAGACAAGGAGGCCGGGATATATGTTTTCTGTTCCGCCGCCCTGCTGTACCGTGCCACAGGGAACCGGTTCTACCGTGAGGCAGCGGACGATGCGGGAGACTGGCTACTGACTTTCGTGTACTTCTGGGACACCGGTTTCCTGCCGGGAAGCCAGTGCGCGGAGAAAGGATTCCGGACGACCGGATGGCCTGGGGTAAGCGTGCAGAACCATCACCTTGATGTGTTTTTCCCGGCATGGGAAATGTATGAATATGGCAAGGACACAGGCAACGTCAGGTTCTCTCACATGGGGATGTGCGTGGCTAAAGCCCTGACCCAGGGCGTGTGCACGCACCCCGGTGAGTGGGGATTCTCAGTAGTTGGGGAACAGGGAGAACAGTATTACCACACGAATTACGTCCAGTGCTGGTATCCGGAGATCCTGAAAAACACGGATTTCTGGCGGGGGAGAATGAGACCCTGGAACCCGTCCTGGATAACGGCGCAGATCTACCAGTCAGCTCTCAGGTTCGCGTCCGAGACGGAAGCCGAAGATAAGGAAAACAAATAGATGATTTCCTTCAAAAACGCTTCCGAAGTTTCAAAATTGCTTGTTTTTCATCCGCCGATATGATAGAATTAATCCAGCCCAAAGCAAATCTTAATATACAAAATGAAGAGGGATTATCATGCTTAAAAGAAAAGTAAAAGTCGGCGTAGTCGGATGCGGCGGAATCTGCCGCGGTACATACATGGAGAACATGATGTACAGATTCAACATCATTGAAGTGGTCGGTTGTTGCGACCTCATCGATTCACGCGCTCAGTATATTGCTGACAAATACGGTGTGAAAAAGATGACTTTCGATGAAATGCTCTCTGATCCCGAAATAGAAGTCATAGTCAACCTCACTTACCCCGAATCTCATTTTGAGGTTTCTTCCAAAGCCCTGAAGGCAGGCAAGCACGTTTACTGTGAAAAAATGATGGCTCCTACGTTTGAGGAAGCAAAGGAACTTGGCAGGCTGGCGGAGGAGAACCACGTATTCTTTACTACGGCTCCTGATACGTTCCTTGGTGCATGGGAGCAGTCAGCCCGCAAGTACCTTGACGAAGGCATCGTGGGCAAGCCCATAACCATCCATGCTCAGTGCACATCGCACTACAACCCCGAAACGCCTTTCTTCGATCTCGCGCCGAAGTACTTTTTCTTCCCGCTTCATTACGGCGGAGGATTCCCCTTCGATTTGGGCGGATACTATCTGCATGAGATGATCAACCTTCTTGGATCGATCAAGAAAGTGACCGGATTCGGTGGAAATATGCAGCCTGTCCGTACATATATGAACCCGCATCATCCGAAATACGGCGAGGAATTCATTGTTAACACTCCTACGACTCTGCTTGCAGCCCTCGAGTTTGAAAACGGAGTTCTCGGAACGTTCCACATTTCTTCCGACTCATCAGACACCATGAAGTTCCAGATAACCGGTACTGACGGCGTGTTCGATCTCGGAGACCCCAACTCGTTCTCGGATGATATATTCGTAACGAGAAAAGGCGCCGCTCCTTCAAGGGAAGAGATAGTGGCAGGGCAGATGCCTACATCCAAGATCGAGAACACCTCTGATCCCGAAGACGATGACCAGCAGCTGGGCGAATGGACATTTGCGCAGAAAGTCAAGCTCCCGATCCTTCACGGATACTATGCATCCAGCAGGGGCGTAGGACTGGCAGATATGTGCTATGCCATAGTTAACGGACGCCGCCCGCGTTGCCACTATGACATCGGGCTCCATGCCATCGAAGTCATCCACGGAATCCAGGAATCCTGCAAGACGGGTAAGATCTACGAGATGACCACACGCTGCGAACGTCCTGCTCCGATCAAAACGAGCGCTCTTTCTCAGACCTGCCAGGAGTATACTCTTGACGACTGATTATCAACTGTGATGCTACATAGCTTCAGCACGCTGTTCATAAAACAGCTGCTGTTGAGCATCGCACTTAGAATGTCGGATTATTGATTATCCTAAAGGGACTGGTAAGAAACTGGTTTTAAGCCTTTTCTTAGCAGCCCCTTTGTTATTTCATATTGCGTGGTTATGATATAGTTTTTTGTATTTCTTGACACAGTATACACTGTGTAATATAATTCAATCGAGGAAAACAGTTTGGATTGTTATCTGTCATTTCGTTGGTTTATTCACCTTGTGTTTCCCCAGTATATGACAGGAACAATGAGAAGAAATACGCTTTCTCAGGTAAAAGGGGTGTCGGTAACAAAAGATGGATATATGCAGCTCATGATGGTGCCATCATCCACAGTGACATCAACGGATCCGCAAATATCATGAGAAAGGCTTTCCCCTATGTTTTTGATTCCTCAGCTCTGAAATTCGATTCGATAAATGTAGTCCGGTAAGGATTCTCTCAGACTGTTCTGAAATCCGAACGGATAGACCCTACGTGAAATGGGTTGGGTATTCGTACCCAGAAGCTCGCTTATTCAATATGCGAGAGGTTCACTGTTTTGTTGAAATAGGCTGTGTAGACAATATCGAAAGGAGTTTTATTTATGAAGATTTCAGTATCCCTTTACAGTTTCGGCGAATACCTGAAACCGGACAAACTCGGAGTTCTCGGGTGTATGGACTATGCAAAGGAATTAGGCTTTGAAGGCGTTGAGATGCTGGACAGGTACCTTACAGACGAGCTGACTGTGGATGTGGTCAGGGAACATGCCGAAAAGATAGGACTTCCTATCGTGGCGTATATCTGTTATGCCGATTTTCTGAAATACAGAGGTACGGCTACGAAAGAAGAGATTGAGAGAGTAAAAAGGCTTGTTGACGATGCGGCGCGTATCGGAGCGCCAAAAATGCGCCATGATGTGACATACGGTCTTGAGACGGAACAGAGATTCGGTATCAGCTTTGATGCCCTTCTTCCAAGGATCGCCGATGCGACCCGGGAAGTCACGGAATATGCGGCTGAGCGCGGAGTCATGACAATGTTCGAGAACCACGGATATTTTACCCAGGACGCAGACAGGTGCGAGAAACTGGTTGAAGCCGTCGGACATCCGAATTTCGGACTGCTAATGGATATGGGCAACTTTATGTGTGTTGACGAGAGGTCCACTGATTCTGTAGGCAAACTTGCCAGATATGCGATTCATGTTCACGGAAAGGACTTCTTCTTCCGGCCGGGGACAGAAGACAATCCCGGAGAAGGGTGGTCTATGACAAGGGGCGGAAACTATATCCGGGGAGCGATAACCGGTCACGGTGTCGTGAACGTTCCGCAATGCCTGAGGATCCTTAAAAAGGCGGGATACGACCAGTACGTATCAATTGAATTCGAAGGAATGGAAGACAACCTCAAAGGCATCAGGGTCGGCTTCGATAATCTCAAGAGATTTGTCGGGAGTCTGTGATGTTTTTTTCTCAAGCCAGGCAGATAGCCGCAGACATAGTCGGACGGATGACGATCGAGGAAAAGGCATCTGTTATCCGGTATGATTCTCCCGCTGTGGAAAGACTGGGTATCCATGAGTATAACTGGTGGAACGAAGCATCCCACGGTGTTGCGAGGTCCGGAATGGCGACCGTTTTCCCCCACGCAATCGCCATGGCGGCCACTTTTGACCCGGAGCTGATCGGGAAGATAGGAGACGCTGTCTCAACCGAAGCCAGGGCAAAGTACAATAACAGTCTGGAAAAGGGCGACCGTGATATTTTCAAAGGCCTCACGTACTGGACTCCCAATATAAACATATTCAGGGATCCCCGATGGGGCAGGGGACAGGAAACTTTCGGAGAGGATCCGTTCCTCACGGCATCACTGGCAGCCGAATATATCAAAGGGCTTCAGGGAGACGGAGAATTCCTGAAATCAGCGGCCTGTGCCAAGCATTTCGCGGTCCATTCGGGTCCGGAGAACATCAGGCATTCCTTTAACGCGGTCGTTACCGATCACGACCTGTGGGAGACCTATCTGCCAGCCTTTGAATGGTCAGTAAAGGCCGGTGTCGCAGGAGTCATGGGGGCCTACAACCGCACAAACGGAGAACCGTGCTGCGCTCATACGGTGCTGATGCAGAAGATCCTGAGAGAAAAATGGGGATTTGAAGGATATTACGTATCCGACTGCGGGGCGATATTCGACATCTTCACGAACCACAAATATGTGGATTCGCTGACAGAGGCGGTAGCTGTCGCGCTGAAAAAAGGATGCAATGTGAACTGCGGTGACGCGTACCGTGTCATCCTGGACGCTTATGAGGAAGACCTTATAGATGAGACCGATATTACGGACGCGGCAGTGGCTGCCTTGTCCGTCAGGGTCATGCTCGGGGAATTCGAGGATGAGAGACCCTATTCGTCCGTACCGTTCGAGAAGATCGAGTGTGACGAGCACAGAGATCTCAATCTTCAGGCTGCAAGGGAATGCGTAGTGCTTCTGAAAAATGACGGTATACTTCCCCTTGACCCCGGGACCGGGAAAAGGATCTCCGTTATCGGACCCAACGCGTCCTCCGTTATTGCCCTGGAAGGGAATTATAACGGCATATCCGCCAATAATGTGACACTGGCGGACGGAGTGAAAAAGGTTTTCCGTGATGCGGATGTCCGCGTCTGCAAGGGGTGCAATATCATGCATTCCAGATATAACGACTGCAAGGGCTTCGCCAACATGAAGTCTGAAGGTATCGGATTTGCCGAGCGTTCGGACTACACTATACTCTGCCTGGGCCTTGACTGTACCGTAGAAGGCGAGGAAAACGATGTCGTCAACGAGTACTTCAACAAGGGGGACAGGGCTTCGCTGAAACTTCCAAAGACGCAGATGGAGCTTGCAGAAGCCGTATGCGACGTATGTGAGAACCTTATAGTCGTCGTGCTCGCAGGCAGCTGCGTCGACCTGGGTGAAAAGGTTACCGGGCATGCGAAGGCCATAATACACGGATGGTATCCCGGGGCTGCGGGAGGCCTTGCAATAGCTGAGATCATTGCGGGCTTGCACAATCCTTCAGGGCGTCTGCCGCTTACCTTTTACAGAGACGGAGCCGCTCTTCCCAATTTTACGGACTATTCCATGAAGAACAGAACTTACAGGTATTATGAAGGCGATGTTCTTTATCCTTTCGGATACGGACTGTCGTATACCAAGTTTGAATACAGCGATGCCGGAATCATGTCGGAAACGGATGACGAATATCTGATTCGGGTCAGACTTTCAAATACCGGACACGCAGACGGAACGGAGATAGTCCAGATCTATGCGTCATACAAAGATTCAAGGACCGTCACGCCGCGTTTTCAGCTGTGCGGGCTTGGAAAGTGCCGCATCGAGGCGGGGGGATCCGTACAGACAGTGATACATGTGAACAAGTACTGGACCTCTGCGGTTCTCGATAACGGAGAAAGGGTAAGACCTGACGGCGGGATCATATTCTACGTGGGCGGACACCAGCCGGACAGAAGGAGCTGCAGTCTCAGCGGCACTGAGTGTCTGGAGATACGAGTGTAAAAAAACGAGGCGGGGATTCTCCCGCCTCGCAGCTATTGTCGGATCATGCTTCTTCCGCATCGATCACGAAATCGTAAAATTTGTTTATGCCCTCACACGCAGTGAGTCCCACATGGAAGGTGTCCGGAATGTCATCGCTTTCAGCAACTATCGTCTTCCCGTTTATATTCGCGATGATCTGCCTGTCCAGGACCTCGATGGTTATCTCGACCGGCTCCTCCTGGCCTATGTCAAAGGGAAGATTTGCTATTTTCCTGTTTTCTATGGGTTCCTTGGATCCTTCCGGAAGGGGGATTATCTGCCAGATGTTGCATCCCAGTGAGTAGGCAACGGTCTCGAAGTGAAGGCCGTAGTACATGTCGCCGTTCTCGTAATATCTGCAGTCATCCGTAATGGAGATGATGGGAGCTCCGTATCCTTTGAAGTCGCATCTTGTCGTGAGCTTTGCCCCTTTTTTGTATTTTTTCTTTGTGATGATGCTGATATAATCGTAATCATTGATGTTTTCGTTGAACTCGTTCCTGATGCAGTTTTCTTCCTTGATAAACTGCTTGTCCGTTTTTATAAACGTGGGATTCAGTGATGAGATGTAGGAAAAATCCTTTTCAAGGTCTGTGTCTTTTCCGAAAATATATCTGTCCATGGTAAACCTCTCAGTTTTGTTTTCGCTATTTTAGCACGTAGCGGCCGCATTTGTCAATTTTCGGCCCGGGCCTGCCGCTGTTCATGCGGGGATCCGTTTATAAAGAGTAGAAATAACGCAGAAAATGCAACTATTCTGTTGACATTATTCAAAACCGCCTGTATAATAACCACACTGGGTATATAAAAATGAAAGAAAGGGATAGTTTGTATGCAAATCGAGGATGTAAATTCCATTATGGACAAGGCGACTGCCAAAAGTCAGCCTGTAATAAGGGAACATGACACGAAATTTGAGTACTCGGAAACGACGCATCTGATCGAGCAGTCTTCATATAAATATTCCCTTCAGGAGAGGCCCGACCCGAACCTTTACAGGGAGCTGTATGACTACGAGTCAGTGCCGAAAGTGTCTTTCAACCACCGTTTCGTGCCCGTGAACATGCCGGAGCATATCTGGATAACCGATACAACGTTCAGGGACGGACAGCAGGCCACGAAGCCGTTCACGGTGGATCAGATAGTGAATATTTTCCAGATGCTTCACAGGCTAGGCGGGCCGAAGGGGCTCATAAGGCAGTCGGAGTTTTTCGTTTATTCAGAAAAGGACAGGGAAGCTCTGAGCCGCTGCCAGGATCTGGGATTTGAATTCCCCGAGATAACCACGTGGATCAGAGCGTCAAAAAGTGATTTTGAACTTGTCAAGTCTCTTGGGATAAGGGAGACCGGCGTGCTGGTCAGCTGCTCCGACTACCATATATACAACAAGATGAAGCTTACGAGGAAATCCGCTTTTGACAAGTATATCTCCGTCATAAGGGAGATCCTGGAGATGGGCATTTCTCCGAGGTGCCATTTTGAGGATATAACCCGGGCGGACTTCTACGGATTTGTGGTACCGTTCGCGGAAGCGCTGCAGAGGCTTTCAGATGAATACGGTATTCCTGTAAAGATCAGGGCGTGCGATACCATGGGATACGGAGTTTCATACCCCGGAGCAGCCCTTCCGAGATCAGTGCCCGGGATCGCCTACGGCCTTTCGCATTATGCCGGATTTCCGTCGGAACTGCTTGAATGGCACGGGCACAACGATTTCTACAAGTCGGTATCCAACAGTTCGACCGCATGGCTGTACGGCTGTTCATCCGTAAACTGTGCGCTTCTCGGCATTGGGGAAAGGTGCGGCAACACCCCCCTTGAGGCTATGGTCATGGAGTACGCATCTCTCAGGGGGACCACAGACGGAATGGATACAACCGTCATAACAGAGATAGCAGAATACTTCAAGAACGACATCGGATACGAGATACCTCCGAAGACGCCGTTCGTGGGGCGGGACTTCAATGTGACCAAAGCGGGCATACACGCAGACGGTCTCATGAAAGATGAAGAGATCTACAATATATTCAATACTGAAAAACTCCTCAACAGGCCGGCCCAGGTGACCATAGACGCACACAGCGGACTCGCGGGAATAGCGCACTGGCTGAAACACCGCTGCCCCGAGACCGAGCACTTCAATATCGACAAGCATTCACCGATAGTCCTCAGAATGAAGGAAATGGTCGATGCCGAGTACGAGAACGGGAGAAATACATCCATGAGTGATGATGAGCTTCTCAGGATCTTTGAAAAGGCAATGGGCAAGAAATAACACTGCTTATCCAGTGAAATATCCGGTACAATTGTGCCGGATTTTCTTTTCAAAAATGTGTACTTGTGATATAATCCAGACAGATTTCATGGAATCAAGGAAGGACGGAAAAATGAACGAGATCCTCAGAGAATTGTCTTTGATCGGCATAGTGCCCGTAATAAAAATCGAAAATGCGGCGGACGCCGTACCTCTTGCTGAAGCGCTTAGAAAGGGAGGGCTTCCCTGCGCAGAGGTGACTTTCAGGACCGCGGCGGCAAAGGAGGCGATCCGGAATATATCGGCAGCTTTGCCGGACATGCTCGTCGGAGCAGGCACGGTGCTCACCACTGCTCAGGCGGATGAGGCGATAGAGGCGGGTGCGAGGTTCATCGTTACACCGGGATTCAATCCGGATGTTGTCAGGCACTGTATATCCAAGGGATACCCGATAGTGCCGGGAATCAATAACCCGTCGGGGATCGAGCAGGCGCTGTCCATGGGGATTGAAACAGTGAAGTTTTTCCCTGCCGAACAGTCAGGCGGGGTCAAAATGATCAAGGCGATGGCGGCTCCTTACGGAGCAGTCAGGTTCATGCCTACCGGCGGGATAAATCCCTCCAACCTGAACGACTATCTCGCGTTTCCGAAGATCCTGTGCTGCGGCGGTTCCTGGATGGTGGATGCCGGCATGATCGCAAAAGGAGATTTTGCAGGTATCGAATCTCTGGTAAGGGAAGCGGTGGACACGATGCTGGGATTCAGATTCAAGCATCTGGGGATCAATTGCGGAAGCCCCGAAGATGCGGCGAACTGCTCCGAAGCCCTTGCGGCAATGTTCGCGTTCCGCCAGGAAAAGAAAACTGTTTCTACATTTGTAGGACACAGCCTTGAGATCATGCACCGGCCGGGAAGAGGCGAGAAGGGCCACATCGCGATCGAGACGAACAGTGTGGAAAGGGCTGTATATCACCTGAAGCGCCGGGGAGTAAGATTTGACAGTGATTCGGAAATAAGAGACAAGACAGGTGCCTTAAAGCTCATCTATCTGGCAGATGAGATAGACGGCTTTGCCTTTCATCTTGCGGAAAAAGACTGATTGAGCGCAGAAAAGGAATAAAAAATGGCATTTAAGATTGCTGAACTTGTAAAAAAAGGAATTGCAGGATACGAAGAACACGGGCCTGCCATAGTAGCTGTTCTCGGTGACAGCGTATCCCATGGCTGCCTTTCCGGCAATATGCATTATGACACAGTCTATCATAACAGGCTCAGGATGATGATCAACACCAGGTACGAGGATTTTCCGGTTTGCATCATAAACTCGGCGATGTCCGGGGCGACGGTCTGGTATGCCCTCCAGCATTTCGAAAGAGACTGCGCTCCTCATCATCCGGATCTGTGTATCGTTTGCTTCGGCCTCAATGACGTGAACTTCGAGCTTGAGACTTACAGGACGAATCTGGGCACGCTCTTTGATAAAATAAGCGGGATAGGAAGCGAATGCGTGTTCCTCACCCCAAACATGCTGTGTACGAGAGAAGCCGAGATCATTCCGAATGAGAATGACCGGCCATATGCAGGTGTCTGTGCGGGATTCCAGAATTCAGGGAGGATGGACGAGTTCATGGACGCTGCAAGGCAGGTGGCAAAGGAACACGGAGTGGCCGTGGCGGACTGCTATGCAAAGTGGAAGGAACTTGAAAAGAGCGGGGCGGATATCACTTCTCTTCTTGCAAACAGGGTAAACCACCCTACAAGGGAAATGCACGAGATGTTTGCAGAGGAACTGTACACGACTATCTTCGGAGAGAAATACGAAATTCAGTGAGAGAGGACAATAAAAGTGAAAAAAGTAGTTACTTTCGGCGAGCTTATGTTGAGACTGGCTCCAAACGGATATTACAGGTTTTTCCAGAATGACCAGATGCAGGCAACTTTCGGGGGCGGAGAGGCAAATGTAGCGGTCTCCCTTGCCAATTTCGGGCTGGACAGCGTTTATGTCACAAAACTGCCTGAGCATGCAATAGGGCAGGGCGCGGTTGACTCTCTCAGGTATTTCGGAGTCGATACATCGAAGATCGTCCGCGGAGGAAACCGGGTTGGAATATATTTCCTTGAAAAAGGGGCATCCCAGAGAGGCTCGGTATGTATATACGACAGGGCCCATTCTGCCATTCAGGAGGCCGTTCCGGAAGATTTTGACTGGGATGTGATATTTGAAGGCGCTGACTGGTTCCACTTTACGGGCATCACCCCTGCTCTCGGAAAGAATCTGGTCGAGATCTGCAGACAGGCATGCATTGCTGCAAAACGCAAGGGCATCAGGATCTCATGTGATCTGAATTACAGGGGAAAGCTCTGGACCAGGGAACAGGCCAGGGAAGCGATGACCGATCTCTGCAAGTATGTCGATGTCTGTATCTCAAATGAGGAGGACGCAAAGGACGTGTTCGGCATCGAGGCTGATAACACGGACATCAGTGCCGGAAAACTGGATCATGAGGGATACAAGTCAGTTGCGAAGCAGCTTGCGGAGAGATTTGGATTTGAGAAGGTTGCAATAACACTGAGATCCTCGATCTCAGCCAGCGACAATGACTGGGCCGGCATGCTCTACGACGGAAAGGATTACTGGTTCTCAAAATCATATCACCTTCATATCGTGGACCGCGTCGGAGGCGGTGATTCATTCGGCGCAGGGCTGATATACTCGCTTCTTTCGGGAAAATCATCCGGACAGGCAATCGAATTCGCCGTAGCCGCTTCAGCTCTGAAACACAGCGTTGAGGGAGACTACAACAGAGTGACTGTGAAGGAAGTCGAGAAGCTTGCCGGAGGCGACGGCAGCGGAAGAGTGCAGAGATAAGATAGGTCTTATGAAGGAAGGAATTTTTAAACTTCATGCCCCGTTCAGGCCCACCGGAGACCAGCCGCAGGCGATCGAAAAGCTGACGGAAGGTTTTCTCGAAGGGAAAAGATACCAGACGCTTCTAGGCGTGACAGGGTCCGGCAAGACCTTTACGATGGCCAATGTCATCGCTAATCTGAACCGGCCGACACTGGTGCTTTCACACAACAAGACGCTGGCGGCACAGCTGTGCACCGAATTCAGGCAGTTTTTCCCGGAGAACGCGGTCGAGTATTTCGTTTCCTACTACGATTACTATCAGCCTGAGGCATATATACCGGGCAAGGATATGTATATCGAGAAGGACGCTCTCATAAATGACGAGATAGATAAACTGAGGCACAGCGCAACGTCAGCCCTGTTCGAAAGACGCGACGTGATCATAGTATCAAGCGTATCCTGCATCTATTCTCTGGGACCTCCGGAGGAGTATTCGGGTCAGATAATAGGGATCCGTCCCGGTATGGAAATGGATCCGAGACATTTTATGGCACGCCTGGTGGATATCAGCTATGAAAGGAATGATGTGAACTTTGTCAGGGACAAGTTCAGAGTTCGGGGAGATACGGTGGAGGTGTTTCCGGCGGGCTATTCCGGAAGAGCTGTAAGGGTGGAGTTTTTCGGCGACGAGATCGACAGGATATGCGAATTCGATCCTCTTACGGGTCAGCCGATCGAATATGTGAACTACGTGCCGATATATCCGGCGACCCATTATGTGATGGATCCGGCTAAAAAGGAAGCAGCGTTCCGGGAGATCGAAAGAGAACTCAATGAAAGAGTCGCATGGTTTGAGGCAAACGGAAAGAATCTGGAAGCTCAAAGACTGACAGAAAGGACCAGGTATGACCTTGAAATGCTGAGAGAGGTCGGGACATGCGCAGGGGTCGAGAACTATTCGAGAATTTTCGCAGGAAGAGAGCCCGGGTCCACTCCATACTGCCTTCTGGACTACTTTCCCCGGGATTTTATTACATTTATTGATGAGAGCCATGTTACCATCCCGCAGGTCAGGGGCATGAGCGGTGGAGACAGGGCAAGGAAGAAGAACCTCGTGGATTACGGATTCCGTCTGCCTTCGGCTTATGACAACCGGCCGCTGGTCTTCAGCGAGTTTGAGGAAAAGATCGGACAGACCGTCATGGTATCAGCCACGCCGGCTGAATTTGAGGCGGACGTGTCGGAGCAGGTAGTTGAGCAGATAATCCGTCCTACAGGACTGCTGGATCCCGAAGTTGAGATCAGGCCCATCGAGACACAGGTGGATGACCTTCTCGGGGAGATCCGCCAGCGTACCGAGCGTGGAGAAAGGGTGCTTGTTACCACCCTGACGAAGAAGATGGCGGAGGATATCGCCGAATACCTGTCGGACAACGGAACGAAGGTCAAGTACATCCACCATACCATAGAGACCATGGAAAGGGCAGAGCTTCTGAGAGATCTGAGGCTCGGTGCGTATGACGTTCTGGTTGGCATAAACCTTCTCAGAGAGGGGATAGACCTGCCGGAAGTAACACTGGTGGCGATCCTCGATGCAGACAAGGAGGGACTTTTCAGATCCGCAAGGTCTCTGGTGCAGATGATAGGAAGGGCGGCCAGAAACGAGAACGGCAAGGTCATACTGTACGCGGATACGATCACCAAATCTATAAAAGAGGCGGTCGAAGAAACGAACCGCAGGAGAGAGATCCAGAAGGCCTACAACGAAGAACACGGCATAACGCCAAGGACCATACAGAAAGGTATAGGCGAGATGATCCAGATCTCTTCCGGTGACACTTCCGTAAAGGGAAAGAAGCAGAAGCAGAGGAAGGAACTGTTCCGCGATCAGAGCGGTTATACTTCATTCGACGATATGATCGCATCTCTGACTGCCGAAATGAGAAAGGCAGCTTCGGAACTCAGATTTGAGGAAGCAGCTTTCCTGAGAGATAAGATACGGTCTCTAAACGAGGAAAACGGCAAATAGCGAAGAAATATCATTTTCACCGTTTTTCTTGTTTTGAAACAGAAGCTGTGGTATAATCTACAGGCGAAGCGAAAAGCAATATTGCATTATGGAGGATATGAATCTCATGGAAGAAAGTGTAAACTATGCTGAATATACCGTGACGAAAAAAGCCGAAGGTAAAGCACTCAGAAAGAGAATCTGGCTGATAGTTCTTTATCTTGCGGTGATCGCAGCATTCGTAGTAGCCGTTATCCTTACCAGCGGTGCTGCCGCGATTTGGGCAACCGTTGCCGTTCCGCTGTTCATCGCCCTGGTGTTCTTCACGCAGAGAATGGTAAAGGAAGAACGGAAATATGAAGTCTCCAACGCAAAACTGGTAATTTCCGAGCTCAACGCAGGCGGCAAAGGCAAGGTCGTTTCAGATGACCTTGTGTCAGCTTATTCCATCATCGCTCCCGCGACTGAAGAAAACAGGGAGAAATGGGAAAAAGCGGACGAGACCAAGGATTTCAGGGGAGATTCAAAGAGCCCCGATTCATATTTCGCGCGTCTTGATAAGGATGGAAAGTCTACAGTCATTTTCTTTGAGGCCACGAATAAAATGCTCAAGAGCATGAAATTCTATAACAGAAATACGGAAGTTGTCACTGTAAGGCACTGAGGTATCTATGCAATAATCCCGGATGCGGCATGATGCTGTGTTCGGTATTTTTGCGCATGGAGTTTTTTATGAAGCACAAGAATATAGCGTACATCAGCCGGTCTGCGCTGATGAACAACTACAAGATAATAAGGCGGCTGACAGATGAAGGCGCCCGCGCCGCGGGAAGAGTCCCTCCCAGAGTGATATGCGTGGTCAAAGCTGATGCTTACGGCCACGAGATAGGGATCACCGCATCAGCTCTCGGCGACGCGGGATGCGACTTTTTTGCTGTTTCTTCTGAAGAGGAAGCGGTGGAACTCAGACGTATCGAAGAACTGAACTCAAGGCATCCTGACATACTGATACTCGGAAGAGTAGATCCCGAAAATGCCGTTGAGATGCTTGAGTATGACATAGCGTGTGCCGCTGTGTCATACGAGAACGCCTGTGACCTTATGCGGGCGGTGAAGTCTTTCAACGAACTGAACGGAAGCAGCAAAAGGCTCAGGATCCATGTTAAACTGGACACGGGAATGAACCGTGTCGGATTCCGGGCCGATGAAGCGGGCACTGAAAGGACCGTTATCCAGATAAAGGAACTTGCCTCCTGTCCTGAACTTGAGATAGCCGGCATATTCACCCATTGCTCATCAGCAGATGATGAGCTTATGGACGGGCGTCTGGTCAACGGTTACCGCAACGGGTACACGGCTCTGCAGATCGAAAGGTTCAGGAGGATCACTGACTGTCTTGAACGGCAGGGGGTGGATACCGGGCTGAAGCACGTAGCCAATTCTGCTGTCACACTGAAGATGCCCGAAGCATATTTCGATGCGGTCAGAGCCGGAGTCATCATCTACGGCCTCACTCCCAACGCTTCTGTGGGATACGGACTCGCGCCGGCTATGAGATTTGAGTCAACAGTGGTCCATATACATGAGATCGATCCGGGAGAAAGGGTCAGCTACGGAGCTGAATTCGTGGCAGAAAAAAGAATGGTCCTGGCAACCGTGGCAGCAGGTTATGCCGACGGTTTTGAAAGAGCCTATTCAGGCTGCATGGTCAGGATAAACGGAAGGGAATACCGGCAGGTGGGCCGGATATGCATGGATCAGTTCATGGTGGATGTCACACCGGAGGCGCCCGGGGATCCGGATGTGAAAGTCGGTGATAAGGTCATCCTTTTCGGAGGGGATGACGGTACTTCCGTTAACGAACTCGCCGGGAGAGCCGGTACCATAAATTATGAAGTCATTTGCAAGGTGAGCAAAAGGGTGCCGCGGATAGAGGAATAAGAAACCCGGCTGCCTCGAATGAAAGGATTGTATATGACAGATAAAGGATACTATATAGGGATCGATCTCGGCACCTCGTCGGTAAAGCTTATGCTTGTCGGTTCTGAAGGAAGCATTGTCAGGACTGTGAGCAGAGAATATCCACTTATCTTTCCCAATCCGGGGTGGTCAGAGCAGTTTCCGGACGACTGGTGGAACGCTGTCCGGGACGGGCTGAAGGAACTGACTGACGGATTGGAGCCGGATCAGATAAAAGGGATAGGTTGCGGGGGACAGATGCACGGGCTCGTAATTCTGGACGAGGACGACTGTGTCATCAGGCCTGCCATACTGTGGAATGACGGCAGGACATATAAGGAAGTCGAATACCTGAACGAGGTGATAGGAAAGCAGAAACTCTCGGAATATACCGCGAACATAGCTTTTGCCGGTTTTACCGCGCCCAAGCTCCTGTGGGTCAGAAATAATGAGCCCGAGAATTTTCTCAGGATCAGGAAGGTCATGCTTCCGAAGGATTACATCAACTACAAGCTGACCGGAGTCCACTGCTGTGATTATTCCGATGCTTCGGGAATGCTTCTCCTGAATGTGAAAAACAAATGCTGGTCCAGTGAGATGCTTCGCATCTGCGGCCTGGACGAGTCTGTCATGCCTCATCTTTACGAGAGCTTCGAGCCGGTAGGTAAGGTCATGCCTGACATCGCGGCCGAACTGAATCTCAGTCCCCGTACCCTTGTGGTAGCCGGGGCCGGAGACAATGCGGCTGCCGCTGTCGGAACAGGTGTCGTTGGAAACGGGGGATGCAACATATCCATCGGTACATCTGGAACAGTATTCATCTCCTCATCAGAATTCGGGGTCGATCCGAACAATGCTCTTCATTCCTTTGCCCATGCCGACGGAGGGTATCACCTTATGGGATGCATGCTTTCAGCAGCCAGCTGCAACAAGTGGCTGTGCGAGACGATACTGGGGACCGCGGACTACGCGTCTGAGCAGAAAGGCATAACCGACGGGTGTCTGGGCAGAAACAGAGTGTATTTCCTCCCGTACCTGATGGGTGAAAGAAGCCCGATAAATGACACTGACGCAAGAGGGGTGTTTGCCGGGATGACGATGGATTCCTCAAGACAGGATCTGGTGCAGTCTGTGCTTGAAGGCGTTGCATTCGCGATCAGAGACAGCGTCGAGGTGGCAAAATCACTTGGCATCAAAATAGAAAAAAGCAGGATCTGCGGCGGCGGAGCAAGATCCCGGCTATGGAGAAAGATAATGGCCAATGTTCTGAACATACCGCTGGAGATCCCGAAGACTGAAGAGGGGCCGGGGTACGGAGGAGCCATGCTGGCTATGGTGGGCTGCGGCAGATTCGGTTCTGTGGCAGAAGCGGCAGATGCCCTGACAAAAGTGTCAGGTACTGTCGAGCCTGATCCGGAGATCGCAGCCAGATATGAAAAAAAGTATATGGTTTTCAAACAGATATATCCGGCGATGAAAAAACTGTTTTCTGAAATGAAGGAGGCTTGACTATGGGCGAAATCTTCAAAAACATACCGGTCATTCCTTTCGAGGGCCCGGGGTCCTCAAACGACCTGGCGTTTAAATTCTATGATCCGGACCGGATGATCCTCGGCAGAAAAATGAGCGAACACCTGCCTTTCGCGATGGCATGGTGGCATAATCTCGGCGCCGCAGGAACAGACATGTTCGGACGTGACACGGCTGACAAGAGTTTCGGAGCGAAAAAGGGAACCATGGAGCACGCTAAGGCGAAGGTCGACGCAGGCTTCGAGTTTATGAAAAAACTTGGCATCAAGCTGTTCTGCTTTCACGATGTGGACCTTGTCCCTGAAGCCGATGACATAAACGAAACAAACAGAAGACTGGACGAGATCTCGGATTACATCCTTGAAAAGATGAAGGGCACTGATATAAGGTGCCTGTGGGGAACTGCCAACATGTTCTCCAATCCCAGATTCATGAACGGGGCCGGATCCACGAACTCTGCCGATGTGTACTGTTTTGCGGCAGCCCAGATAAAGAAAGCCCTTGAGCTGACCGTCAAGTTCGGGGGAAGAGGCTACGTTTTCTGGGGCGGGCGCGAAGGGTATGAGACTCTGCTCAATACGGACGTGAAATTCGAGCAGGAGAATATAGCAAGGCTGATGCACATGGCGGTGGAGTACGGCAGGAGCATCGGATTCAAAGGCGATTTCTATATCGAGCCCAAGCCAAAGGAGCCTATGAAGCATCAGTACGATTTCGATGCCGCCACCACCATAGGGTTTATACGCCAGTACGGTCTCGAGAAGGATTTCAAGCTCAATATAGAAGCCAACCACGCTACCCTCGCAGGACATACCTTCAGACACGACCTGCGTATCGCTGCCATGAACGGGATGCTCGGCTCGATAGATGCAAACCAGGGCGACTACCTGCTCGGCTGGGATACTGATGAATTCCCGTTTGATGTATATGAGGCCACATGGTGTATGTATGAGGTGATCAAGGGCGGAGGACTGACCGGAGGATTCAACTTTGACGCCAAATCGAGGCGCCCGAGCTACACATATGAGGATATGTTCGAAAGCTATATTCTGGGTATGGATACTTTTGCTCTCGGACTGATCAAGGCTGCAGCCATAATCGAAGACGGACGCATCGACAGCTTTATCAGGGAGAGGTACGCCAGCTACGAAAGCGGGATCGGAAAGAAAATAGTGTCCGGCGAGGCGGATCTTGAAATGCTTGCCGCCCATGCTGCGGAACTGGGAAGGCCTGAACTCCCGGGAAGCGGGAAGCAGGAGAAACTTGAGAGCATTGTGAATCAGGTGTTCTTCAGCTGAACTGCATTGTTGACAATACAGTTAATGCTGATGTATAATCAAACAGGTGAATCAAATTCTATATGAAGGAGAAATAAAAATGAAAACTTGTCCTAATTGCCAGGCTCAGCTTGACGATGCTGTTGCTTTCTGCCCGAACTGCGGAACATCTTTTACCGGTGCTCCCGCCGCAGCACAGCCGGTTCAGCCCAAGGTCAACCTGCTGGATCATACAGCTGAATATGATCCGAAAGACATTTCTGAAAACAAAGTGCTTGCGATGGTGCCTTATATCCTCGGATGGTTCGGTATAGTCATTGCTCTCCTTGCGGTTTCAGAATCGAGATTCGTTTCGTTCCATATGAAGCAGGCAATGAAGCTCAGCATAATCGAAACGATAAGCCTGGTACTCGCTATCATTCCGTTCCTCGGATGGTTCGCACTGGCAGTTATCTGGGGGATCATCATGGTTCTCCGCGTTATCCAGTTCATCCGTGTATGCATGGGAAAAGCTATCGAAGCTCCTATCGTATCAAGCTTCGGATTCCTAAAATAATCCAGAACAGAGAAATAAATCCCGGGTTTCAAAACCGAACTCGGGAT
This sequence comes from Clostridia bacterium, assembly GCA_017454465.1. GTDB lineage: Bacteria > Bacillota > Clostridia > Oscillospirales > CAG-272 > UMGS1696. The sequence continues at coordinate 26,010 of JAFTCY010000026.1, forward strand.
TTTTCTTTTTCTGATGTGTTATTCCATTAGTTGGTGGTTTCGGACGCATGCATGGATTTCGTCATTTCAGTAATGGTGGAGAAATATTCAAGAGCGCCACGGTCCTCATTCCCGTCTTCATAGTCGGTCATTACAACGAGAATGTATGGCCGTCCATCCATAATGATTGCCATGTCGTGGAAGGAATCGATGTCCCATCCGTATTTATGGGGCACCATACCTTTCGGAAAATGGCTGGCGATCAGAACAGAGAGATCTGAATCGGCCATCCATTCCTTCAGCTTGGACGAAAGCGGTGAACCGGATTCAAAATATCTGTAGACTGAGTAAAGGATCTTTCCGCAGTCTCTAGCCGAAAAGTCCATGTAAGGATCGTCTCTCCCGCCCGAGATCTCAAGCCGTTCCAGCAAATCAAAATACGAGGAAAGGCCGAAGTGTTCCTGGAGCCATGCGAAGGCAATGTTGTCGCTGTATTTTACGGCGTATTCAAAAACCTCACCCACAGTCAGGCTGAATCCCGCATTTTCTTCCTGTATTATACCGGAGCCGTCGCGGAACATCGTTGCGGGTTCATACGTCCATAGGGCGTCAAGGTCGTAGTACCGGTCGTGATACGGGTCAGTATAAGCTTCGCTTGAGTATTGTTCGATTTCGAGCAAAACAGAGTAAATGAACGGCAGTTTGGAAAGGCTCGCGGCATATCTGATCCAGTCAGCTCTGTATGCCAGCTCGGTGCCGCCCTCAAGGTCATAGTAATAATAGGAAAGCTCCGGATATCTTTTTGTGTAGGAAACCGTTCCTCCGTCCCCGTAAGCCAGAGCCCATCTCAGCGGCGCTCCGCTTTCAAGGTATTCCAGTATTCTCCGTGACTCGTCAGAACTGTTGGCGGTTACGGGATAACCCAGGAAAGTGCTCTCAAGCCACCTGCCCGCGTCAGTTATTCCGACTGTTTCCGGGGGTTCCGGATCTGTTCCTGTATCTGTCTGCGGATCTGTTTCTGCATTATCCGGATCATCGTTTCCGGGAGGGTCTTTTTCACTGTCAGATTCCTGATTGCGAGATTCAGCATTATCTGTTCCGGGATGTGTGCTGTCATCAGTCAGTGGATCATCGGAATCGATCTCACGGATCACGGAAACATCATTTTCTGATTCCGGAGGCGCAACGGTGACGGGATCTATATGGCTTCTGGTGTGGGCGGCCTCTGTGATAACGGCGACCAGTATTATAGCTGCGAAAAGAACACACGAGACTATCCCGATTGTAGCTGTTATCCTGCTGCGGCGCCGCGCCCGGTCGTTTATTCGGTTTCTCTGTGCTGCCGGCGGTCTTTTCTTCATGTCGCATCCTCTTGTTGTTTGTTATATGAATTATATCGGTTTCCTGCCTAGCAGTCAAGGTCAATGATATCAATTTCCTTCAACAAGCCGTGAGCAAGGAGTGGGGCTGTAGCAAAATAGGCAGCCCGAAATAAAAAGAAAAGCCCAAGACAAGTTACGGCAAAAATATGCCGAAACAGATGTCAAGGGCTTTCTTTTGTGGTAAAATAGATGTGTGAAAAGCAATCTTACCGGTAACAATTATCGCACATTTTCCCGGAATGTGCAACTGAAATTTGACGAAAATGTAGCAGAAAAAATCATTCCAGCGGATGACAGTGTACGGCTCTTAGATCAGATAGTGGAGGAGATGGATAAGACCCCGTTAAAGAGAGCATACAATCGTCACGGTCGTCGGCCTGCGACAGCGCCGTCAACATTGCTCAAGATACTGCTCTATGCGAATATGGAA
>JAFTCY010000027.1 GCA_017454465.1 Clostridia bacterium
CAAAAATGAAATCGTAACATTTCCGTGAACAGCTTCCATACAACATTTTTGTGATTAACAAAACCGTCGGATTCCCTATATTTTCTAAGGCTTTTCGACGGTTTTTGCTTTTGCCATCTGTTAAAGACGGGATTATATCACCGCGGTATTTTTTTGTCAACTGTTTTTCTGAAATTCGGGTATAATCTTGCATATACAGCACCGGTGTGATATAATTCAACAGGTTTGCGGGCATGGTGGAATTGGCAGACACGCTGGATTTAGGATCCAGTGGGAAACCGTGCAGGTTCAAGTCCTGTTGCCCGCATTAGGCTGAGTGCCCGTAGCATGTAACAGTTACGGGCGCTCTTTTTTTGCGGTGATCCGGTCACAGGTTTTGCTGTTACATGAATGACCGGCGCATCAGGTACCAGTGATCTCAGACAGCTTATATATACAGCTTGTCAAGCCTTGAGACCCGTTCTTCTATATTCCTTCTGCATATTGCGATAAATCTGTCATGCTCCTCGGTCTTCTCTTTTTTGATGAAGCGCTTCATGATCCGCATGAAGCCCAGGACCGCTGCCTTATCAACCAGTTCGTTTATATCATCTTCCGTGATGCCCGGAAAGTAAAGCCTGATCGTGTCATAGTACAGTTTTCCGCAGACATCCTGGGGCACGTGAAGGAATTCCATTGAGTTGTTCGGTATCAGTTCGCCGTATCCCACATAAGTGTTGAACATATAGGCGAAATCGAAGATAGGATTGCCGAGGGATATGGTATCCATATCGATAAGTATCGCTTCACCGTTCTGAAGCATGACGTTCTTGAGATGGTAGTCTCCGTGGACCATGTGACAGTCATCGGGAATCGATCCGACCAGGTGTTTAAGCTTTTCAGCCGCCGCTTCGCTGAGGTAAGGGCTTACTGCGTCTACGGTTGTAAGGGACTTTGCTCCCATCTGGGGAAGCTCGCCTTCCCTGAACTCGGTAGAGTGGATCTTCTTCAGAAGATCGACATAGAGATGTGTGACCGTATCAAGTTTTGAATTGTCCTCAGCCAGGACTTTTGCAAGGGATTTTGAGTTGAGAAGCTCAAAAACAGACCCGTAGTATTCACCGATCTTTACAGTGTCATACGGTATGGCTGTAGGTATCCCCTTGACGAAAGCCTTTCTGGCGAGGCTTCTTTCAGTTTCTATGTCGGAGAGAGCATCGGAATTCTTGTAAAGCTTCACGATTGTCTCGTCATCTATTCTGTAAACGTCGCCGTTCACGCCTGAACCGATTATCTCGCAGCCTTCCACTGAGATCTCTCTGAATCTCTTTCTGACGTTCAGAAGCTCAGTAAACCCGGTCAGCTCGAATATGTCATAGACTTCAGGGCTCAGTTCGACTGCCGTCACGTCCTGGTATTTCTTCCTCAGCTTGAGAATGAGTCTCAGACCGGCGCTGGATATGTATACGAGTTCGGAGCAGTCCAGGATCACTGATTCGATTTCATGTGAGCCGAGCTCGGCGTCCATGAACGCTTCAAGCTGCGGCGCGTTTTTTGAGTCGATATGGCCTATAAGTTTAATATCGGCTATGTTGTTATTAACGTCTATCTTAATGTTCTCCATCTTTATCATCCTCAAACAGTTTTTTGATAAGGTAAGTGTATTCCTTCCACGCGAATGTATGTGACAGCTCGGAAGTTAACTCTGCTACCCTCGTATGGTACCAGTGATGCATCTTAGGGTCCTTCTGGTTGAAGCTGTTCCACAGGTCTTCTCCCCGCTTCTGGTAGTTTATATAGAAGGATCTCAGATTGGACAGTTTGTCCGAGAGCCACAGGATCTTCACATTGATGTCAGGTGAAGTCCTGAGCACTTCAAGAGACATCTCCTTCCGGCGGAGCCAGGTCTCGGACGGATCCACATGCCCCATCTTGTCTTCGGTCTCGGAACTTACAAGATCCCCTACCTTTTCTCCGAACATTTCGTAGATCTCCTGAAGGGTATGCTCGGTATCTTCCGCCACGTCATGAAGAAGCGCCGCCGTCAGCACATCGGTGTCTTCCGTCATGGAAGCAGCTATGCTCATGACTTCCAGCGGATGGACGATATACGGCAGGTTGCACGCTTTTCTCTTTATCCCGTAATGAGCCTGTTTGGCGAAGTCAATGGCTCTGTCAAGGATGCTTTCGCTGTTATTCGGTATTTCCATGCTTTGAGTTCTCCGGGTAAGAATACTATCAACGGAATTATCGCACAGATTGATGGCTGTGTCAAGGAAAAACGGACAGGCGCTCAGCTTTTTTTCTGCTCAGCAGGCTTGAATATTCCCTTCTTCATGACAAAGAACGAAGCTGCAGCCAGAACGGTCAGTATTGCCACGACGATGCAGAAAAAAGTGAACTGTATTATATTCGACGTGACCTTGCGGCTTGCTGGAAAACGAAGGTGTTGATACTACGGCTGTCACCGAAAGACGGCTGCTCATCAGAAGGAGACGCTGCCGTTATCGCGGCCGGCATCAGGATGACGGCGCAGATGAAGAGCGCAAATGCCTTTTTTGTTTCCAGCGCAAAAGGAAAAGACACCCGGCATTAAACGAGCGTCTTATTCCTACTTCCCGAACAGATCGCTGTGCGTTCCTGTTCGGGATAATGTCAGTACCAGTAAATCATTCTCAATCAGATAGACCAACAACCAATCCGGCTGAATGTGGCACTCACGATGCCCGACCCAGTTTCCGGTCAAAGCGTGGTCTTTGTTTTTCTCTGGAAGCTGTTC
>JAFTCY010000028.1 GCA_017454465.1 Clostridia bacterium
ATTAAGCAGCACTTTCTTTCTATCAAAGTTTCGCTCTCCATCGGGGGCCACTTCACTCGTCCCTCCGGACAGATATCCGATATAAAGCGGCAGAAGCGGCAAAACGCAGGGCGAAAAGAAACTTAGAAACCCTTGCAATAATACTGTGAAAACAGGAACGCTGTCAGTTATCGTCAAACCCATAAAAAACCATGTGTCTCCTTCCTATTATGTCAAGCCCAAAATTCAGTTTTTATGCGGGTTTGACAAACTACTATACCTCTTGAAACAGAGCCAGATGGTATGGACATCATCGTATCTGGTACTGAATAGCTGATAAATAGGTATGGCAAACAGAGCGTCCGTTGCTTCCGCTCTATAAAGGCCATTTTCCCTCCGATCAACTATGGCGGTGAACCTTCCGTGCCTATGGGGATCATGTCCCAACTTCCTTCGTCCCACCTGTCCATACACCGAGTGCCAGCTAAGCTTACATACAGGGTCATGCCCTACGGAGAAAACTCCTGCCGGCTACGGCTCTTGTTTGTTGTTGGTTCATTACTGACCAGGCCTCCTCCAGCGGGTCTGATAAATCAGTGGACGCATCGCCGCCTTATTCTGCCTTGCCAGTTGGTCCTGATGCCGTAGGCCCTACGCCATCACTTACGGGTTCCTTCTCCAAGACCCTGCCCAGCCTCCTGCCGTCAAGCGGTTCGGCAGGGCCATGGAAGATGTGTCTGCGTGTTGATAAGTCAGCGGTTTATGCTGCCTGCACCGCCACTTTTACCGAGTGCTTGATATCCCTCAGCATCTTTGCGGAATCGTACTCCTGCCCTGTCCCCAGAATCGTAAAAATGATTCTCAGGATCTTGCAGGCGATCACGATCAGTGACTGCATCTTCTTCAGAGGATTGTCTGTCCGCGTCGTATAGTACACATGCAGCGTCTTGAATTCTTCCGCATGAGATACCGCCGACCTTGCCGCCTGGAAGAGCCAGTACCTCAGCCGTTTGCGCCCTCTGTGGCTGATCTTTGTCTCTCCCTTGTGCTTCCCGGAGCTGCAGGCTACGAGCCCGAGTCCGCTCAGTTTTTGGATCTCCTTCACGTCATCGAAACGACTTATATCCCCCATCTCTGCCAGGATCCCGGCCAGGATGTTTTCTCCAATCCCGCCGATCTCCAGAAGATTCTCTGCGTGAGGGATCTCCCGACATTTCTGATGGAGGGATTCCTCGATCTCATCAAGCTTTTCCGTGAGATAAAGGATCTGCTCTACAAAGCATCTGACCGCTTCCTTCCTGCCGCCTGTTCCGGATTTAAGTCCAACACTTTCCGATGCAAGCTTCACGATGTGCTCCGCCCTGCTGTAGCCGCGTCCCCTGAGCTTCGCCTCATGCCAGATATCCCTCAGGCCGTCTACGCCAAGCAATAGGATATCTTCCGGAAACGGGGCTTTCAGCAGCACCATCAGAGCGAAGCTTCCGTCCAGCTTCCCGAATGCGTCCATGTATTCCGGGAAGCAGATCTTCATCTCCCTGTGCAGCCTGTTTACATATCGGATCCTGTCCTCTGTCAACTGATCCCGCAGCATCGACAGCCGCCGCAACTCCGCGTACACACCCTCCGGAAGATACGGCATGCCATAGTTCCCGTCCTTCACCAGGTTCGCGATCAGCTTCGGATCCTTCCGGTCATCCTTCAGCTGGCTGTTATCCTCCAGTTCCTTTGTCTGTTTCACCGCGTACGGATTGACCTGCACGACACTGATGCCGTTTGTGATCATCCACGCTGCCAGACAGAACCAGTAATGCCCTGTCGGCTCCAGGCCCAGAATGATCTGTTTCTTGCTATGTTCCGTCGCTAGTTGGACTGCCCACGCCTTCGCACTCTGAAAGCCCTCCGCGTTGTTGCTGAACGGGAATGCGTCCTTGCTGAGTTCCCGTCCTCTCGTGTCGATTGCCCTCATGTAGTGAGTTTCACTGCCGATGTCGCATCCCAGGATCAGCATGTCGTCACTGATAAATGTGAGCTTTGCATTCTTATCGAACTTACCGCCGACCTCCAGATCCTTCCAGGTTGATGATTTCAGGTCTTCGTCTACCGCTGCGGTTCTTCTGTTTAGCTCCTCCTGTGAATGAACATTCATTGAATTGCTGATATTTGCTTGCTTTTTCGTCTTTCTACCTTTACCATTCATTTCAGATACCTCTCGTGATTTTGGATTTTACCAACTTTGGCGGGTCAGTAATAATCCAACTTTACTTGAGGTATTTTTATTGGTCAAGGCTGTTTCCTATCTCTGGTTAAAGTATACAGGAAGCTTACACACTTTATTTTACAATGCCGCGGGAAAGCGGAGGTCATGAAAAGCCTCCGCTTACTTGTGTGAAAAGCTAAAGAGTGCACATACTCCGCCAACAGATTTCCGTAGGTTTATTTTACCCCTCTCGCCCCTATACGTTTATATCTAACAGATTTCCGGGGGTCAATTTAACCCCGTTATCCACCTTACGATCTCCGCCTGCAAATTTCCGTGGGTTCATTTTACCCCTCTTGGCCGCATACGTAATTATCTAAAAGATTTCCGTGGGTCAATTTAACCCCTTTATCCACCTTACGTTCTCCGCCTGCAAATTTCCGGGGTTAAAAGCATAAAAATAGTTTTCCACGGATTTATTGAATTTTCCACTTGATTTATGCCCCCCCCATATATAATGTTGAACCGGTGGAAAACCCTTACGGGCGAAGTGTCTCCTGAAACAGGCAAAAAAAGTACTAAAGACGCTTCCCGAAAGGGGATCAGCTTCCGGGCGGGCCTCCAGTCTCGCCGCGGAGCATCGGACGCACACCTGACCGGCGCAGCTCATTCTATCCTGCGATATCCGCAGTACCGCCGGAGGAACGCAGCCGATCCGCCCAAAGTCCTCTCCTAAAGCAGGCTCCCGGAGCATTCCGGAGGCTGTGAGTAAAAGGGTGTCAGGTGCCCTGAGAGGCATAGAGTTTCCAGCGCCCCGGACCAGGGGCGCAAGATCATCATTATTTGGCGTACAAGCGATTGGTCAAAAGGCGAATACTGGTTTGCCGATGGTTGCTTTGCCATGTGCGGAGCACGGTCGGCTTGCCGACCGCTCGAGCAAATTTCCCGCATGCGAAGCATGCAATTTGCTCGGAAGAGCGGAGCTGCGGAGCGGGCGTTATGCCGGCCCGCACTTCAGGGGCGGCATAACCTGAGCGAAGCCAGTGACGCGACCGCGGCGCCGAGAGAAGGGAGAGAACCATGACGAAACACAGAACGCGTATGCGTGGTCTGGCACTGTTTCTAAGCATGATCATGCTTTTCGGCAGTGTCTTGCCTTCGTATGCCCA
>JAFTCY010000029.1 GCA_017454465.1 Clostridia bacterium
GAACGAAGTACACCGCGCTGTTAGACAGTCTTCTTCCGTACACCTACGACAGCGAAGCCGGAGGGATAGGGAACTACGCGAAGACCGCTGACAAGTACGTTTCTCTCTACAGAGACGGAAGCGGGATATACAAGACCGACGGCGTCGCCAACGTTATATACTGGGGCAGGTATACGGATTCCGAAGAGATATACATGCTTCTCGGCAGTTCCCTCGGTTCCATGATAATAGACAACGAAAACGGAAAGCTCCGGTTTGAGATAAACGGCGAGCCCCATGACGGATACAAGAGATCCACGGCAGAACAGCTGGGGATGGTATTCGGAGCGAGGGATACCGCCCCCGGCGTTACTGCCTCGGACCCTGAAGCCGTTTACGGCAACACGGGGCTTCAGTTCAAAGAGGTTACGGGATTCAGGCTAGGGCCTGCTTCCGGAGAAGCTCTGTCATATAACAACAGGATAAGGTTCTATCCCACGAACGAAGAGGGAACAGCCGGATTCGGGATATTCCTGTTCCAGGGAAAGATCCTGGGCCTGAGCTTCAGGGACGGAGTGCTGACTCTCAACAAGCAGGACTGTGATTACACCCTGTCGGAGGACAGAAGCGAGCTGGTCATACACTATCTCAGCAGCGACTATTCCTTCAGGTCCGAAAGCGTCTCACAGACCGGCGCCCTTGACGGACTCGGATACGTTATCAAGGGCGAGCTGGTATGCGTAGACTCCCAGGACAGGGAAACAGGTGTAAGCGCCGAATTCCGCGAAGACGGCACCTGTGTCTTCACCGGATCGGAGCTGGAATGCCACTACGGTTTCGTTCCCGAGACCAACCAGGCGTATATCCTGACAGGATCGTCGGTCCGGTACGAGATCGTCTCATACGCGTCGGGTGTGCTCGAGGTGACGGACAGCGGAAAGACCTACAGATTCATGCCGGAAGATATGGTACCGTCTGACGATACCGATATAACAGATACCAAAGATCCGGAGACCCTTCCGCCTGATACTGCGGACAGCGATACCGAGCCTTACGAATCGGACACTGCCGCCGATACGGAACCTGAGCCGCCCCAGGTACAGAATTACATTATAACCGGATACTGGATGTCCAGCGAAGGAATGTATTACGTGGATTACGGAGACCTGAGGATACCGGTGCCCGAGAACTTCGAATACGATGTTGCCTATGACGGCAACCCGCTGTTCATCAGTCCCGAGGGATGCGCGATAAAGTTTACCATTACCGAGGATCCGGACGGAAACTTCTATTCCATAACCCAGGACAGCTATTACAACGAGTATTCCGCATACTATCCGGGATTCAGGGGGATATACAACTTTGAGACAGGCTGGATCGACGGCGTTGAGGCGAAAGCCGTGAAATACGGAGTTACCTTCTATGAGTCTTCAGGCAATTACGACGCCACCATCATCCATCTGATCCTGTATTCCAACGGATACACCTATTCGGTCACCTATACTGACACATACGGCTCATACGGCGACATCTACGTAAGGGCGATAAACAGTATAGACTACAGATACAACTGAATAACGGGGATGCCGGCACGCCCGGCATCTTCTCTATTTCCTCAGCTTCTTTGTAAGATATTTGCAATAAGGGCTGACGTTCTCAGACTGAAGGATCACGTCCCTGACATTGTCCCGGAGCCTGCTTACCCTGGTCCTTGCGGCCCGGCTGCTGGTTCCGAGCTCCCGGCACAGAAAGGGATAATCTGTCCCTTTCTCGCATAAGAGCTTCAGCAGCCCGGTCCTTTCCCTCGGGAGTCCTGAAAGGATCTCGTTCATAAGCTCATCACGTCCCGCTGTATCTCTCACGGCATCCAGTGAAATGAACTGCGGATCTCCCGACCTTCTTTTTTCCATGATCCCGTCAAGGGATCTTTCAAACTGCAGGCGTCTGCTCTCCCGTTCCTTTTCCTCGCTGTCCATGTTCATCATCTCGAAGAACACAGCGTCAGTCACCTCCGTTTCCTCGCCGGTGCTGATAACCTTTACGTAGTGCCTGCCGTTCCTGTAATTAAGCTCATATACATTGTCCCATGTGATCATTGCTTTTCTCCTTCCGTTATGCTGTCCGCGGCCGGAGAGGAGAACCGGAGCCGCCTGCGGATGAGACCCCGGCCGTGATGATGAGACATAAGGATCTCACACGCACACGGCATTGGAAGACTCGCCCTCAGGCGGCTCACGAGCACAGCTATGCTTGTATATTCTGTTTTCAGTATCTCAGTTCTATTTTATGTCCGGCGGATCTGTGCATGCTGACGGTATCGACTATGCATTCCCGCCCGCAGCGGGGACATTTGGTCTGAACGTGCCCTCTTGTGTCCTCGAACACTGCTATGGTGTTATGCATGCAGTGGGGGCATTTTATGAACCTCCGCTTCTGGTCCCTTACGGCCTCAAGTGCCGCCCGGACTTTTTCGGCAAGGTCAGGAGGCATCTCCCTCGTCCGTACTTCTTCTTTTCTCATACAGTTTCATCTCCTCGATCTCATCCGCCATCTCCCATGGCTTTTTTATTTCCTCTATAAATCCCAGGCTCCTGAGCCTGAGGAAGCAGCAGGTCCTCGATACCCCGAACACCTTCGCTATATCGTTCACGAGATCCCTGTCCTCGTCTTTCAGCTTGCCGATGCCTGACATTATCCTGTTTTTCGTGCCCGTGAAATACCACACGGCGAATTCCACCTGGTCCCGGGGAAGAAGCAGGCAGGCCCCGAGAGTGTTCGCCCGCCATTCGGAGGGGTCTTTTTCCGATGAGACCCTGGTCACCCGGAAGGACCTCTTTTCGTAATCGTTACCGGCATCCCCCAGCGCGTATATTATCTGATGCGCGCACTCATGGGCCAGGGTGAACCTTCTTCTGCATTCACGCGACTCGTACCTCGAGTCCTTCAGATAGTCAGCCAGGACCACGTCTCCTTTTTTCAGTTCCAGAAGCTCTGAACGCGGCCCGCATTCTGTGAGAAAAACAGTGTCCTCGTAGGCTGTTATCCCGCACAGGTCACGGCTGTCCGAGAGCTTCGCGTATCTCACTCTCAGCCCGAGAAAATTCACGGCGAAGTTGTCAACGTCAAGGGAAGATAGCACCGGCCAGCCCTGATGATACGTGTCTATCCGGTATCTTGAACGGTACAGATCAAGGATCCTGCCGCCTACAAACTCTATTTCCTTCAGGCTCAGTCTCATCACGCCCTCCCCTCCACGAACCATCTGCCGTCCTCCTCGAAGAGAAAGGTCTCCCTTCCGTCCACGACGACGGTATATCTCATTCCGCATCCCCCGACTTTGGTGGAGGCGGCCCTGCATACATGCTTGAGCCTGTCCACCCGGTATTTCCTTATTTCCCCCTCCGGATCGTACCAGAAGATGGTCCTGGGCCTTACGTCGCCCCGGCGGTTCACGGTAAGGGATACTCCCACATAAGTCTTTTCCAGCATCCGTTTTCTCCTTTCTCACATGAACGCGCCGGCAGGCATCACTATCTGCAGCTCCCGGTCCTCGGGCATCTTGGTGTCTCCAAGGAGCACCGCGTTCTTTACTATTCCGTCTCCGAATCTTTCCCTGAGATTTTCTATGGAAAGGTCGAGTTTCTCCATTTTGTCGATATACACCGGATCCGTGAATATATCGGTCTGTATGTCTGACGTGTCCTCTATCAGGTCTATCGCCCGCACAGTCAGAGATCTTATGGGAAGATCCCACCCGTACCGTCTGGTGAAAAGGGAATAGGCGGCCCTCGCCAGATACATGGGGCTGTGGGTCGGCAGAGGCAGCCTGCACTGGAACTCGCAGCAGCGCAGCTTGCAGTCCCTCACGCCAACGGACACGCCTCCGGCCAGTTTACCGTGCTGCCTCAGCCTGTGTCCGACTTCCTGTACAAGCTCCAGCATCAGTTTCCATACGTCTTCGTTGTTCCGGAGATCCTCACGCCCGGTCACGCCGTGACCGACGCTCTTTACGGGCGAGATGTAGTCGGACCGTTTCACGGAGGAGGTATCCTCGCCGTTGGCGAAGGCTTTCAGCATCAGTCCGTTCTTTCCGACCTTGTCGGTAAGGAACCGTTCCGGAGCCTGGGCCAGGTCCCCGATAGTCTCGAATCCGTAGAAACTGAGGATGTCTCCGGTGGATCTGCCGACTCCCAGAAGATCGGAGACGGGAAGGGGCCAAACTATCTTTTTGAACGACTTGTAAGGTATGCACGTGGTGGCGTCCGGCTTTCTCATGTCGGAACCAAGTTTGGCGAACACCTTGTTGAAGTAGACCCCCACCGATATGGTGAGCCCCAGCTCGAACTTTACGATGGATCTTATCTCGTCGGCGGTCTTTTTGCCGTCCGCGGGTATGACGGAGTCCGAAAGATCGAGCCAGCACTCGTCCATTCCGAAGGGCTCTATCCTGTCCGTATATCTTTCGTATATATCCCTTGCCAGCCTTGAGAACTTCATGTACTGGTCGTAATGGGGCTCCACCACCACAAGATCCGGGCATTTATGCTTCGCTTTCCAGATAACGTCCCCGGTCTTCACTCCGTAGGCCTTCGCGAGATAGTTCTTTGCGAGGACGATGCCGTGGCGCATCTCCACCGATCCGCATACCGCCACGGGCCTGTCGCGCAGAGACGGATCGTTCATGCATTCGACGCTGGCGTAGAAATTGTTCATGTCGCAGTGCAGGATAGTCCTGCCGCGCTGGAAATCACGTATGGAACTCTTCATGAAATAAGTCTCCTTTCCCTGGGGTGATCAGTTTTTGCGAAAATATGTTCTCGGGAAACATGTTCGGATAAAATAAGGATATTTTGCACGCGTTTTCCGAAATAATGTTGACAAACACGAATCTCTGTAGTAAAATGCGAACGAAAGAGGGAAGTGCGTTCCTGTCTGTGAAACGCATTATATCAGAACGATATTTCCTTGTCAACACAAAAACAAGAAAAAAAGAACAAAAAATCATTATTTTTTTTGGAGGATAAAAATATGATCGACCGGAACGGAAGCACATTCGGAGAGAGACTATATTCACTAAGGAAGGAAAAAAATCTTACGAGGGTCAGGCTGGGCGAGCTGGCGAAGATATCCGACAGGAGCATCGTCAATTACGAGAACGGGTCAAGATACCCCGGCAGCGTTGAGATAGTTAAAAGGCTGGCTGACGCCCTGGGCACGACGTCCGTATACCTGCTTGGGGACGAGGGGGCATATATAGAGCACGCCAGGGAGATCGGCGGATCGAAATCAGCCGATGAGGTAAGGTTCCTTGTTGAGCAACTGACCGCGGCCTTTGCGGGCGGAAAACTTCCCGAAGAGGACAAGGACGCCATGATGGCGGCTCTGAGCGAGGCATATTTCGAATCAAAGAAGCTCAACGAGAGAAAGTACAGCAGCAGGAAAGGAAAGAAATGAGGCCGGGATGCTTTACGAGACCATAGTCGAGACAGGCGCCCGGATCGTAAAGAAATACGGGACGAGAGACCCCTTCAGGCTGGCCGAAGAGCTGGGCATAAGGATAAAGTACGTGGACAATTTCAAGACTCTCAAAGGCTGCTACCAGGTCATCCTCAGAAACAGATGGATATTTATCAACAGCAATCTGAAAGCAGGGATGAGGAGGATAGTCTGCGCCCATGAGATAGGCCACGACCAGCTTCACAGGCATCTCGTCTCCGGCGGACGGACGCTGATGGAATTTGAACTGTATGATATGAAGAACCGCCCGGAATACGAGGCGAACATCTTCGCGTCGGAGATCCTCCTTGACACCGACGAGATCCTGGACTATATCTACAATTACGGATATGACGTACAGCAGATCGCCGCGGTCATGAGATCCGACGTCAATCTTGTGGCTCTCAAGATCTCCAGCCTTAACAGGGAAGGTTACCAGCTGAGGATCCCCGACTACAAGAGCAACTTTCTGAAGTAGGTGGACTGTCATGAGCAGAGTTATAAGATTCGAGACTCTAAACAACACCCGGGATCTGGGCGGCATTTCCGCCCGGGACGGCAGACATATAAAAAAAGGCCGCCTGATAAGATCCGGGCAGCTCAGCGGGATATCCGCGAACGACAAGAAAAAGCTCGGTTCCCTTGTGAGCACCGTGGTCGATTTCAGATATGACCGGGAGCTTGAGAAGGACCGCTATCCGGAAATAGAAGGCGTCGAATACCTCAGGGTGCCCGTATTCGAGGAAAAGATCGAGGGAGTCACCAGAGACGACGAGCCGGAGGATTTTTCCGTGGAGCATTTCATGGACGACGGCGTATACGCTTCAAGGTACATGTGCGGCATCTACAGATGCTTCATCGATACGGAAAACTGCCGGAGCTCATACAGGAGATTTATAGACATACTTCTTAAAGAACATGACAGGGCCGTGCTCTGGAACTGCTCGGCGGGCAAGGACAGGACGGGCTTTGCCACAGTGCTGGTGCAGGAGATCCTTGGCGTGAGACGAGACAGGATAATCGCCGACTACCTGCGGACGAACTATTACATACGCCATGACGTCGAGCGCATCATCGACCATGTGAGACGGTCAAATCCCGGTTTCACGGAAAACAACCGTGAAGCACTTGAGAATATCATAACTGCAAGACCCGAGTACATAAGGCAGGTATATGAGGAAGCCGAAAGAAAATACGGATCCTTTGAAGGATTCGTCCGCAACGGCCTGGGGATGAGCGAAGATGAGATAAAACTGATGCGGGATATGTATCTCGAATGACAGGAGTGAAAAAATGTATTACGATGACGTGATGGAATCTGCTTCCTTCGTCAGAAGCAGATGCAACAGGACTCCCGCTCTCGGGATAATTCTCGGCAGCGGGCTCGGAGCCCTTGTGGACTCCATGGAAGACAGGGTATTCATCCCTTACGCCGATATACCTCATTTCCCGGCGTCCGATATTGCGGGCCATGAAGACAGGCTGGTCTTCGGGAGGATAGGAAATACAGAGATAGTTGCAATGCAGGGGCGTTTCCATTATTACGAGGGATTCACCATGCAGCAGCTCGTCTTTCCCGTATACGTTCTGAAGACTCTGGGGATAAGGGACCTGATCATCACCAACGCCTGCGGCGGGATCAACGGATCCTTCAGGCCGGGGGACATGATGATAATAGAGGACTATATCAACACCCTTGGGAATAATCCTCTTGTGGGTCCCAATGACGAAAGATTCGGCGTGAGATTCCCCGATATGTCGGAAGCGTACTCAAAGGAGCTGATCTCCTTTGCCGAGGACACAGCCTCCGAAGCGGGCGTTATTCCGAGAAAAGGCGTCTACGCGCTGTTTCCGGGGCCCTGCTACGAGACCGCTGCCGAGATACGTGCGCTGCGGGCCATCGGGGCGGACGCTGTCGGAATGTCCACGGTCCCCGAGACCATCGCAGCAAACTACCTGGGGCTGCGGGTCCTGGGCATCGCCTGCGTCACAAATATGGCGACGGGCATCGCAAAGGAAAAACATTCCCACGAACAGGTGGTCGCCGTGGCCAACAGGATAAGCGATGACCTTACCGGCTGGGTAGCCGCAATGATAAAAAAATGGAAAATACAATAAAGGGCGGAGATTAAAATGAAAAAAGCACTGACGATCGTGATCATCCTGGCTGTGATCCTTTCTCTCTGCGCCGCGGTATCCGCCGCCGACGCAGAGGCTGAAGCCGCCGCTCAGGAGCTTAACGGGTACGGGCTGTTCAGGGGAACCGGAACAGACGCTGACGGAAACCCCATATTCAGTCTTGACAGATCCCCCAACAGAAACGAGGCCGTAACGATGCTCGTAAGGCTCCTGGGCAAAGAGACCGAGGCGCTGGAAGGCGCGTGGGAGACTCCGTTCACGGATCTTGACGAATGGGCAACTCCGTATATCGGATACGCCTACGCCAACAAGCTGACCAACGGCACCGGAGCCTCGACATACAGCGGGACAAAGAGCGTGACCGCGGCTCAGTATATAACTTTCGTGCTGCGGGCTCTGGGCTACAGCAGCGATACCGATTTCAAATGGAACGAGCCCTGGCTGCTTTCCGACAGAATCGGACTGACAGACGGAAGATACAATGAGTCCACGGAAACATTTACCAGAGGCGACGCGGCCATAGTCTCGGCTTCCGCCCTGGGCGTGACGCTGAAAGGCCAGAACAAGACCCTTCTCGACTCGCTGAAGGAAGCGGGAGCTGTTTCCACAAAGATGGAACTTGACGCGCTGGTCGAGAGAGCGGACGCTGAATGGGACGCCGGAAACTTCGGGGAAGCGATGAGCCTGTACAGGGAAGCCGCCGACGCCGGGGACGCGTACTCCATGTCAATGA
>JAFTCY010000030.1 GCA_017454465.1 Clostridia bacterium
GAGTATTTTGTACAGTTGTTCAATTTTCAATTAGCATTTTCAGTGGGATACACCCTTCTTGCGGACAGCTTTGTCATTATATCACCACCGCTTTCTTAATGTCAACACCTTTTTTTACTTTTTTTAACTTTTTTATCACTTTTTTGGCCGTTCCTCCGGCTCTCTTCCCCGCTTCCCTCCGCGCCTTCCTGCTTTCCCCCTCTCCGCTCCGCTTTCTCACCGTTTTTTCTCTTCGCCTTTTGTTCCTTTTCATAACTAAAAATCCGCAAAAAAGAGGATCGTACTTTGATTGTACGGTCCTCACTGTTCGCATATATATTTGGGCAAGAGCGCGGTTTAGTCAATATCGCATATCGGAAGGAGCTCATATCCCTGTGCCCGGATCCAGTCGATCAGATCGCCCAGCAGAGCCGCGTTTGTAGCAGATTCAGTATGAAGCAGATATACAACACCGGGATGGAGGGCTGTCTTGAGTTTCTGGAATGCCTCGTCCACCGGCAGCTGGTTCTCTGTGTCATAATCATAATATGCGTATGACCACATCACCGTCTTATATCCCATCTTGTCTGCCAGCTTGAATGTCCATTCGTTGGAGTTTCCTGACGGGGGTCTGTAATATCTCATGGGAGGGGCATCCGGATTCACAGACTTCACTGCCTCTTCAAGCCCGTTGAGTTCACTTATAAACGTATCAACATCGACCTGTGTCATCCTCTTGTGATTAACGGTATGGTTTCCAACAAGATGACCTTCATCGAACATCCTCATTACAAGCCCCGGCTCTGATTTGACATAGTATCCGGTCACGAAGAAGATACCGGGACAGTTTTTCGCCTTAAGCGTATCAAGCATGTCGTCTGTTACGCCGTATTCATATCCGCAGTCGAAAGTCAGGTAAGCGACCTTGCGCGTCTCATCTCCCCTGTATATGCCGCCGTACTTCTTAACGCTTTCCAGCACTGCCGCATTTCTTTCCCAGACATATGTGACCTCTCCCGTAGCTTCGTTATACTCCGTCTTGCCAAAATACCAGTCTTGAGGCTGATCTTCATAATAAGCCGTGGAGTATGTATACATCTCGCTGACCGTAGCCATACCGCTGTCATCCCTGGGAGCGATCTCATATACATATTTGCCGTCTTTAATGCTCCACTTGATCTCTCCCGGCTTGAGTTCCGAACTATCGTCAATGACCTGTTCCGTCTCAGTTCCCTTTGTATCTGACGTCTCGGATGTGTCGGATGTATCGGATGTGTCACGTGTTTCAGTTGTATCGCTGCTCTCTCCCGTGTCGCTTTGCACATCTGTCCTGCCGACTCCTCCGCCAGACGATGGAGAAGCGGGTAAGGGAGTTTTGGAGCACGCGGCCCCGAACACGAACAGAGCTGCCAGCAAAAGAGCTGCGCTTTTCTTTGATAATCTCATTTTTCTGCCTGCCTGTTAAGCTTTTTATTCGTTTTTCCCCTGTTATCTGCACCGATTCTATCATATGTGGCATTCAAAAGTCAAGTTTGACAAAAGAAGCGTCTGAATGTATAATGGAAACAGCGGGATGGGTCATCGCGTGCCATTACACCGCAAGGTATGGCATGAGGAAAGTCCGGGCATCACAGGGCAGGATAACGGATAACGTCCGCCGAGGGTAACCTCCGGGAAAGTGCAACAGAAATAGCCTACCGCCAGCGTCATACGCAGGCGGTACAGATGGAAAGGCGAGGTAAAAGCTCACCGGCATGACAGGTAACTGTGTGCAAATGTAAACCCTATCCGATGCAACACCTTACCGCAGGGATGCTTCGCATCCATGCCTGCCCGGCACGACTGCAAAGGTGGCTTGAGGTATTTGGTAACAATTATCCCAGATGGATGATGGCCAGAAAGCTTCGGCTTTCTACAGAACCCGGCTTACATTCCCGCCGAAGACTCCCTTGTGGGAGTTTTTCGTTTAACCGCATCAACGACATTTTGTATAGGGGGTGAATACTTATAATGAAGAAAACTGTTATCCCGATCTTCCTGATCATGATGCTTGCGTTTTCGGCCGTTTTGGCCTCATGTTCGCAGCCGCCCAAGAGAAAGCTTCTTGAGATCCAGCCTTTTGCAAAGGAAGAATCCGTCACCTCGACCGATTACCGGTTCACAAAGGATGATTTTGAAGTTTATGCCATCTATGATGACGGAACGGATGAGCTCACAACGGATTACGAATTCAGTGTATTGGGCCTTAAAAACGGGTATTACACTATTGAGTTTACAATGGAAGACCAGAAAAACTACTGTTATGTGATGTGCGATATCGACATATATTCAAAATGATAGAATGGGGAGACATTCAAGTGTCTCCCCTGATTTTTTTCATTATTTCTTCGATTGTTTTTCTGTCTGAAACTATAGCAAGGATCTCCGAAAGTGCGTTCACCGTCATTTTGTCCGGAAGTCCCAGTTCTCTGCAGAGCAGTTTCCTGTTTTGTGCAGCGTCCGGCGTTCCGTTAAGCCCTGCTTCATAGAGGAAAGATCTTGTTATCTGCTCTCTTTGGGGTTTGGATTCTTCATCTCCTGAAACAAGTTCGGGATGAGCCCCGGCAAACCGGGAGAAGATCTGCTCAAGAACTTCGTTTTTCATTCCCTCCACACCAAGGACACCGGCCTTTGAACGCTTGTCCTTCCTTTTCTCTTTGCCAGGGATCTCAGGGATATAAAGGTCATAAACGGGGGCACCGTTCATCATGCTTTTGAGTTTCGACCTTATCTGCTTTCCTCCGCCGTCACTGTCGCAAAGCACGATCATTCCTTCTCTTCCGGCTTTTGAGACCAGCATGCGTTTTTCTTCGCTATTAAAAATGCCGAAGCCCTCAGTTGATATAACCGCACTGTCAACTATCTGTTTCACTTTTAGTTTGTCATACTTTCCTTCCACTATGACAGGGATCTTGAAACTGAACAATGGTTTTCCCTCCGCAGCAGGTCATTTCCCGGCCCCGCAGATCAGTCTTTCGATTGTACTGTATCCGTCAGCACCGTTTTTAATCATCCTGTCAGCTTCCACCGCTCTTTCCATTATTTCTCCGAAATAATCCGTACTCCGGAGTTTGGCGGCATTGTAGCGGAGTTTGGCAGGATGCTCACTCATCTTCATGCTCTTCGTATAGTCCTTCAGGTCCCGGCCGTCCTTTATAAACAGTGATGCTATGCCGAGATCCGAGAAAGTCTTGTTGATCTGTGACAGGACATAAACAGGCTCTTCCCGGTTCTTCTTTTTTATGTTTAGGCACAGCAAAGCAGTTCTCGTATCCCCTCTTATCACGGCATTTGCCATGCGGAAAGCTTCTTCTTCGTCCGTCCTCGAAATGTTGTCTTCAATATCTCTTTCTGTTACACGGGTTCTGCCGGCTGCAGCCACAAAAGCTCCCAGCTTATCTGTTTCTCCGCGGAGCCTTGTCATGTCGGATCCGGCAACATTTACTATCTGTTTCGCAAGCGCGTTATCTATATCAATGGAAAAACCGTTTTTCAGTCTTTTGCTTATCCAGACTGCCAGTGCTTCCGGGGTCCGGTAACTGAACTCGATCACCTTTACATTTTCAGACAGCGAATCCAGGAATCCCCCTTTTTTTCTGGCTGCCGCGGAATCAAATCCGCCGGATACAGCGCAGACCGCAAATACAGTGTCATCCGGTGACTCATCAGCCACCGTATTCATCATCCGCGCCAGTTTTGCCTTGTCCGCTTTGTCCGTTTTATCAAAAGAGGCAAATTCGCAAATCACAAGTTTCTTGTCTGCCATCATCGGAGGTGACATGAGAACGCTCTCGAGGCTTTCAGGGTCAAATTCTTTCTCTCCGTAGAAAAAGCTGAAAGCATTGAATGCCTCTGCCGTCTCGTCTGCAGAAAACAGGGCAGTCCTTATCTCACCGATACGGTGCTTTTTCAAGTAATCCTCTTCGCCGAAGAGAAAATACGATCCGGCAAGAGATGATGCCTTAATCTCGGCATAAAGATCTTTTTCCTGAATAAACATAGTGCAGATGCCCTTTGCGGTCCTTTCTTTTTTTGAGTTCGTCTTCTGTTTTCCACGCCGCCCAGTTGAAAAAAAGCTACATTATATGTATAATGATATATTAGCACGAATATCAGGTGGAGGAGCTGTATGGCAAATGTTATTGACTACATAGCCTGGAGAGGCGACATATCTTTTGGAATGTCACCGTTCTGCGAAGTCGACAATGTTATTTTTTCACTGCTTTCAGCTATAAACTACGGTTCAGTCCTTCAGCCTCATCTTCTCAGCAGTCCAAAAAGACTGGACGAAGTGTATGAGGAACTGAAGGATTCCCCCGGATTCGATGCCTCGGATAATCATCATGCTCTTCTTAAAGCCGCATCCGGATCAAAAAGATTCGGGTGTGTATACATGACTTACCGTAAAGTAGTATTCAGCGAAGAAGAGACCGTTCAGTTCGGAGCTGTTACATTCATTCTCCCGGACAATTCTCTGTTTGTTGCCTACAGAGGAACTGACAGCACCCTTGTCGGATTCAGGGAGGACTTCAACATAAGTTTCTCCGAAACGATCCCGTCCCACGCGCTCGCCGTTGATTATCTGAAAGATGTGGCATCCGTGTTCAAGGGCGGCATCCGTGTAGGAGGTCATTCAAAAGGCGGCCATCTTGCCGAGTATGCTTCTGCTTTTTCGTCACCTGATATTCAGGAAAGAATAATCGGGATATACAACAACGACGGACCCGGATTCTTAAAGGAAACGCTGGAATCTGGAAATTTCAGGCAGGTATCGCAAAAACTCCGCGTCTTTGTCCCGCAATCGTCTCTCGTGGGTATGCTTCTTGAGCATTCGGCGGATCATACTGTGATCGAAAGCACAGAACGGAATGGTATCTCCCAGCATGACGCATTTACATGGAGTGTCGTTGGCCCGTCATTCGTTCATCTGAACGAACTGACATCGGGAGGAAAAAGAAATGAAGATGTCATGAAAAAATGGCTGTCTTCGGTTGAACCGGATGAAAAAGAGAAATTCATTAACAGCATGTTTGATATTTTCGAGTCGACCGGGGCCAAATCCCTGTCAGACCTTTCAAAAGACTCATTCAACCGGCTGGTTACGGCGATCAGGACCTACGGAACGCTTGACCAGGATTCCAAGTCTAACATCATCAGCTCTCTGAAGAGATTCGCCGAAGCATTCATTCGCTGATGCCGGGGTTTGCTCTTTCCCATGAGAATTATACCTTCAGGCCAAATCCGTGTCAAGTTTTTAAATCCTCACCGGTCACGGGGAAAGGCGGATAAAGACAGGATCTGTCATGAGTATTATTGAAATTCTTATTACCGCAGTCGCGCTGTCGGCTGATGCCTTTGCGGTATCAGTCTCCAAGGGATTGTCAGCAGGAAAAGTTCAGGCTAGGCACTGTCTCATATGCGCGGCATGGTTCGGCGGTTTTCAGGCGCTTATGCCGGCTGTGGGAATGATCGTCGGAAACGGACTCTCGCGAATCATAGCCAGCGGGGCGCACCACTGGATCGCCTTCGGTCTTCTTGCATATGTAGGCGCAAGTATGATAATATCAGCCATAAGGAATAAAAAAGAAGAGGAAAGCAGCAGCTTCGCGCCGGGAAAAATGCTGGTTCTCGCCATTGCCACCAGCATAGACGCTCTTGCCGTGGGGTTCGCCTTCTCGATGAAGTCCCTCCCTCCTTTTGCAGTCATCTATTATCCCCTTATTATCGGGACTGTCACATTCGGCCTGTCTTACATCGGTGTGCTTGCAGGAAACAAACTTGGCGAGAGACACAAAAGGATCGCACAGGCAGCAGGCGGCATCATACTTTTGCTCATCGGCGTCAAATCCCTCCTTGAAGGTTTCCATATAATTGATTTTTAAAAGAAAAGGATATAAGAAATGTCAAAGAAAACAACAGATCCCAGAATGGGCATCGTCGGAGGCCAGGCCGTACTCGAAGGCGTGATGATGAAATCCGGCGACAGGTGCTCCCTTGCAGTGAGGACAGATGACGGGATAAAAGTCGAGAACTCTGCCAGCGTATCCATCAGGAAAAAGAACAAGTTCTTCAATATACCTGTGATTCGTGGAGTGGCTACATTTGTAGAACAGCTCATGCTCTCGATGAAAATGCTGACAAGATCCGCTGAAATGCAGGGTATAGATGACTCGGAACCCACCACAAAATTCGGGAAGTGGCTCAACCGGAAATTCGGCGACAAGATCATGGCAATAGCAAGCGGGATCGGGACCGTGATCGGGCTGGCACTTGCTATAGGACTCTTTCTGCTGCTGCCTACATTTGCCGCAAAAGGACTGGACGCTCTTTCCGGCGGATTCATAGGCGGACATCCCGTGCTCCGATCTCTTATCGAAGGCCTGATCAGGATCATAATCTTCGTAGCATATGTCTGGCTCGTTTCACTTCTTCCGGATATAAAAAGGACCTACGAATACCATGGAGCAGAACACAAATCCGTTGCCTGTTTCGAGAAGGGTCTTGAGCTCACTCCTGAAAACGCCAAGACGTGCACCAGATTCCACCCCCGCTGCGGCACCAGTTTTGTGTTTGTGATGCTCATCCTGTCCATCATCATCAACTCTTTCCTGATCTGGGACAACACATGGATAAGAGTAGCATCCAAACTTATCACTGTACCCGTAGTCGTCGGTATAGGATATGAGTTTATCAGATATGCAGGTTCCCACTGCAACCTGTTCACCAGGATTGCTTCCGCGCCTGGCCTGTGGATGCAGCGCATCACAACGAGAGAGCCCGACGAAGGCCAGCTTGAAGTGGCTCTCACCGCTCTGAGGCACGCCATACCGGAAGAGTTCGGAGGGATCCGTGAAGAAGATGAGTCTAAGGCAGAGAAATCAGCTGATGAAACAGAAGCTTCAGAAACCGAACCTGCCGGAAAACAGCAATGACAGTTAAGGAGATATCCGAAAAACTGCTGCAGGCCGGCATAGAAAACAGCCTGTTCGAGGCACGGCTGCTGATGTCTCATTTTTCAAACAAATCCATGACAGTTCTCCTTGCAGAGCCGGATTTTGATTTCATATCCGACAGACTCGAAAAAGCTGTCAAACTCCGCTGCGGCAGATATCCGCTGCAGTATATTATCGGGAGCTGGGAATTCTGTGGACTTGGCTTTGAGATCAATGAATCCTGTCTGATTCCCAGGCAGGACACGGAAGTCATCGTGGAATATGCGCTGAAGACTGCCTCAAATCATTCAGCAGTCCTGGACCTCTGTACCGGGACCGGATGCATTCTGGGAGCGGTTTTGAAACTGTCAGGAAACACCAAGGGCACTGCGATAGAGCTGTCCTGCGAGGCGGCGTCAGTGGCTGAAAGGAACCTGTCGAATCTCGGTCTTGACTGTACTGTGATCAGAGGAGATATCCGTCAGGATCTGCTTTTGCCAGGGGACATGTACGATCTGATAACTTGCAATCCGCCATACATCAGCAAAGATACGCTTCCAACCCTCGAACCGGAACTTTCCTTTGAGCCTGAATCAGCCCTGACTGACGGGGGCGACGGGCTTTCACTGATAGAAGCCGCGATAAAAAACTACTCCCCGCATCTGAAGAAAACCGGGACTATGGTAATTGAGCACGGTTATGATCAGTCTGACAAAGTCGCTGTGCTTGCAGAAGAGTTCGGGCTTGGTGCCGATGTCATATATGACTATAACGGGCTGAAGAGAGGCGCGGCACTTAAATTCAAATAACATTTTGTGAGGTTATCGATGAAAATAGAGATCCTCGATACAACGCTCCGCGACGGCGAACAGGGCGCCGGAATCGAGTTTTCCCCTGATGACAAACTGAAAGTGATCAAAGCTCTGGATGAGCTTGGGGTGTCATATATAGAAGCCGGAATGATAACCAATGAGAGTTCTGCACGGTTCTTTGACTCTCTACGGGAACTCAGGACGAAAAATGCCAGACTCGCAGTGTTCACCCAGACCTGCAAGCCCGGAGAAGATCCGGGATGCAGCGAACTTCTGAAAGCGGCTGCCCGGGCTCCGGTGCCTGTTGCCACCGTTTACGGCAAGTCATGGCTGTACCAGGTAACCGAAGTCCTCCGCACTACCCCGGAGGAAAATCTCCGGCTGATCAGCAGCAGTATAGAATATCTGTGCAGTTCCGGGAAAGAAGTCATTTTTGATGCAGAACACTTCTTTGACGGTTATTCCGATTCTCCGGAATACGCCATGTCTGTAGTTGATACGGCTTTTGCGGCTGGTGCCTCCAGAGTGGTTCTCTGTGATACAAACGGAGGAAATCTGCCGGATGTCATAGGCCTTGTATGCCAGGCCGTCTGCGAAAAGCACTCTAACATCGGAATACATTGTCACAATGATATGGGCATGGCAGCAGCCTGCACTGTTTCAGCGGTTCTGGCCGGTGCTACCCATATACATGCAACCGTATCCGGCATGGGTGAGAGATGCGGGAATGCCAACCTGAACACAGTCGTTCCGGTACTGCAGCTAAAAATGGGTTTCCAATGCTTCGGCGATAAGATCAAAGACCTCACCCGCACTGCCCGTATTGTCAATGAATGCGCCAATGCAACATTCGATGAAAAAGAACCTTTTGTCGGTGGGTATGCCTTTACACACAAGGCCGGTTCTCACATTGATGGTGTGATAAAATCCCCGAGAGCATATGAGCAGATCTCTCCCGAATCCGTCGGCAACGAAAGGAACCTTCTCATAAGCGGTCTTTCAGGCAGAAGCGCTGTTATCGAGAAGATGGAAAACTATCTTTCCGGAAATGGCAGTGGTCTGACAAAAGATGCGCCGCAAGTCAAAAAAGCGCTCGAGGTAATAAAGGACCGCGAGGCAAAAGGCTATGAGTTTGAAGACGCCGGGGCATCCCTGGCTCTGACAATAGATGACGCTCTCGGAAACCGGAAAAGCTACTTTACTCTCTTGGGGCTTAAGGTCATAATTGACGAATCCGGTTCCATAACGGGCTCGGATAACGAGCCTTTCACCGCATCTGCCGTGATCAAGATATCTGTTGACGGGAAGGAATACCTGACCGCCGGAGAAGGAAACGGTCCTGTAAATGCCATAGATGAGGCACTGAGAAGAGCTCTTGTCCGTTTCTATCCGGAAATAGCGTCTATAAAACTGACAGACTACCGGGTACGTGTTCTGGACTCCAGAGCCACAGCTTCATCTGTACGTGTTTCGATAGAAACGACTGACGGAGTTTCCGTATGGAGGACCATAGGAGTCTCCAGAGACGTAATAAACGCCAGCTGGCAGGCGCTGAGGGACTCAATGGAATATATGATAAGAAAAACCCACGAAAGCAAATAACTGAAGAAAGGCAAAACATTCGATGAAAACCGTAGCGATCCTGTTCGGAGGAAGATCGTCCGAATATGAAGTGTCCCTTGTATCCGCAACGGGAGCATATACAAACATAGACAAAAGCAAATATAACGTGATCCTGATCGGCATAACGCGAAAAGGGCGCTTTTTCCTGTACCGGGACGATCCTGACCTTATCCCGTCAGACAGGTGGACAGACGGGGAAAAGACGCCTCTCTCGCTGGATCTGGCAGAAGGGAAACTGTACACGGAGTCATCAGGAGTGCGTGAATATCTGGATATCGATGTCATCCTTCCCATGATCCACGGCAAGTTCTGCGAAGACGGAACTATTCAAGGGATGTTTGCGGTCACAGGGATACCTTTTGTCGGTTGTGACTGCCAGTCATCCGCGGTGTGTATGGACAAGGATGTTACAAAAACGATCGTCCATGAAAAAGTCGGAGTAAAACAGGCTCGGTCTCTGGTCCTGAAAAAAGACGAATATTCAGCAGACTGCCTGAGTATATGTGAAAATCAAATTGGTTATCCCATGTTCGTCAAGCCAAGCCGTGCAGGCTCCTCTGTCGGAGTCGCAAAAGTAAAAACCCCCGAGAGCTTTGCCTCGGCAGTCGAAGCGGCTTTCAGGGAAGACTGCAAGGTCCTCGTGGAAGAAGCGATCACCGGAAGAGAAGTTGAAGTCGCAGTTCTTGAAGAAAAAGGAAAGTATACGGTTGCCCATCCCGCGGAAATAGATAACGGCGGAGCCGAATTCTATGACTATGACACCAAATATGTGACAAACACCTCGTCCTTTTATATTCCCGCAAGGATACCGGAAAGTGCTCAGGAAAAAGTCCGGAAGCTGGCGGAATCCATATTCCGGGCCCTCGACTGTACCGGATTCGCAAGGGTCGATTTTTTCTACACCCCCGAAGGCGAGCTGGTATTCAATGAAATCAATACCCTGCCGGGGTTCACACCCATTTCCATGTATCCCAAAATGATGATAAACGAAGGCATCAGCTATTCAGAACTGCTGGACAGATTGATACAGACAGCTTTATAACAGGACAGAAAAAATGATCAGGGGCATGAGATCTTGTGATTTCATGCCCCGTTTTTCTATCTCTGTCCGTATCCGTCGATATCCAGTCCTTCAAGGACTCTGGGTGTATCGTTCTTTACTTTATCTATCAGGTCATTTGACGTATAGAATTCACCAAAGTCGTTTACGACAACGAACACTTTCCCTGTACTGAGCTTCCCTGTAGACTCCTCATAATACTGGTAGAACCTGTACTCATTAAACGAACCGTCGGTAAGCTCTATTCTCATTTTCATAAGAAGTCTCGACTCGTCAGCTATCAGAGTTTCCCTGTCTTCCTTGCTGAAGCTCGAATAATCCTTGTTCGTGATATTGAGGAGAGTCAGATAATACTGTCTGAAATTCCTTGCATACCTGTTTTCTATAACGGTACCGGAATTTCTCTCTTTAACCTCCAGAGTTGCATTGCCTGATTCGTCGGTCCCGTGCGCGAGCACGAAATCGACATTGATACCGTCCGGTGTCTCTATCTCGATCCTTCTGACGCTTGTTATATTCTCATAGAACGGATTGCTCTGTATCCATGAAAACTCGGTATAGTCCAGCCATTTCAGCGTCTCTGCAGGAACCCTGCATACTATCTGGTAACCGAACAGATTGGATACAGCATAATAGAAACCATCACTCTGTTTTGCAGAGACTATAACATAGAATTCATTTCCCCCGAACGTATAGTAAACCGTATACGCCGGTGACAACAGTCCAAATTCCATAAGGGTACCGTCGGTGGGGTTGATCGCAACAGTCTGGTCGCCTGTAAGGTCGACCATAGAGCGGACAGCGTCAAGATAAGTATCCGTATCAAGGTTATAATACTCCCTTTTTTCCTTGTCGGGATAAGGATATAGCAGAGTCAGCGCGAGTCTGTCATCGGTATCTCTTGAAGTCCTGTCGACAGCCACGAACATTTCCTGCCCGTGCAGCAGAACGAAATTGTCTGCAAGATAATAATCGTTCTGCGTCATTCCAGCTGTCAAAAGAGGCTCCACAAGGCTGTAGCCTTCCGCAAGTATTGTCTCCTCGAGGGACGTGCTTACTATATACACGGCATTTCTCCCCTCAAGAGAAACATAATATCCGGCATGTGAAAGCAGCTTGTCTCCGACATTGACAGTCAGTTTCTCTCCTTTGCTGGTCTCAAGCGTCCACGAAGCCTGCGGCTTGTCAAGTCCGTATATTCCCCACTCATCAGACCCGAGATCCCTTGCGATCCGTGACATGGCGACCGGTGTTCCGGCAGTTACGATCAGACTGGAGAATTTTTCGGCATTGAACCTGAGGCCAGACGTTCCTCTCAGCTGGAACGCGTCAGAAGAATCCCTGTATATCTCGTACCCGCCGTGTCCGTTAATCACTTTGATGGACTGGATCTCCGATCTTTTGACTGGTTCAAAAATATAGAAATTCGACAGCTTGTCTGATATTCTGACTTCTCCGTCCATAAGATCAAGGTCGATTC
This sequence comes from Clostridia bacterium, assembly GCA_017454465.1. Taxonomy (GTDB): domain Bacteria; phylum Bacillota; class Clostridia; order Oscillospirales; family CAG-272; genus UMGS1696. The sequence continues at coordinate 11,926 of JAFTCY010000030.1, forward strand.
CCTCGTCTTCACTGCTCAGCATCGGTGCAATAACAGCAAAATACACGACGGCAAGCACCGTAAAAGCCACGGCCAGGATTATGATCAGTAAAATCCTCTTTTTCGCGTTCATCTGTGTTTTCTCCTGACAGTGACCACTATTCCAACTACCGCAAGTATAAGAGGTATGGCAATCGTGCAGACAACAGTAAGCCTGTTCGCGTCCGCTGTCGTAATCGTTATATCACTGTCGTCAAACGGCTTGAAGTCAAGTACGGCCAGCACTCTTTCCCGTCCTGTTGCCTTCATTGCTGCTGCGATTATGTCTTCGTTGGCAAATGCGTTGGATTCAATCCAGTACGGATCGGCAAAGGTGGGGGATCCGAACGCCATTACATATGAATAATAATACTCGTTGTCAACGATCCTTGATTCCCTGGTGACCGTAACGACATTGAACGAACCTTTCCGCTCCGTTACGCCGTCACGCACCGCTTCAGACGTTGACTCTGACTTGAGGACCGGTGAAACTATTCTCGTGCCATTGAGAGATCCGCCTCTTTCCCATAGGATGTTTATCGGCGCTGATTTTTCGATCACCGTCTTTGGAGGCGTATCGAGGGCGTTAAGATCCAGGTATATCGATCCTCCCATGGTGTCTCTCTGGTACTGGGTTATAATGGTATACCCGTCTGTGGACATGGCGTGCTCATTGTCCCTGACGAATGTACCGGATTCATACGATATTCCCCATTCCTCAAGGAATTCGTTAAGATTGTCGAGTTTGCCCACATGCTCTGGGCTGAGGAATACCATCAGGCATCCGTATCTGTCAAGAAACGCGTCAAGCTTCTCGATCTCATTATAACCCGGTTCCCTGCCTTCGGCTCCCAAAAAATCATACATCGGGTCATAGATGACAACTATCCGGCAGTCATCCTGGATATCTTCCCTTGTGAGGTCAGCGACTTTTATCTCGTACCCGTTTTCGGCAAATATGGTACCCAGATTCACCGCCCCGGATATGTTCTCGCCATGCTCAGTTGTAAATACTACGACAGGTTTCTCCGTCTGGGTGACCTGCATTATGCCGGAGATCAGACGTTTTTCGCCGTTATATGCCCATGCCGTGGACAGATCGTTTGAGTCTTCACAGGTATAAAAGGCGTTTATGCTGAACACCCTGACTTCACCGCCGCTCTCCATTATGACCGAATTGGAATCTATGACGGTGGCGGTAGTGTTATAGAAATCCCTGAAAAATGCGGGATTTTTCCTTACATCCACACACTCCACATTCACATTGGGGAATTCATCGTGGAGCTCAAGAGCGCTCTTGTAAACGTATCTGGTATATGCCGAATATGGCCCGCCCATAAGCACATCCGGTTCTGATGCAAAGTAGATGTTTACCGGTTCGGTTATATCCGACATTATCGATTTAGCCTCATCCGAAAGGGAATAGACCCTTTCCTTCGTCATGTCGATCAGCCATCCGTATTTGCCTGCCAAAGCGGAAAAAACGATGTTGAATATAACGACTATCGCGATGAAAGCGATGGTAAGGACGGTGGATATCGTCCCGTATTTCAGTTTCTTGCCTGATATCTTAGCCATCATCCCGCCTCCTCACGCATATCTTCTGCGTTCAAGAACGCGGATGCTCAGGAAAACGAACACTGCCGTGATTGATACATAGTAAACAGCAGAGGCTATGTCAAACATACCGTATGCAAAGTTGCTGTACCTCGAATATACCGATATCCAGCTCAGGACCGTCCTCACGAAATACGAATCTATCAGCGAATTGAATACCGAGATCCCCGCAAGGAAAGCAAGGATCCCCATGGTACCGACGCAGGCCGTGACGGAGCTGTCTGTCAGAGACGACACGAACAGACCCACCGCAATGAAGCAGGCTCCTATAAGGAACATGCCGATAAGGCAGCCGAATGCCCGGCCAACATTTGGCTCACCGTAACCGAAAAGAGGCAGATAATAGATGCAGCTGAGCAGAACTGTTATTGCAAACATGGTGAGGGCAGCAAAAAACTTTGCCAGCACCATTGACCTTTCGGAGATCGGTGAGGACATGAGGAGCTGATCTGTTTTCGACCTTTTCTCCTCCGCAAAGCTTCTCATGGTAAGCAGCGGCACTACCACTATATACCCGAATATCATGAGCTGGAAATATGATGAAACATCAGATGTCTGAGCCTGATATGTGGTCAGCGCAAAAACACACCCGGATACCGCAAGAAAAACTGCCATGAATGCATATCCCAGTGGAGTTGTAAAATATGTCCGGATCTCTTTCCTGTACAAAGCAGACACTATTTTTTACCTCCCTTCACTGTTTCGGTCAGTCTGACAAAAACGTCTTCAAGATCTGCCTGGGCGGATTCCATGCCTATTATTGCCTTTCCCAGGCGGCTCATGGCGAAAAACACAGGTTTCCTTATATCGACACCGGGAGCGGATTCGATCATGAACGTATAAGCATCTCCGTCACGCTCTCCCAGAGAATCTACCCTGGTTATCCCCTGTATTTCACGCAATGCCGCAGCCGTATCACGCTGCGGGCCGCAGACCTTCACTGTATATCTGTTTCCGGTTTTTACCGCATCGGATATCCGGTCTGTTCTCTCGTCTGCCACGATCTTTCCCTCATTTATAATAATGACCCTGTCACATACGGACTGCACCTCGGAAAGAATATGAGTCGAAAGAATGACCGTGTGATTCCTGCCCAGGTTTCTGATCAGGTTTCTGATCTCGATTATCTGTTTCGGGTCGAGCCCCACCGTAGGCTCATCGAATATGATGATCGGGGGATCGCCTATCAGTGCCTGTGCTATGCCCACTCTCTGCCTGTACCCCTTGGACAGATTCTTTATAAGCCTGTTGCTGACCTCGGAGATCTTTGCCGTCTTCTTGATCCCGTCAAGATGCTCTTTCTTGTTTTCCGTGCATTTTTTCAGATCAAAAACAAAGCCGAGATACTCATCAACAGTCATGTCCTGATACAGCGGAGGCTGTTCGGGAAGAAACCCTATGAGCTTTTTTGCATCATCAGGATTTTCAAACATATCTATCCCCGCGATCCTGACCTCTCCTCCGGTTGATGACAAACATCCGGTGATGATGTTCATCGCCGTGGACTTGCCGGCTCCGTTGGGGCCGAGCAGTCCCACCACCTCGCCTTTTTCTATCGTAAAACTGACATCGTCCAGGGCATTTTTGGGGCCGTAATTCTTTACCAGATTTTTTACCTCAATCATATATCAACAATCCTTTGGTCGATTTTTTCAAATACCAGTATAGCACTTTTTTGTATCCAAATCATGAACACGACAAAAGTAGTTTCAGGTGCGGCTGATGATGGCGATCCCGGCACCCATTGTGCCTCTTTTCCCCCCGGACGCTCTGTGTGAGAAGAACTCATCCGGCCGGCAGGCTGTACAGAACGGAGAAACATCGACCCTGTCAGGAGAAACACCGGCTTCGTTCAGGATCTCCAGATTCATGCCCGCCAGATCAGCGCGGTATTTCCCGTTTTCCCTGGCTATATGCCTTGCCGCAAACCCGGGATCTCTCGCCTCCGAGACCGAATCAACAAAATCCTGCCTGACCTCGTAGCAGCACTGCCTTATATGCGTTCCCACCGCAGCCCTGATCGTATCCCTGACACATCCGAGCTCACACATTTTTTCAACGGCAACTCCGGCTATACCGCCCGCGCTTCCCCGCCATCCCGCATGTACAGCCGCGATCACGTATGAACCATCGGGTTTGGTCCCGGCCATGAGGATCGGTACGCAGTCAGCAGTCCTTACTATCGGCAGTATCCCGCTCCGGTCAGTTACAAAACCGTCGCAGTCCTCACCTCTGTCCCTGGAAAAGCCCTCTCCCCGGTTCCCGGGGCCGGCGATACGGACCTTCGCCGAATGGATCTGGTGGGCAGTGACAGCTGAATCACCGCCTATCATGCCTTTTGATACCGCTTTTGCGAAGATCTCGGTATTTGCGCGGACGTTCTCTTCCTCGTCTCCCAGGCCACCCGTCAGGTTCAAAGAGGAAAGATAGTCTATAGTGCTCACTCCTCCCCTTCTTGCCGAGAATCCGTGGACGATTCCCGAATACCCCTCAAGAAAGGTGGATCTGTATATTATTCCATCCCTGTAAAACATGCCGTGCACCCCTTCTCCTTGTCACAAAAAACGATAGTTTAAGCGGATGTAAGACTTCTTATGTTTCAGAAGGAGATTGTTTAGATTCGATCAAGCCAGTTTCTTTTCCGATCTCCATACTCACTCACCACTATGCTCTGTCATAGACATTATATACTGTCTTCGGCATTTCGCCAATATGTCTGTGACATTTTTGAGCAACATATATTTGCATTTAGTGAATGAAGCCCATTGGTGTTTCCCTCTTTTTGCGGGATGTTTGGCGGCGTTACTATACATAGAAATACCATTTACCGGCTTGTTGAAGCAGAAGAACAAGAAAAAGCTGAAATTTGGTGATTCTCGGAGTTTACAATCCGAAAAAAATAATGTATAATTGCTCAAACGGCGATGACCGGAAAGAAATGAGATCAGAGGCTCGAAGAGAGCACCGCAGCGGTGGGAGCGGTGCAGCCTTTTCTCAGCTGTGCATCCGTGAGCCAGATGAGGTAATGCTCGTCCGCATGACCGGCGTTAATGGTTTTTTGAGTGATAAATCAGAGTGGGACCGCGGAAACGCCTCTGGCAAAGAGGTGTTTTTTGTTTTGGAGGTACGTATGTCTGACATAAAAGAAATTACAGTCACATTGACAACAGCTTTCGGAAAGGCGGCTTTCCGTGAGATCAACGCGATAAAACGGGATATCGATTCCATCTGCGAAAGAGACCCTGCCGCAAGGAACAGCATGGAAGTAGTCCTGTTGTATTCCGGGCTCCATGCCCTTATATTCCACAGGATAGCGCATGCTCTGAACAAACGGAATATAAAAATGCCCGCAAGAGCCATCTCCCAGTTCGCGAAGCTGCTCACCGGCATCGAGATACATCCCGGAGCTACGATAGGCAAAGGTCTGTTCATCGATCACGGTTCCGGAGTGGTGATCGGAGAGACCGCGATAATAGGCAATAACTGTACGATATATCAGGGTGTCACCCTGGGTGGAACCGGAAAAGAATCCGGAAAACAGCGGCACCCTATTATCGGCGACAACGTGATGATAGGCGCAGGAGCCAAAATCCTCGGAGGCTGCAAGATCGGATCCAATTCAAAGATAGCGGCAGGTGCGGTAGTCCTGCAGGACGTACCTGAGAATTCTACCGCTGTAGGTATCCCGGCCCATATCGTAAGAAAGAACGGACAGAAGATCAATCCGTGCGATGACCTTGACCAGGTCAATATCCCGGACCCTGTCGAAAACGAGATCACATCCCTGAAAGCCAGGATCGAGGCACTGGAGAAAAAGCTCTCAAAGGAGGACCGGGATGGATAATAAACCCTCCGTCAAAGAGCCGGAGGTAAAAAACGGACGGCTTCTCAGATGGTCAAAAGGTATCCTCACCGCGGCCGGGGCTATCCTTCTGTATCTGCTTATCTCTCTGCTTGTTTCATTCCTTTACGCTCTCATCTGTTCGATGCGCGGCGTGACTGACCCGGGTGAAGTCAGAGAGCTTGTAAACAATAACGCTTCCCTGCTGAACATGGTGGTCAATGTTCTTGTGATAATGCTCCTTATTGCCTTTTCATTCACAAAGCGGGGCAAGCCTACGGAACGTCTGAGAATACACACCATCAATCCCGCAAAAGTCATAGGATTTATACTGTTCGGCATCTGTCTTAACCTCTTTGTAAGCCTGGCATTCAGCTTTATCCCCTTTCCGGATTCGCTGGTAGAGGCTCAGAACGAGGCGTATGAAGCATACTATTCAAACAACATTCTTATGGCGCTGATAAGCGTGGGAGTCGCTACAGGCATAGCAGAAGAACTGCTCTTCAGATCGGCTGTCATATCACCGTTGAAGTCAGCATTTGGAAAGATACCTGCTCTGATATTATCCGCTCTGGTTTTCTGCCTGTTTCATGTCAGCCTCATTGCTAAGATCTATTCCTTTATTCTCGGGCTGGTACTGGGACTGTTTTTCCTCAAGTACGATTCTGTGATCCCTACGATAATAATTCACATTTCATTCAACTGCACGGCTTTCGTCACAGGGATACTGGACAACGCAAGGCGGGAATTTCTCATTATCATATGCGTCGTATCTGCTTTGATGCTGGCGAGGATGTTCATCTGGCTGTATGTAAGGTATCCCGGTTTCTCCGATGTACTGTTTGACAGGGGAGGAAGACTGAGGCCCGTTGATCCCGCAGGCCAGATACTGTATGACAGGATCCGTGAACTGAGGGAACGTGAAGAAGAGATAGAAAGAAAGGAACTGGAAGAACTGAACGAGGCCTGGGACGACCTGCACAGAAAAAAGAAACGCCATACCGTTCAGGAAGAAATAGCCGAAAAACGCAAGGAAGAGCCTAAGGTCCCGGAAAACCGGACTCCGCATTTCAGCGAGCAGGATCCGGAAGATCACCAAGAGAAGCAAGAAGATGAAAAAGATCTGAGCGCAGACCGCTCCGACAGTAAAGAAGGTGAAGACACACATGATGAAACTGTATAACAGCCTTACACATACCAAAGACGACTTTATTACGCACGAGCCGGGCAAATGCACCATGTATACATGCGGCCCGACTGTATACCATTTCGCTCACATAGGGAACCTCCGTACATATATAATGGAAGATGTACTGGAAAAAGCCCTGAGATACTCCGGTCTTGATGTCAAGAGGTGCATGAACATCACAGATGTCGGTCACCTGACAAGCGATGCGGATACAGGTGAGGATAAGATGCTCAAGGGAGCCAGGCGCGAGCATAAGACCGTGATGCAAATCGCCGAGTTCTATACAGAAGCTTTTTTCAAAGACTGTAAAAAGCTCAATATCTCGGTACCGGAATTCGTGGTTCCCGCAACCTCGAGGATCGATGACTTTATTGAAATGGTCACAGTCCTCCTTGAAAAAGGATACGCGTACACCGCAAACGGAAATGTATACTTTGACACGTCCCGACTCGGAGAATACTACGTCTTTAACAAGCATGAAGCGGAAAATCTGGAGATCGGTGTAAGAGAAGGCGTGGAGGAGGACACCGCAAAAAAGAACAAGACGGATTTCGTCCTGTGGTTCACAAAATCCAAGTTTGAAGACCAGGAACTCAAGTGGGACAGTCCCTGGGGCACAGGGTATCCGGGCTGGCATATAGAGTGCTCTGCCATCTCTGTAAAAACACTCGGTGAATATCTGGATCTTCACTGCGGCGGGATCGATAACGCCTTTCCGCATCATACGAACGAGATCGCCCAGAGTGAAGCGTACCTCGGCCACAAATGGTGCAGCCAGTGGTTCCACGTCCATCATCTCAACACTAACTCGGGAAAAATGTCAAAATCCTCCGGAGAATTCCTGACACTTTCGCTGCTCGAAGATAAAGGGTACGACCCGCTGGTATACAGATTTTTCTGCATCCAGTCCCATTACAGAAAATCGCTTGTATTTTCATGGGAAGGACTGGATGGAGCCGCTGCCGCGTACGGCAAACTGGTTGCAAAGATCGCAGCCCTTGATCCGGCGGGAGATATAGACGAAGAAGGTTCGGCACCTTTGAAATCTTCCTTTGCTTCAGCACTGGAAAATGATCTCAACACGTCGCTGGCAGTAACTGCTTTGTATGACGTGCTGAAATCCGGACTGAACGACGCTACGAAACTCTCGCTTGTATCTGATTTTGACAAAGTACTTTCGCTGGACCTCATAAAGAAAGCTGAGACCGCGCGGAAGGCAGCGGAAAAGAAAGCACAGGCAGAAGCATCTGACGAGTTCACAGTGACATGTAACCGCGAAAACGCCGACGAGGCCTTTGCGGCTGCTGTCAGAGATCTGCTCCTTGAAAGGGCAGGTGCAAAGAAGAAAAAAGACTTTGCCAGGGCTGATGAGATACGGAACCGCCTGACGGAGATGGGAGTCACCATCGTTGATTCCAAAAACGGAGTTTCATGGTCCTGATCCTCAAAACAAACCCGGAGAGATTTCAGATCTCTCCGGGCCTTTTTTCATTTCGGAAGTATTTCCAGTATTTTTTTGAAGTTATCGGGCATCTCCGCTTCTATCCTCAGCGTTTCACCGGTCTCAGGGTGCGTAAAAACCAAAGCATGCGCATGGAGCATCTGCCCGTATATAAGATCAGGATGGTGTCTTTCAAAGACCGTTTTTCCACCGCCGTATACAGCATCCCCCATAAGCGGATGTCCGATATATGACATATGAACTCTTATCTGATGTGTCCGTCCCGTCTCAAGCACGGCACTTGCATATGTAAAACCTTTGTACCTGTCGATCACATGCCAGTGTGTGACAGCTTCTCTTGCGCGTCCTTCCGACAATTTCAGGACAGCCATTTTCTTCCTGTCCCCGGGGTGCCGTCCAATAGGCGCGTTTACCGTTCCGTCATCTTCTTTCAGATTGCCTGTTACTATCATCAGGTATTCTCTGTGCATCGTGTGGTCCTTGAGCTGCGCCGACAGCTTTAGGTGGGCCTCGTCGGTCTTTGCTACACAGATAAGGCCGGATGTATCACGGTCTATTCGGTGAACTATACCGGGTCTCCCAACACCGCCGATGCCTGAGAGAGACTTTCCGCAGTGATGCATCAAAGCATTCACTAAAGTCCCTGACTGGTGCCCGGGTGCAGGATGGACTACCATACCTGAAGGCTTGTTGACTACTATGACCGAATCGTCCTCATACCTTATATCAAGAGGTATATCCTCCGGAATTGCATCGTATTCCTCTGCCTCCGGAACGGATATCTCCACCCTGTCACCCTTGCATATCCGGTAGTTCTTCGGCCTCGACGCACCGTTTACGGAAACACTGCCATTTTCAATCAGCTTCTGGGCACGGGAACGTGTGAAGCCGGCAACTCCGGAAACAAAGCTGTCAAGTCTGCCACCGGAAGTCTCCGCTTCCACAGAAATAAAGTCCTCCGGATCAGGGAAAAGATCAAACTGTTCCGTCATCTTCGCCGTCTTCTTCCTCCGCTTCGGCGGCTTTTCTAGCCCTTATGCCTTTGATCTCTTCCACTACAAGGCATATAACGAGAAGAATGCACCCGATGGTGACAAAGGAATCGGCAACATTGAAAACATAGAAGTTGATGAATCTGCAGTCGATAAAATCGATCACATATCCGTGCCAGATACGGTCTACCATGTTTCCTATTCCCCCGCCCACCACAAAAGCGGCCGACAGAAGCATCCAGGTGTTTTTCGTCTTCACTATATAGACCGCTGCCCACACAGTGAGGCCTATAATGGCAACTACGGAAAGCACCATGAATATCCAGCGCTGGTTGCTCAGCATTCCGAAGGCAGCACCCTCGTTGTTGACTCTTGTCAGATGGAGCACGTCCTTTATTACAGGTATAGTGTCACCGGGCTCCGGGAGATTTACAGATATCAAATACTTGCTGACCTGATCGACGATTACGACCGCAGCCGCTATTATTGCAAAAACTAACATGATGCCTCTCTATCAAAAACTATGTCTCTTGGGATTTTTAGGTTCCTCGGCAGGAATAATGGGCTGGCGTTTTATTTCCTCAACACTCTTCGCAGGATTCATTTTCCCGAAAATAATGTCGAATTCCTCTTCCAGGTCTGAACCGGCAGAACCGTCATCAATTCCGTCAAAGTCTTCAGGACTTATTTCATCATCGTAGAAATCTTTGGATTCATCATCTTTGAAAAAGTCGTCAAGGTTCAACGCAACGCTGGTGGTATTGGTCGAGTTCCTGTCGCTGTCATCGTTGCTGTCGCTTCCTTCAAGATCTGCAGAAAAGTATTTCTTAAGTTTGCTTAGCTCATCCTCTTCTTCAAGGGCTTCCTGGTCATCGAAAAACTCAAAACCTTCTATGCTCTCACTTGCAGGCAAACGTACGTCATCAGCCTTGTCAGCTCCCTCGTCCGCCGCATCATCGGCTGACTCTAAAAGGTTGGCCCCGAGATCCTCAGATTTGTTTTCCGGCTCTCTATCCAGCTCTTCAGTGTATTCCTCGCCGGCATCGCCAAAAATCTCGTCAGCTGCCTCAACGTCGAATTTTTCTTCCCCACTGCTTTCCTCTGTCTGATTCTCAGAATCCGGTCCTGTTTCGGCAAATTCACCGAACAGTTCGCTCACGTCGAAGAAATCATCTATTTCGTCAGATGCTTCTGTCTGCTCAACATCCAGCTGTTCTTCCTCTGGTATCTGACCGGAATAATCCCCGTCAGACCCATCTTCTGATAAGTCTTCGGTATACCCGTCAGCCTCATCAGATATCTCTTCAAATGCTTCTTCAGCTGATCCTCCGGGCACCTCTTCAGACGGCTCGTCTTCAAATTCATCCCAGGATTCATCGTCAGACAGCACATCTTCAAAAGATTCTGCGAATTCCTCATCAGGCTCTTTCCGTGTCAACTCATCCTCAGATATCTCTTCGGATTTATCCTCAGACTCTTCTGCCTGCTCCCATGCCGCATCTTCCGGAGTTTCTTCTTCGTGTGATTCAACGTCCTGGTTTTGAAGCAGATCCTCTATATCATCCTGAAATGTCTCATCGGAAAGCAGCTTGTCTATCTCATCAAGGGCCTGATCTTCTGTCAGCCCGTCATCTGCCGGCTCGATTTCTGATGGTTCATCGGGCAGGTAACCGTCTTCAGATCCGGGAGCGGAAGAATCCCCGCCCTCTTCCGTTGCCGCACTGCTTTCAAAGTTCTCTTCGGGATCCGGTGCAGGATGTTCATGTTCATAAAGACCCATTCTGACAGCGATCTCGTGGAGTTCATCTGCGTCATACCCGGAGTTCTCTGCTACCTCTGCATCATCGCTCTCTGCTTCTTCTGAGAACTCTTCTCCATATGCAGTGAAAGGATCTTCTTCCTCATCACCTGATATCAGCGATCCCGCACCGCTTGTAATGTTCTCAATGGATTCAATGTGGCTGTTATATGCTTCAAACAGCTTGTCCCTGAATGAGATTATCTCGCCGTACATCTTCTCGGCGGATCCGCGGATCTTCGCAGAAGCTTCCCTGGCCCCGGCTGTCTCTTTTCTGGCCGCCTCTATTATCCTCTCTGCCTCTTCCCTGGCATCTGAAAGGATCGATTCGCGTTCTTCTTCAGCGTCTTCTTCCGCCTTTCTGATTATTTCGTCAGCCCTGCGCAAAGCGGAATCTGCAGCTTCCTCCGCAGCTTTTCTTGCTTTTTCGGCCTCGTCAAGCCTGGCGTTGGCCAGCTCAGTCTCAGGGCTTCTGCTGTCAGCAGCTGCCAGTTTGTTTTCCAGTTCCTGGGCATAGTTGTTCATTTCCTCCAGCTTTTTCAGTGCAAGCGAAAGCTTCCTGCTGTAATCGGCTGCAACATGCTCAACCTTGGCATACTCTGCATCGATATAGCCGATATACTCATCAACTTCTTCCGGAGCATATCCTCTGATGATCTTTGAAAAGTCCTTGTCCTTGAAGTTCCTTGCCATAAAAGCCTCCATCAATCATTTAAATGTATTTGCTGCAGTTTATCCTGATCCGTCCGCTGCGGGTCTCCCCGCCGCTTTCCTTAATGACGTATTTTCCGTATCCCCGTATAGACAATACATCATATGGCATTACCTGGGAATCCGGTTTCAGATCCTGTACGTAAGACCGCTCTACAAGTCCGGATCTGATCATATCTGCCGAAGCCTCCCTGGATCTTCCTGTTATGGCCTTGACAATACAGTCCAGCCTCCTGGAGGCTGCGTTGAGCGTCATTTCCTCAAATATCCTCGGGATCTCAAAAAGAGGATCAGAATCCATAATCTCTGTTTTGACCGAGTCGTGACCGACCGCTTTCAATTCAGCGCACACATAACCCGAGATCTTTTCAGAAACGAATACTCCGGCCTCCCTGTCTGATATTCTGAAAATATCACCTATATATTCCCGGCCAACGCCAAGGCCCATCAGAGCGCCCAGACAGTCTCTGTGTCCAAGCCTTCCATACTGGCTTCCGCTTATCCTGATGCATTTTATCCCAATTTCTTCTGCGATCTCAGGATTTACTGACAGAAATTCCGCAAAGTCCAGGTTTCTTTCCGCATCCAGCGGCAATGAGTGGGGCGCTGCATCCGGCATCAGCCATTCTGGCAAAAAAACCGTGGCGCACCTTTCGGCACCACGGCTGCCGCCCCAAAAGAAGCATCTGGAAATTCCGTTTCCGATACGGGCGATTAGTTCATTATATACATCTATCTTTTCCGCAGGCGAAAGAAAGTTCGTTGCCGCAACAGAATACTCCGACTCGCGGAACTTATCCAAAGCCCTTGAAACGCTGACAGAAATAATCATATGTCTTTCTATATCATGCATGCATAGCTCAGCAACGCCAAAATAATCACCGTAACTATGAACGGCACATCAACCGGTGAATTCCTGAACCATCCGAACCTGTCAAACAATGCCCTGACAGGCCAGGTAAGCGTATCTGTGATTGCATAGACCACCCTTGTGAATTTGTTATCCTCATCGGGCATGATCCAGCTCATGACAGCTCCCACCACCATGCATACCAGCAACGCATCAATAAATATGTACGCTGCGGTCCTGATCACATAAAAAACGTTATCCAAAATCCACCTCTGCGCACTGTTTGACTGCTGCGCTGTCAGCGGGCAATCTTAGTTGAAATCTGCGAAATCGTCAAGTCCGTTGTCTTTTTCAGGCTCAGGTTCCGGTTCGGGCTGAGGCTCAGCCTTGCGCTGCGTGACCTTAGCTTCCCCGACATCCACGTTGGAAGGGGTGATAACATACGCACTCGTAGCGATTCTTCTCAGATTGCCCCCGATGGAATATGCAACCCCGGACAGGAAGTCAATAAGCCTGCGGGATGCTTCCTTGCTTGTGTTTTCGAGATTGAGAACAACTGTGCACTTGTTGAGCAGATGGTTCGCTATCTGCGATGCGATCTCAGTATCATATGTCTGCGGGGGACGTACTACCTGCATCTTGATATTGGCTCCGGAAAGGCTGATCCCTCCCTGAGGCCCCATATTAACGTGCTGATTTCCTACAGCCTGATACTGAGCCGCGGGTCCGTTTGCGAGCTGTACGTCATTATCATTGACATCATCCGCATACCCGTCGTTATTGTCAAATCCGTTGTAGTAATCTTCCTCGTAGTTGTCGTCATAGACCTCATTGGAACCTGTAACTTTCTTCAGTCTGTCCATGATACCCATATATATGCCTCCGTTCTGCCATATGCGGCAGGAATGATATTAATACTTTCTGGAGCCGAATATCGCGCTGCCGACCCTTACAAGATTCGAGCCCTCTTCGATCGCGCACTCGAAACTGTCGCTCATTCCCATCGACAGCAATACATGCTCTCCCATATTATGCAATTTTTTTCCGAAATTGTCAACAAAAATAGTATAAGATTCTCTAAAATATTTGCGGAACTCGCTGGTATTCTCACATTTGGGAGCCATTGTCATCATACCGCATACCCGGATCCTGTCAAAACACGAAAGCTGTTCCAGAAAATCACGCACTTCAGACCCTGCTATCCCTGATTTTGACTCCTCCATCCCTATATTGACTTCAACGAGAACATCCTGGACCACATCTCTCTTTTCGCAAACCCGCTGTATTTCTTCAGCAAGTTTCACAGAATCGAGAGAATGGATCAGCCCGGCTTTTCCCGCTATATATTTGACTTTATTTGTCTGAAGATGGCCTATAAAATCCAACCTGGCTCCCGCACCGGTAACAGCGTCATATTTTGCGGTAAACTCCTGGGCTCTGTTCTCTCCGCACAGATCCAGCCCGAAGGTCTCTATGAGATATACCACCTCCTCTGGATCCACGGTCTTTGTGGCAGCGAGCAGGCGGACTTCTCCCCCTCCCCGCTTCTGTTTCGCATTCTCTATTCTTTCAATGACTCTCAGGTAATTATCCCTGAGCTCGATTTTTCTTTCTTCCGTCATGCTATGTTCACCGCCTCAGTCAACGACCTTGCCGCTGTATATGCCTGTTCCCTCTACCACTATGACATCGTTCTGCCTGATCCACTGGTATTCCTGCCCACCCTGCACTGCAGGGACTGCCGTGCTGTCGGAATCATCCGGGTTCCCGGTGCATATGACGTACCCGTCACCTTCGTAGATCACACTGACGCGCCTGAATTCTATTGATACTTTGTTCTTTATATACACGCCCTGATATCCGTCCACCACTCTGAGCGCGGTAAGCGGGATCTTAAACCCGTCATACTCCATAAGATCTATCCTGACGGGTTGTTTCCTGGCATAGTCAAAGTCTTTCGGCATCATTCCGCAGCTGAATATGCCGAAATGCTTTTCTCCGGCTTCATCTGACACGACATTTTCCAGTTTCATTCTCAGGCTGAGATTGTTGTACGGGAAAAAGACAGAATACGTGCCGTTTTCCTCCAGGTACATCGTCTGGGAAAGCTCACATGCGATATACCACTTATAACCCCGCACCAGGGTCCCGATACAGTTGTCCGGAAGCGAAGGCTCAGCACTGTCCGTAATACTGCTCAGCCTGCTGAAAGTAATGTCTTCGAGCTGTGATGTGGAAAATGTCTCACCATATCCGTCATATTCAGAAAAGAAATATCCCGCCCCTATGGCCGAAACGGTTTCTACCCTGGCTCCCAGTTGGGATTTTAAAGATTCTCTTTCCCTGTTCAGTTCCTCGATCTGCTTTCCAAGATCTGTACTGTCCCCTGTCAGTATCTCTTTCCTTTTTACGCCCAGCAGAACAGAAGATTTCAGTTTTGTGGCTCCCGAAAGGTCTCCCTTTTCAGCTGATTCACGTATAAGGAGGAAGCTGTTGTAGATCTCCTGCTCTGCGGCCTGTGCGGAATACATGTACTTCTGGTCTCCGCTGCTTTTCTCAAGCAGTTCGATCTGTGCGTCAAGCTCAGCCATTCTCCGCATGATCTCGGGTGAGTCGTTTGTATATATTTCTGCTATCTTCTGTCCGGCCGAGACCTTATCCCCGTCTCCTACTGATCTGACGACCCCCCCGCTGTGTGACGAAGACATGAAGACCGGAGTTTCGTCTCTGAAGACATAAGCCTCAGTGGACTCAGTCTTTATGACGGTTTCTACGACCGCGTCCGACAGTTCCATCTCGGGTGAGAACTTTCCGACAATGTAATAGCCGGCAAAGATCATAACGGCAACAGCGAATACTGCCGTAATGATATATGCCCCGGTACGGCCGAGATATTTTTTGTCATATCTCTCCGACAGTCCCACTTTTCTCACCCTCCTTCCGCAGATATAATTCAAAGAACGAAAAGCTTGTCATGCCTTATGCAGATACTGTCCGTTCCCCTGACTGCCCTGCCTATGGCAAAGAAGTCATTTCCTTCGGACAGCGTGACAAGCTCTCCTTCCTTCAGGTCAAGTCCAAGCATTTTCTGATCTATCATAGAACCGTTTTTCACAAGAGCAGCCTGCCTTTTGTCGAGTCTTACGGCAGGCATGCCGGCAAACGCCGATTCCACGGGAAGCAGCCTTTCAACTCTTTCCTCATAGCTCAATCCTTCAAGTTCGTCAACAGCCAGCGACGAATCTATGGTATATACACCCGATGCGGTCCTTCTGAGAGAGCTCATGGCTGCACCGCAACCGAGTTTTTTGCCGATATCAGCGCACAGTGTCCTTACGTATGTGCCTTTTGTGCACTCTACATACAGTCTGTAGCTGTCACGTGAAATCCTCTCAGCCTTCAGGGATTTTATGCAAACACTTCTCGGTTCCCGGCTGACCTCTTCTCCGCGCCTTGCGAGGTCCACCAGTTTCCTGCCCCCCACCTTCAAAGCGGAATACATGGGCGGGACCTGGGTTATATGCCCGGAGAACTCTCCCGCCGTCCTCAGCACCTCAGCTTCGTCAGGGATATCATCGGAAGCCGAAAGCACCCTTCCGGTTATATCCTCGGTGTCTGTGGTGATCCCCAGCTTCATCTCACAGATGTACTTCTTGTCATGCTCCATGAGGTATTCAGAAGCTTTGGCTGCTCTGCCCACAAGGATCACCAGCACTCCGGTAGCCATGGGATCAAGAGTTCCCGTGTGACCTATCTTTCTTGTGCAATAGAGTTTCCGACACCGGGATACAATGTCATGGCTGGTCACCCCGGCATGCTTGTCGATCACAAGGATACCCATGGGGCCGCCGGTGATCTCACTGCTCATCCGGATTCGTTTCCCTTTCTTCCTCTATCTTCTTTATGAGGGCAGATATCTCAGCCCCGCGTTTCATCCCCTCGTCCCTGACGAAGGTTATCTCCGGCGTCTGCCTCAGATTAATGCTTTCCGCAAGGCGGGACCTGAAGAAAGGAGCTGCTGACTTCAGGCCCTTTTTAAGTTCCTTTTCGTCGCATTCGCCGTAGACTGAATAATATACCTTTGCATACTTGAGGTCCGCCGAGACATCTGCTCCTGTAATGCTTATCATCGCGCCGGATACTCTCGGGTCCTTGACATCCCTGATTATGCGGGCGCACTCCTCGGTAAAAGCTCCGTCTATCTTGTTTTTTCTGTAACCTGCCATATCATTTTCCGCCTATTTGAGATAATCCGGGAGAAATTCCGGATCGATACACCCGAGAACTATGTTTTTCGCTGTATCATATGTAAGTGCCTGCCCGTATATCGACGGGTTGCCCAGGCCGTGCGTTGCGGCAATGTCCGATGAATACATATCCAGGGGGTATACCCTCGTATTGTACCAGTTCCAGTCGTAGTATATTACAGTGGGCGTCAGAAGAGGACTGGTTATTTCATACTTTCCGCCCACCAGCGAAATATCGAACGACAGCATCCCGCCTACGAGAGTCATGGGTGAAGCCTGCCCACAGGCAAAGTTCCCCAGTGAAAAAATGCACAGTGTCCTGTTTCCGTCTTTGCCCTCTATCCACTCGACAGGCTCAAGGCAATGTGAATGATGTCCCAGTATAACAGCAGCCCCGTTATCGGCGATGACCTGGGCAAGATGTCTCTGGTCCGGTATGGGATCATATGTATACTCAATGCCCCAGTGCATCGAAACGATCGTCATGTCGGCGATCTGCTTTGCCCTCTGCATATCTGAAACGATCCTTTCCTCATCTATGTACGGGACCACCATTTCAGACCCGTAAGGAAGGGTTATTCCGTTTGTGCCGTATGTGTATGACAGCCACGCGATCCTCAGCCCGTCATATTCCGTGACCCTGATATCGTCAAAATCATTCTGATCGTAATGCCCTCCCAAAAGTGTGACAGGCTGCTCGTGCCAGAAATCAAGGGTGCTCCTGTAACCGCTCTCTCCTTTGTCAAGCTCGTGGTTGTTTGCCATGTTGATCACATCATAGCCTATCTCTACCAGATCAAGACCCAGTTGCTGGGGACAGTTGAAGCAGGGATAGCCTGAATAGCCGTACTCGGCTCCCGCCATGACGGTCTCCTGGTTTATGAAGGCGATATCCGCCTCTGATATATACGGCCTTATATATTCATACATTGGGAGAAAATCGTATTCTTTTTCAGCCGTCCCTCTTATGGCTGCGTCCATGTAGATATTCGGATGAATGAGGTTGTCGCCGCACGCGATGACGTGGAGCAGAACACCGTCAACGGGCTCTACCCTGTCCGATGTCTCGATGATCGTGTCCGGAATGAGTTTTCCCGACACCGGCTGTGTTGAGGCAGATCTCACTGATTCGCCAGACTGCCACTCCGAGCCGCTGTCAGTCGTATCCGTCTGCACAGGTGCGGCGTCCCTGCACCCTGGAAGAACAAGGAGGGCGGAAACAAGAATGACTGCCGCCAGATTTTTTATCTTTATCATTTTTCCTCCAAAAAATCGAATATCCCGAAGATTTGATGTCATATCTATACAGATATCATTATACCAAATGGCCGGGTCCAATGCAATAAGAAAACTGAGTGATACGGTTCACTCCAAAAGCCCCTTCATTCAGGGATCTCCTTCCGCTGCCCGTTAACGCAAAAGCTCCCGGGTCGCCGGGGAAGACTCGGCAAATTCCGGAAGCCATAAGACATCCTGCGATTCTCTGTCCCCGAAAGAACAGACTTCGGTATTTACGATTAACGTCGAAGAATGCACGGTGACTTGTCTCACTCAGCCCATGGATCTTATATGGTCACAAACCACATCAAAATGCGGTTTGTGTCTTTTTATTCCATGCTTTATTTGATTTACAAGGATTATTTCGGTTTTTTGTAGCCAAATTGTAGCCAGCGAACTTCGCCTGTCAACTATTTGAAAATTCTAAGATTGCTTTTTTGCTTTTTGATTAGTCAGGACTATCTGTTTTTTGTAAAAGATGGTTAAAAATCTTGGTTATGGTAGCGTATCCAACGATACGTTCACCTTCTTGTATCCTAACTTTTTTGCCAATCCACAAGGAATGTGGATATGCTCCTGGAGTGATAAATGTAATGGTTCCCATTGTTTTTCCATTTGGCGGGATTGGCTCGTCGGAGTAGTATGTATGAGTACCAGTAGTCAGATAGTCATCTTTGACAAGATGCGCTGGTCTGTAACCACTGCACACAGGTCTATTTTTTGTGCCGTTGAATTCGATTAACGCCTCAACATCTGGTGATCTTTCAACAACTGATTTTACCTCATCGTTCTTTTGTTCATTGCTCTCGCTGTATCGTTCGCCAACAGGCAAGACAACTATTTTTCCCAGATTTTCCAACATTTTTAAACATCCACTAATGTTGTTATGAAATCCGTTGAAGCGTTCGCGGCTGAACCATGGGAAGCAGAACAATTTCTTTCCGTATGCAGTTCCTATTGCAGCCATTGCACGAAATCTTTCGTTCCCCGTTTGTTTGATTGGACGTTCAAAACGCTGATCATCCAATTTGAAGTGGTCAATAATTTCCAAGCAAGATAGATTACTACCGCTGCGTTTAATACCACGAATGATTTGTTCCTTTACAGTTCTATTAGATGAAAACAACGGGTACAGTTCGTCCATATAGCATGTATTTCCAGATATACCCTCCAAAGAAGATGGTGTGCCGTTTACAATAATCACCGGTTTTTCAAGTAATATAAAATCTTTATGGCGATATTTGAACATCGACAGCAGGTAACTGACTTCCCAGTTCCCGGAGTCTATGTCTCCTGTCAACTGATTAATTCCAGAATAAAAGGCATAGTAGTTAAGACGTGATAACACACCTGTTGAAGAATAATACATCGACCTGGGTCGTACATATCCGTCACCTGGAATACACTCAATTACCATTTCTTCCATAACTTTTCTCCTGCCTCGAATATCAGGTATAAATTGAAAGACCTTTTTTTCGAATTCGTCAGATCCCCTAGAATAGATCGAGTTCAGTCTTGCGGCGATCGTCAGGGTCTCAGCCACCGTCAAGTTGCCTTTAGGATCGAACCTTTCCGGCCTTTGCCGTTCATGAGACCGTATTCGTATACGGATCCAGCGTTCTCAAAGAACCAGTCGCCCGGAGTAACGTCGGAAAACACCGACTCGTCATATTCGTACCTTTTCATGAAATTCTCATGCCCCTCAGCCGCGAAAACTGCCGGGATGCATGCTACGGCCAGCAGGACCGCCAGAAATGCTGAGATCATCTTTCTGCTCACTGCGCAGTGCTTCTTTCCATATGCTGATGTGCAGATCTGTTACGTCGCCCGATCGTACTGCGGCATCAGTTCTTTCCAATGCTTTTTGTTTTCCTGTGTGAAAACATATCCTCAGGAATGTTAACATCAGGCCGGGAAATGCAGCAGGGCTCTGACAAGTGCTCCTCAGTCCAGGAAGACCTCGGCACTGCTGCCGGACGGAATGTCAAAAACCTGCAGTTTCCCGTTCCTGTCTGTAATTGTAGCCCTGCATGATCCGTCTCTCAGCTCTTCAGTTATGTCGAAACAGGTCCCGAAAGCATTTATACCGCTCAACGATGCGCGGCGGAGCTGTGAAGAGATGCCTGGCCTGAGAATGAATCGTCTCAATCCGGCCGGCGTAATACCCAGGATCCCCTCTATCACAGTCCTTGCATAAAGTCCACCCTCCGCTGAAAGATGGCTCATTTCTCCTTCCGGCCAGGCTTCAACAGGATAAGGCACCCTGCCCCCCAGCAGCCGGTTCTCGGTATATCTTCTGAAAAGCGGGAAACACTTTTCGCCAAGTCCTGCAGCAAAAAATCCTCTGAAAGAATACAGAGTGGAGCGGTCCCAGAATATCGGACTGTCGGAGGAAGAGAGAAATTCGTTTCCGGTCCACAGTTTTTCTGTCAGAGCCTCTGCTGTTCCTTCGGCCCGGTCATAAATTCCCACGGTAAGCGGAGAAGAAGAATAGGCTCTGACCTGGTCGCATCCCGGGAAATACATATATGTGTCGTATCCCTCGACCCGTCCTCCGAAAACACTTTCAATTGCCGCCCTGAGTCCCTTGGCTGTTTCGGAGTACTCGCTCGCCTTTTCGGGATACCCGAGGTCCCGCGCCAGATATGAAGCGCATACCAGACCGCCGTATGTCAGGCTGTTCGTCAGTAAATTGCTGTCGCCTGAAGCAAGACGTCCTTCCATTTCATCGGAATCGGATGTCACAGTTCCGTTTCCACACATCCTGGACTTTATGTACCGGATACACCAGTCGATAGTATCAAAGTACCGTCCCGCCTCTTCCCGGTCACCGCGCTCGAGCAGGAACCTCGATATCCCATAGAGATACATTGATGCGTCGCCCTCATCGCCGGCTGCCTCCCAGATATCAAATCCCTCTGATATTATCGAGGAAGGTATCCTGTAAAGCAGCGGATGCATAAACGGGCGGTAAAGATCCATCAGCGTCTTCATTGCGCGGCAGCCGTAAGGATCACCTGAAAACCCGAAATACGGAGCTGCATACTCAGCCTCATCGTTCGTCCAGATCGCTCCGTAATAGCGCTGTCCCCCAGGAGAGTGCATCGGTCCTCTTGCCGTATCAAACACGCTTTCGGTAACCCTGAGTTTTGAAAAAGCAAATTCCAGATCTATTGCCGGGTCATCGGTCTTAAGGACCAGACTTCCGTCAAAGATATCCGAAACATAACTGCGTCTGGAGTCCAGTTCTGCTGCGACATCAGGATCAACTCTTTCTTCGGACAGGATCCTCGCGGAGAAAAAGATCCCATAGTTTTCTGAACAGCCGGGCCCGATCACCATTTCTTTTTTCCCTGTCATGGCCTGTTCCAGAACGTATACTCCCTTTGTGCCCCTGCTGTACGACACTTTATCCGGGAATACGGCAGCAATATCCAGCGGCAGGTCTGTCAGATTCTTCACTGTAACAGATTCGCAAAGCACGTACTTATCAACCGAGGGAAATACCGTATGCTCGATCTCGATTCTTTCCTCTGAATCCCTCGCCACCGCCGTCAGCGACCCGCTGATCCTGAACCGTACCGCATATTCGGTTACAGGCTGTCCGCTGATCAGGAAAGAAATCTCCGCTTCCCTGCCGAACTCGTGCATAAGAGATGCATATGTGTCGTTTGGTATAGTGCGGAGCGTCGGGAAAAATGTGCGTCTTGAAAGATTCAGGACACCGTTCTCATCAGCTCCATAACAGACCACTGCCGATATTTTTCTCCCCGACATTTCGATGTTATCATCCTGAGGGCAGTTCTCTTTTCTGACATCCAGTACGATTCCTCTTCCGTCTATGTTCCACTTGTCTTTCATGATCTCTCAACCCGTCTCCTGTCTTTTGGGCATTGCCGGTGTTTTCCTGTGCCGTGATGCACAAAGCCGGAATACAATGTGAACTATTTTGTAACGTTTTCATTATACCGCATGCGCTCTTTCTTTGCAATTCTCCAGAAAAAATCGTTGCTGAGTCAGACGGAGTGAAGGCCGTGACTGAAAATGGATCTCATCCTTGGAAAAAGGAAGCAATATTCTGCTTTCGAAGCCGACGCATATTCGCATATTCTGCCAGAATACAATACAAAAAGCCGGCTTTGTGATATAATGGTATGCGAAAGATATCGACAATCTCTTTTTTCCGGAGGGAACGATGGACACTGTAAAACTTCTCCACACAGGTGACATCCACCTTGACAGCCCGTTTTCAGGCCTGAGCCCAAGGAATGCGGAGATCCGCAGAAACGAACTCAGGGCCTCTTTTACGTCCATGATGAACTATGCAAAAATGAATTCTGCCGACATGATACTGATTGCGGGAGACGTTTTTGACGGGGAATACATAACCGGCGAAACGCTGAACCTGCTTCAGAGCGAGTTTGAAAGCTTTGTCAAGCCTATATTCATAACGCCGGGCAATCATGACTGCGCCTCCTCGACGAGCATATGGCAAAAGAACGTATTCCCGAAAAACGTACATGTATTCAGGACCGGTATCCTCAGTTCAGACAAAACAGACTCCCCGGAAGTTTGCGTTTACGGATATGCGTTCACAGGACGGGAAATGACAGAGGTACCTTTCAGAAATCTGACCGTAGATGACCCCGGGAAAATAAACATACTGGTGGGGCATTGCGACATGGTAAGTCCCAGGCAGTCGAACAACTGCTGCCCTGTGACTCAGGACGATCTTGAAAACTTCGGGGCGGACTACTCTGCTCTGGGA
>JAFTCY010000031.1 GCA_017454465.1 Clostridia bacterium
CCATGGCTTTGATTTTTTTACTATGCGTTCGAAGACTGCTGCGTAGATCTCACGAAGCGCTCTTTCTCCCACTTCGGAAGAAATTGTCATTCTCCAGGTCTCCTGGTTGTTGGCACAGAAATGTTTTACGCATGCGGCAACGCCCTTGCTCTGCAGCCCGTTTATAAATGCGGACGCGATGTCGCCTGCAAGCACGGGATCCTCTGAAAAATACTCAAAGTTTCTTCCGCAAAGGGGATGTCTTTTGATATTTGCGCCGGGTCCGAGAAGGACCTGGACATTCTCCCTCAGGCACTCTTCGCCGATCTCGGCTCCGATATTTCTTGCAATGTCGGTATTGAAGGAAGAAGCCGTCGCAACGGCAGAGGGAAAACTGACCGCCAGTTCGCTGATGTCAGCACCGGTGCTGTCTTTTCTTCCGATGTGCTTCCTGAGGCCATGGGGGCCGTCTGTCAGCCAGATCTCGGGTATCCCGAGCCGTTTGATCTCTTCTGTTGTCCATCCTCCGCCCCCTGAACACATAGAAGCTTTCTCATCAAGTGTCATCTGACTTATGATAGATTTTATCCTG
Source organism: Clostridia bacterium (assembly GCA_017454465.1). Classification (GTDB taxonomy): domain Bacteria; phylum Bacillota; class Clostridia; order Oscillospirales; family CAG-272; genus UMGS1696. The sequence continues at coordinate 572 of JAFTCY010000031.1, forward strand.
TCCATAACAAATCCTTCCGATTGATGTATTTTCTGTTTGATTTTACCACTTTAGAGATAAAATCGCAACGGAGTGCGGCTTTTTTTCTGACATAGCTGACATATCCCTTCGGGGGCCGGATAGGCGATTCATTATAAGGATTACTCTTGTTTTGATCACTGATTTCGTGTATACTTACCAGGGATAGTTGTGACTAATGACAAAGGAATTGACCTGGAAAAGGAAAAGCATGATATGGAATCTTTTTCCCGTAGCATAAAAAGAAGAGTACTTGTGGCTGAGGATGAATACATCAACCGTATTCTTCTCGAGAATATTCTGAAAGACGACTACGATGTGATCATGGTGTCGGACGGCGAGGAAGCGCTGGACGTCATGAAAAGCAGCCATAAGCCGTCTATAGTCCTTCTTGATCTTCAGATGCCCAAGCTGAACGGACTTGAACTGCTGAGGATCATGGAAAGCGATGAGGAACTGTCCAGGATCCCCGTGCTGGTACAGACATCCAGCCAGGAGCATAAGGATGAGATCGAATGCCTGCAGCTGGGCGCGGTGGACTTCGTATCAAAACCGTATAATCCGGAAGTTCTGAAAGCCCGCGTTGAAAGAGTCATAGAACTTTACGAGGATATGCAGACCATCAGCATGACGGAAAGAGACGAGCTGACTGGTCTTTTGAACCGTGAATATTTCTACAGATATGCACGGCAGGCGGACGAGCTGAATCCGGATGCTGACATGGACGCATGCCTGGTTGACGTCAACCACTTCCACATACTTAACGCCAGATACGGGAAGGACTACGGCGATTCAGTCATATCGAAACTGGGCTCAAACATTATGAGGGAAGTAGAAAAGAACGGCGGTCTTGCCTGCCGTCTGGACGCAGATCACTTCCTGATATACATGAGTCATGGCGATGATGACTATGCGGGCTTTCTGGACAGGGTATCAGGTGACATTCTGGATGAAAACGAGAGCATTCTTGTCAGGACAAGAATGGGTGTATATCCCCATGTGAGCAAGGAGATCCCTCTTGAACAGAGGTTCGACAGGGCAAAGACCGCTTCCGATCTTGTAAGAGGAAGCTTTACAGAAAGCATCGGCGTATTCGACGAGGCCCTTCACAACAGGGAACTTGATGAGGAACAGCTGATTGAGGATTTCCGGGCAGGAATCGACGAAAAACAGTTTCAGGTGTACTATCAGCCGAAGTACAATATACGTTCAGAGACTCCGGTCCTGTCATCCGCGGAGGCCCTGGTGAGATGGAACCACCCGAAGCGGGGGACAGTCAGCCCGGGCTTGTTCATACCGCTTTTCGAGAACAACGGCCTGATCAGAGAACTGGACAAGTATGTCTGGCATACAGTGGCCGACCAGATCAGGGACTGGAAAAGAGAATACGGCTGGTGCATGCCGGTGTCTGTTAACGTTTCCAGGATAGATCTGTTTGACCCGGAGCTCATTCAGGTGTGGAAAAACATACTTTCGGTAAAAGAGCTTGAGCCGGAAGATTTCTATCTTGAGATCACTGAGTCCGCGTACACTTCGGATTCTGACCAGATCATAGAAAACGTAAAAGAACTGCGCGAGCTCGGGCTTCAGACAGAGCTTGATGATTTCGGAACGGGATACTCTTCCCTGAATATGCTGAGTACTCTTCCTGTGGATGTGATAAAGATCGACATGGGATTTGTCAGAAACGCATTCCGCGAAGGGGGCAACACCAGCATCCTTCAGGTCATCATAAACATCGCCAAGCATCTCAAAAAACCCGTGATCGCCGAAGGGATCGAGACCGAAGAGCAGCTCAAGGGACTGAAAAAACTGGGATGCGACATCATCCAGGGCTATTATTTCTCCAAGCCTGTGACTCCGGCTGAGTTTGTGAGGTTCATTGAAGAGAAACTCGAAAATGAAAGGATAAGAAGAGAAGCCGGAGAAAGACTTGACGGACTGGAACATCACCATATCTCGCCGGAGAAGGCCATAGAGTTTCTCAACCGGGAGAACGGCGAGGAGGATTCTTCAGACGAGCTTTCCGAATCCTCGAAGAACATCATAAAAAAAGGAGTCAGCCTCAGAAAATTCGGGATCATAGTCGCTATACTGGCCGTGATAACCGCTCTGTGCCTGATAGCAGTTGATATTGCCGTAAACTGGAAATACCATCAGCTCGACGATACCAGCGAGAGACACATCACCGCCATGAGGGCTGCAAACGAACTGGAGACCGGTTCTGATTATCTGACCGACAAGGCCCGCTGCTTCATAGTTGACGATGACATCGACGATTTGGTCGACTACTTCAGGGAGG
>JAFTCY010000032.1 GCA_017454465.1 Clostridia bacterium
GTTTTTCTGATCAAATTATAACCTACAGGGGTCTCTCTTATCGTAATCTGACTTAGTGGATCCTCTGGCTGCCTGCAAAGGAATATAAGGTACTCAGTGAAAGGGATACAAATGAGCTTTACTGAATAACAGGAATGAGCAAAAAAGCTATATATAAGATTACTATACCTGATCAAGAAGCGAAAAATGTCGCCTGACAAGCGACCACTTTCAGTCCTATTTGCGATATACTATACCCAACGAAATGAAGACAGTCACGGATAGTTATAAATGCTAATCTAAAAGTGAGCCATTCATAACGAAAACGCTCACTTGAAAGTGAGCCACTTTGATATTACTCTGAACACATCATGAGGTTCAGAGGTGATCAAGGGTGGTTATAACAGTGAATGATTACAAACAGATCCGTCAGCGCTATCTCGCAGGCGAAAGCCAGCGAAACATTGCAAAAACAATGGGTATCTCACGTAATACTGTCAAGAAGTATTGCGCCGGAGAAGCAGTTCCCTGGGAACGTAAGATTCCGGAACGCGAATCGACGGTCCTCACAAGTGAGATAGAGACCTTTATAAGGAGCTGCCTCGAAGAGGACAAACATGTTTCCTTCAAGAAACAGAAGCATACAGCCAAACGTATTTACGACCGTTTAGTTGAAGAAAAGGGCTTCTCCGGCGGCGAATCGACGATCCGCAGAAAGGTGCGCGAGATCAAGGGCACAATGCCTCAGGCATTCGTGCCGCTGCAGTTTGATCCCGGAGATGCCATGCAGATCGACTGGGGCGAAGCTGACATCTATGAGGGGGAAAACAAGATCCGGATCAACCTGTTCTGTGCAAGACTCTGTTACAGCTGCAGGCCGGTCGTTCTGGCTTATCATAAACAGAACGAGGAAAGTTTCCATGACGCGATCGTAAAGTCTTTCGACGAGTTCGGCGGCGTTCCAGGCAGAGTCATCTTTGACAACAGCAAGATCGCAGTCAAGGAGGGATTCGGAGCATACGCGCGTTTACAGCCGGGATATGATGCACTCAGTGCTCATTACGGGTACGAACCTGTATTCTGTAATCCTGCAGAAGGCCATGAAAAAGGCCTTGTCGAAGGTCTTGTCGGCTGGGCCAGACGGAACATATGTGTTCCGATACCTCGGGTATCAAACATAGCCGAACTCAACCAGCTGCTCATGGAACGATGCAGAAAATATGAGAATACCGTGATCAGGAGCCGAAACGAAAAGGTAGCTGTTCTTCTGGCTGAAGAACGAAAGCATCTGAGACCGCTGCCGGGTTACCGGTTTGAAACTGCCAGGTGTGCGGATGCCAGGGTAACCACGTTTTCGACAGTAAGGTTCAGGACAAATACCTATTCCGTGCCGGTAAAGTATGTTGGTCTTTCCGTCAGTATCAAGGGGTATCCCGAAACCATAGAGATCTATTATCGCGGAGAACTCATTTCAACTCATGACAGGCTTATGGGAAGAAACCAAACTTCCTATCACCTTAATGATTACATGCCTCTTCTTGAAAAAAGACCCAGAGCCGTTTTTGATGCGGCGCCGGTAAAGCAGAATGTCCCTCCTGAAGTGCTGGAACAACTCAGACTGCAGAAGCCTCATGGAGACCATGTGCTCGCTGTTCTGCGCCACTATGCGGACAGACAGCTTATGGAGGCAGCCCCTGTGATTCGGGATGTCGTTACTGTCAGACCCGTGGACCTCCGTCAGTATGATGCTCTCAGCATCGGAAAGGGGGCTGCAGCAAGTGACTGATCCGACAAATGAACAGATAAGAATCCTTTCAAAACTGCTTAGAGTTCCGACGTTCACATCCTTCGGCGATGTCATTCGCCAGGCCGATCCTGATGCAGGCTTTGACAGACTGCTTCTCACTCTTATGCAGAAAGAGTATGACCAGCGACAGGAGAATAACAACCGTCGCAGACTGAAGCAGGCATGCTTTCCGTACACCAAGACCCTGGATGAACTGGATATATCCCGATATGATGGTAAAATATCAAATATCTTTATGAATGAACTGGCCAGCTGCCGTTTTATCCGTGAGAAGAAAAACCTTGTAATGATCGGCAACCCCGGACGAGGCAAGACACATATCGCTATCGGGATCGGCCTTAAAGCCTGTGCATCCGGTATGAGCGTTCTCTTTAAAAACGCGGCTTCCTTGTCGACGGAACTTGCAGAAGCCAGAGATAATTATTCTCTCGGGAAGCTTGAGAAAAAGATCGGAAGTGTCGACCTGCTGATCCTTGACGAAATGGGGTATGTGAGTTTTGACCGTTATCAGTCAGAACTTCTCTTCAAGGTCATTGCCGACCGCAGTGAACGCGGCAGCATCATTGTAACAACGAATCTGGCATTCTCGGAATGGACTGAGCTGTTCGAGAATTCTGCTATGGTCGCGGCGCTTGTAGACCGGCTTACCTTTAAGTCATATATACTGGATATGAATGGTGAGTCCTACAGGCTGGAACATACAAAACGCAACTCGTAGGTGGCTCACTTTCAAGCGAGCGAAAGTGGCTCAAAATCAAACGAGCGCGTGGCTCACTTTATAGTTGACATTCATA
>JAFTCY010000033.1 GCA_017454465.1 Clostridia bacterium
ATATTCTGCTTTCGAAGCCGACGCATATTCGCATATTCTGCCAGAATACAATACAAAAAGCCGGCTTTGTGATATAATGGTATGCGAAAGATATCGACAATCTCTTTTTCCGGAGGGAACGATGGACACTGTAAAACTTCTCCACACAGGTGACATCCACCTTGACAGCCCGTTTTCAGGCCTGAGCCCAAGGAATGCGGAGATCCGCAGGAACGAGCTCAGGGCCTCTTTTACGTCCATGATGAACTATGCAAAAATGAATTCTGCCGACATGATACTGATCGCGGGAGACGTCTTTGACGGGGAATACATAACAGGCGAAACGCTCAACCTTCTCCAGAGTGAGTTTGAAAACTTCAGCAAGCCTGTATTCATAACGCCGGGCAATCATGACTGTGCCTCCTCGACGAGCATATGGCAGAAGAACATATTCCCTAAAAATGTACATGTATTCAGGACCGGTATCCTCAGTTCAGTCAAAACAGACTCCCCGGAAGTTTGCGTTTACGGATATGCGTTCACAGGACGGGAAATGACGGAGGTACCTTTCAGAAATCTGACAGTAGATGACCCTGGGAAAATAAACATACTGGTGGGGCATTGCGACATGGTAAGTCCCAGGCAGTCGAACAACTGCTGCCCTGTGACTCAGGACGATCTTGAAAACTTCGGGGCGGACTACTCTGCTCTGGGACATATACACAATCCCCCCGAACCGGGGCCCGATGGAAAGTGGTGCTATTGCGGCTGTCTGGAACCCAGGGGATTTGACGAAAGAGGCCCCAAGGGAGCCTGCATGGTCGAGATACAAAAGGAAAACGGTATTTCGCAGGTGACCGTAAAAAGGATAAGACTGTCGAACCGCAGATATGAGACCGGAGTGCTTCCGGTGGAAGGCGCGTCCACCATGAACGATGTCAGGAACATGATCCTGGACTTCATTTCAGCCTCCAAATACAGCGAAGATACCCTTCTGTCTCTTGATCTGACAGGAACGGTTTCTCCCGCACTGGTTATAGACACAGAAATGCTCGAATCGGCTGAGTATCCTGTTTTCTGCCTCAGGGTCAGAGATCTTACCCATCCGGATATCGATGAAAAAGCTCTTGAAAGCGATATAGGCATAAAAGGTGAGGTATACAGGCTGCTTTCTGAAAAACTGAATTCAAAAGATCCACGGGAAAAAGAGATCGCTACAAGGGCGCTGAGATATGCAGTGCGCGCTCTTGAAGACGAAACAATGTGAGGGGGCGGACAAATGGTCATAAAATCCTTGCACATCATTGCCTTCGCCGGTGTCAGAAACCGCGACATATCCCTGAGCAGCGGTGTAAATGTAATAGACGGCGCCAACGAATCAGGAAAATCGTCAATCGCCACTTTTATAAAATTCATCTTTTACGGACTGTCATCAAAATCGTCAAAAGGCGAGCTCTCCGAGCGGCAGCGGTACATGAACCGCGAAACAATGAGAGCTGAGGGCTTCATCGTCATAAAGACTTCAGACGGAGTCCAGTACAGGCTGGAAAGGAGCCTTGACTCAACTCATGAAAAGATACGCATAGTAAACCAGGCGACAGGTGATACCTTAAGCGATATCGACCCCGGAGAATACTTTTTCGGAGTACCGGAGGAAATATTCACCGAGACATGCTTTGTTGCCCAGGCTTCCGCGGTCAGACCTGCCTCTGCAAAAGTCGGCAGAACAGCTGCTCAATCCTCCGCTATCGAAAATCTGCTCTCATCGGCAGACGAGAACATTGACATATCCAGGGCAATCAAAAGAATCGACGATTCGCGCCGCGAACTTCTGCACAAAAGAGGCGACGGAGGAGAGATCTCCGAACTCAGGAAAAAACGCGCATCCCTCGAGTCGGAACTCGAAGCAAGTTCTTCAAAATGCGAGGAGATCGTTTCGGCAAGCGCTTCCCTTCAGGAAATCAGCCGCAGGATCACTGTTCTTGAAAAAACAAAACAGACATACGACAGCGTTTTCTCGGCTATGGAAAAGCTGACCGCAAAAAAAAGACTGGATGAACTTACTGAGACCGACGGAAAGATCAGAGACCTCTCATCCAGGCTGAAGCGTTTTGATTCCTCCCCGCTTGGCAACGGGCTTGAGCAGAGGATTCTTTACGCTGAAGATGCCATCCTTGACTATGATGACGCATGCTCCATATATGACAGCCATAACTTCGACGATGTCACGGAAACAGAGGATGACGAGCCTGCTCCCGACAGCGAGGAGGCGGTGGAGCAGGTCTACGATGCCTCGCATGGTTCAAAAATACTATTCAGACTGGCTCTCGGGTTCATAGCCGCTTTTGCCGTGTTTATCGCAGCCACTGTGGTGATGGTGATCTTCAGCACAGGAGCAGAAAAGATCACTTTTGCTCTGAGCGCAGGAGCTCTTGCCGTAGCGGTACTTATGTTCATACTGTACGGCGTCAAAAAGAGGAAGCTTAACAAACTGCTGAGCGACTGGGATATATCGTCAGAGGATGAGATAGAAGATGCAGTTGCGGAAAGAACTGACAGACTCAACTACAACCGGGAAATGAGCACGTTAAAGACTCGTATTACCGAAAAACTCGACGCGGCAAGACTGAGATATGATGATGCAGCAGAAACCGTTGCCCAGCTGGCAGAAGCCGCCAGGATCCCGCAGTCAGAGGATATATATGAGACCATCGGTAAACTGAAATCAGCCGCATCAGATCTTGCGCTGAAAAGAGAATCTATGGTTTCAAAACTGAACAATCTGACGGGACAATCCCAGGTGCTCACAAAGCAGCTCGCAGATCTGGACCGCGCGAAGATACTTGATGAGTATGAACAGACCGTATCCACAAAAGCAGGACAGACAGCGTTATCCATGCTCAAAAGAAAGGATTCTTTTTCTCAGATCACTGCCAAGCGCAAGGATACAGAAAACGCCCTTGCTGCTTCGGTAAAAAGGAAGAGCGATCTGGAACTCAAGCTTGCACAGCTGGGAAAGCTGGGAAGATCTCCTGACGAAATCAAGACTCTGATCCAGTCTTTAGATGACAGGATCGAGGAACTCTCTCTGCGGCATGAAGCATTTGCTCTGGCCAAATCATCCATTGAAAAGGCAGGGGAAAACGTAAGATACAGCATCATACCGAAAATCAGCGCAAGTGCCTCAAAGATCATTTCTGCCGCCACTGAGAAGTATTCCACAATGTCACTGGACAGTGGCTTCAAATGCGGTATCGGCACTTCCGACAACACTGTCGCCTCAGACTTCCTTTCTCACGGGACAAGCGACCTGGCATACATTTCTCTCAGGCTCGCTCTGGCTGACGAGGTTTTCAGCAAGGAAAACCCCGTTGTGATCTTTGACGAAAGCTTTGCGCACATTGATGGGGAACGGATCAGAAATATAATGAGGATGCTGTCCGTAAAAGGGGCCGAATTCCAGTTCCTCATTTTCACATGCAGGGACGAGGAACGTCAGGCCGCAATGGATCTGGACTGTAATCTCATTTCACTTTGACTTGTCATCACAACAATTCCGAAATATTGCGTATGCCGAGCGCACTATTATTAGGGGACTGTGAAATAATGAGAAATCATTTTTTCACAGTCCCCTTGTATTCTTCTGCGTCAAGTCATCTCAAAGCTCCAAGCGCTCTGTAGGTTATCAGTATCACCTGCTCCGTGGTCAGGTCTCCGCCCGGGTTGAACCTGCCGCCGCCTACGCCGTTGATGACGCCCGCGTGCACCGGCCAGCCAAGCTCTGTGTCCGCCCACTTGTAGTTGTCGGTGATGTCGTTGAACTCATGTGTGAATCCGTCTGTCTCTATTCCCATAACTCTTGCCACACGGTTGATGATAGCCGCGATCTGGGCTCTCTTCAGTGTTCCGTCCGGCGAGAACTTGCCGGATCCTGTTCCGTTGATGATGCCGAGAGCGTTTGCCGCGAGAACAGCCTTGTCTATGGTGTCTGTGAAGACGCCTTCATTGATGGCAACGCCTTTTTCGGCTATTATGTCATCGATGCTCTTGCCCGCAGCCTTCTCGAGAAGGTTCACGAACATCTGGGCGACAGCGCCTCTGGTAACGGGAGATGTGTAGTTGGCCTGGAGGTTTGCGGGAACCAGTCCCTCTTTGATACCTGCTTCAACTTCTGCCAGAGCCCAGCTTGATACGCCTTCAAGGTTGGG
>JAFTCY010000034.1 GCA_017454465.1 Clostridia bacterium
TGATGAAGACGGCAATATCGCTCCGCTCAGTTACAGAGCAGGATTCGGACACGCATTTCAGGAGTTCATGATAAAAAACATCCAGGGGCTGGGATTCAGGGAGGAGAACTTCATATATCACAGCAACGAGACCACTCCTGCTTTTTCCAAAATGCTTGAGGAAGATGGTGAGGCTGACATAATATACTCAGGCCCGGGCTGGCCCGGTCATCTGGCATTTATAGATCCGGTGGACGACTGGTTCAAGCCGATTATGGAAGAATATCTTGAACAGGGCGCAAAGGTGGCAAGACTTCATCCGCTGACCATAGCCCAGAACAGCCTCCACGGAGGATTCGGATGCTCCGGAGACATCTCCCGCGTTCCTCCGAAGGGAGCCATGATGGGGCCGAGGGACGCGATGAAGGCAAAGAATGTTCTTGATATGCACGGCATTACCACTGCCGGGTCCAGAGTTTCATGGCAGAGACTCACCTCAAGGCTCTGCATATTCGGAAAGCCGGACCAGAACGTTCCGGCTTCCATCCTGCAGCTGAGGGACAGACCCACTCACATCATCATGAGCGAGAATATCGCATCTACCATCGAGGATGACGACTATTTCCAGTACTGAGCAGAAAAAAACAGCCGGGCATTATGCCCGGCCTTCTTGATTTTCGCGACTCTGTTATCTGTAACTGTGGACTCCCGGAAGGAAAGTGTTCACCCCTATATAAGTGAATATCACGCATACGAATCCTATGATGGAGAAGATAGCTGCGGCTTTGCCGTGCCACTTCTTTATGAGTCTCAGGTGGAGATATATGCCGTAGATTATCCATGTTATAAGGGACCATGTTTCCTTCGGGTCCCAGGACCAGTAGCTTCCCCAGGCTCTTTCCGCCCAGATGGCGCCGGTTATCATGGTAAAGGTCAGAAACAGTATCCCCAGTGCAGTGCTTCTGTAGCTTATCAGATCCAGCTTTTCTTTCTGAGGGATGTGTTTTTCCAGGAAATCGTTTCCGCCCATCCTGTCCCTCAGCAGGAAAATGATCGAAAGCACGAAGGAGACTCCGAACGCTCCGTATGCGATGATGGCCGTCGAAACGTGGATCCCCAGCCAGCCGGACTGGAGCGCCGGCATAAGGGAATGGATCTCACGGCTCTGCATTGCCGCGTACCCGATTATGAGCAGGGTCACAGGTGTCGCGAATGCTCCGAGGATCTTGAATCTGAATTTCAAAATGAAGACCAGACTTACGACACACAGTCCCCAGGCGAAAGCCGTGGCAAATTCATACTGGTTCGTCAGAGGCAGACGCCCGGCGATCACTCCCCTGAAAACTATGGCGGCGGTGTGTACCGCGAGCCCGGAGCACTGGACGATGACCGCTGCCTTCGCGATGGGATCTTTCTTTGAGGCGACAAAAACAAAATACAGGATCATTGAGACAAAGTAGATCCCTATGGTGCCGTAGAACAGGATGGACTCAATCAGCTGCATGTTTTACCTCCCGGTCTGCCGCTTCCAGCGCGGCCTTTATTTTTTCATCAAACAGGGGATCTTTTTTGACGGTCTTATTGTACAAAGTCCAGGAACCGTCATCACCCCGTTCCGCCTGGATCTTTCTGGGTTTAAGGTAGAAGGCAAGGAACAGTCCGGCCATAACGATCATGCCCCCGAGAAATGCGAGCCAGGTGAAGGAATCTTTTTTGACCTGTATAAGGGTATAGTACTGCGGATCGGATATCCTTATCTCGTAATCATCCACCGTGATCGCCTCTTCGGGCATAAGGACGTTCATTCCTATGATCTCGCCTGAGTAGTATATCGAATAAAGGTAGGCGGGATTGTTCATCTTTCCGGATGCTGTGGCAGGGCCGGATCCGGGCTGCATGTAATAGTCCGGGTATACGGCGTTAAGGTAGATGACCAGCTGCGGCAGATCCTCCACAGGTATGAATTCACCCGCGCATATGACATTCTCCTGGATAAGCTCTCCGCTTTTGAATATGCTTATCTTTGCCGCGTATCCGGTGGAGTTCTGGTAGAATCTAAGGCCGTGCAGGTCGGCGGGATTGTTGACGCTTATGCTGGCGGACTGCCTGTCTGCCGAGTTCCGGGGGAATACGGTTATATCGGCAGTGTACTGCTCCACCGTGTCATCATCTCTCAGATCGACCCTGAAGTCGTCGATCGTCACCATGTATCCCGAATCTCCCACCGGAACTGTCTCGCCCTTGACGCCGTAGGCAGCGTATTCCTGGTGCAGCATCTGTCCGAGAGTGAATCCGATTATGAGGAGAAGGACCCCAAGATGGCATATCCATGCGCCCCAGAGACCGGCGGTGTTTGAATGCGAAACGAGCCTGTCCGTTCCGTTTGCGTTTTCCGGGACGGGCATTCTGAGTGACTTCAGGACTGACAAGGGATCTTTAACGCCGGGGTATACGGTGAAAGAACTGTCAGCGGCCTCATACTTCAGAGCGTTCTTTGTCCTTTTTATCAGGGACGGGAGCTTGAGCAGGTTGCACACCAAAAGATTGAGGCACAGAAAAACTGCGATGGCTATGAACCACCAGCTGTGATATGCGTCATCCAGATGAAGGGCCATGATCACCGCTGCGGTCCTTTCGCCGTACTGCTGTGAATACTGCTCATAGGACAGGTTCTGGGTGACCAGGCTGCTCACAGAGCAGGCGACAGCCAGAATGATGAGCAGTATGACCGCGAATTTCATGGAAGTCAGGAACTTCCATATCTTTTTTATTATCGTCATTTTCAAATCCAGTGCGTATTTTGCAAAGGGGCTGTAGCAAAATAGGCAGCCCGAATTGAAAAAGAAAAGCCCAAGACAAGTTAAGGCAAAAAAGATGCCGAAACTGATGTCAAGGGCTTTCTTTTGTGGTAAAATAGATGTGTGAAA
>JAFTCY010000035.1 GCA_017454465.1 Clostridia bacterium
AGTCTTCGAAAGCATATACAACAGTGCAAACAAGCGCAGTACACTTGCTTCTCTGGGCGAATATGCTTACAGATTGTCTGAAGCATACCCGGCAACAGAAGCATCAGGCCGGATCAGGGTAGAACTACCGGCTGTTATGAATGCAGACACATTGCTTGATGCCATAAGAAGCGAAGGCATCGAAGCTGATGTAGAATATGTGAGCAACCCGGCTCCCGAGGGGGACGTGGTCGCGCTGTATTATTCAGGTTTTTCAGGCGATGCGATCTACTTCGACCCCGGAACCTCAGTTAAACTGATTGCAAGCGCGAAAAAGCCCGCTGAGCAGATGGAGCGCAGCGGAAGACTTGTATATATTACTTTTGATGACGGCCCGACGAAGAACGGGACATGTAAGGTGCTGGATGTGCTTGACGAATTCGGAATCAAGGCCACGTTTTTCACTCTGGGCGCTTCAATAGACCTTTACCCCGATTCAGCAAAAGCCATCACGGAAAGAGGCCACAATCTGGGGTGCCATTCATACAGTCACGTATACAGTGATATATACAATTCATCCTGGACCATGGGCCAGGAGATCGAAAGATGGGAGAACGCAGTAAAAAGCGCTGGAATCGAGACCGGAGGAGTGCATCTGTTCAGATTTCCCGGAGGCTCGGTCAATTCGTATATGAACGAATACCTGAGGCGGGAGATGATCGGAATGGTTGAAGGCCGGGGCTACAGGATTTTTGACTGGAATGTTGTGACCAACGACGCAGTGCTGTATACAGCGCCTGAAGGTGTCGGGAATTACGAATTTATCAAGGATACTTTCGAGGAAACGCTTCAGTCATGTCTTTCCGCCTACGGTGACAATGAACCGATCATAGTTCTGATGCACGAAACAGTCGGTGAGACACAGAACCAGCTGCGATGGGTACTTGAATACTTTATTGACAGAGGGTATTCATTCGGAGATCTAAGGGACATCGATTCTTGGGTTTTTAAATAAATCAAAGGACGGCCGGATATCACTCAGACGAGTTGATTCCGCCGTCCTTTTCAGTTACTGAAGTTCCTTTACCAAGCCGCTTGGGATCTTATATTCCTTTATCTCCTGTTCCGCATGCTTGATCACCATACTGTCAGCTTCTGATCCGTCCCCGTGAAGCAGTGACAGCTTGATCTGGTCTCCTTCGGAAATGGTGATGCCGTGCACAACAGCACGCCTGTAATTGTAGAAGGTTGAATGGGCTGAATCGGAAAACGTAACATCAAACTGGTCACCGGTTGTTTCGTTTTCCATCCGGAAGATAAGGTCTGTCCCGGGGTCGGCAGCCATGGCCTTATAAGTGCTGTCATTCCATCTCAGAGCCAATTGCACTTCACGGGCCGCAGGGATGTAGTAGAACCCGTATGCAGCAAACCTTCCCGAATCGGACATTTCAGCTGCGACCTGGACCGTAAGAACATCTGCATTGTCACCGGAATACGCAGATCTCAGCCCGTCAGTCAGGACAAGATCTGAGAACTTGCTTTTGTCTGCTACAAGGCAGCACCGCCATATGAGTATCAGACACAGAAGGAAGATCACGCCGATCCCGACCCTTTTCAGTATCTTTTTCATAAGTATCTCCAAATGATTTCTTTGTCACAAGTGTATCACGGATCGGAAGGAAATGCAATAAGTTCAATCCTCACATCCAATGGACCTGAACTGTTCCACCGTGAGCTCCACCAGTCCCTTGGAAGTCTCTCCAAGGAGAGCTTCAACATCAACTTTGTCTCTTCTGCTGTTGAATACCGAGACGTTTTCATTTGATCTTTCATACATATCGATATCGATCGTATCGGCAGAGAACTGGAATACGGTGTCTTCTATGGAATAAGGGGCGATCCCCCAGTTGGTGAAATAACGGCCTGACTTGTTGAAGTGGATCCAGTTGTTTTCTATCCTGTTGCCCACCGGAGCCGCCCAGGCCCTGGGATCGTCATATGTAGTCTGTGAAAGGTCAGAAATAGTGTGAGCCAGATCGGGATTCAGTTCCTTCCAGGCCTTGTTGTAGATATGATCGAGTGCCAGCAGCCGGCTGTTGCTGCTTCCGCCTTTGAAATAATCCGCATAATCCTTGCTGGTGACCCAGACATACCAGTTGGCGCAGTCGATAACGAGATTGTTTCTGAACACGATGTACCGTCCGTCTCCCTGGAACCCGTTGCCGTTAACTGTTTGGATCACGTTGCCATAGGCTTCGTAATAACTTCCCCCGTTGTCACCGCTGATCCCGGATGAACCGTAATATGTATAATCCGGATTGAATTCCTTTATTTTCGAGTATATGCCTGTTGCACCTATGTTGTGGATATAGTTATATCTTATGACATTATTGGCATGGACACGGAATCCGCAACTGACAGCTCCCAGGTTGTCGGCTGCTGTCAGGATATCATGGATGTCATTGTATTCAACAGTTATGTTACAGCCCTTCATCCAGTAGATGCCGATGCATTTTGAGTCATAGATCTCATTGTGATGTATAAGGATCCCGGCACCTGAGGCAAATACACCGTTTGAGAGGGGCCAGGTTATCTGGCCGTACCTGTATATCCTGTTGTTGTATATCTCCGCATTCCCGTCTTTGGCGCTTTCAAAATGCCCGGAATCGATCTGGATGCCGTGCCCGCCGCAATCGTGGATATCATTCCCCCTAATACTGATGTCATATCCCATAGCTTTGATCGCGCTGTATCCCTGGATCGATGAGAACTCACAGTTTTCAATAGTAATGCCGTTTCCTGATGCGACAATGCCCATGTCTGAAGAAAGGGTAAAGTGTATGTTTGATATGGTAATGTTGTCGGACATTGTAATGCTCATCAAATAATCGGATACCGGCAGTGACAGGCGTGAGGTGGCAAAATCATCCGCAGGATAGTAATACAGGAGCCCGTCGTCCGTAACATAGTATTCTCCGGGTGAGTCCAGTTCTTCAGGGATGTTGTAGAAATAGATCAGTCCGCCGCGCACGGGCTGTTCCCCCCAAATGTACGGAAGATATACGAGATCGTCTGCCGGTTCAAAAGACTTAACTGCTGCGTTGTCCGTGTGCCTGAGGTCATTCAGACGGGCTGCTGCAAAGATCGTGTCTGCCTTGCTCCAGGAACCGATCCGCCCACTGTGTTCATCTCCGTAATTGACAACATTCAGAAACGGGGGACGGCCGCCCTTTGAACCGTATTCTGCTAGTATTTCCTCCGGGGTTGCAGAGTTTCCGTTTTCATCTGTGATCCATCCGTCTTCAATGTTTATCCAGGTGTCATTAGGATACTGGGCGATGGTCTGCATACTTCCATTGCAGTATAGCGTTGGAGCTGAATCATAATAATCAAATTGACTCTTCGCCTCACTGATCTTATGGCACGGGTAACCGAAATCCTTTAGATCGACCATTACTATTTTTGATCTTACGTCATCACGGAAGAGCTTTGCTGTATCTCCGGATGCCGGGACGAAATCCTTTGAAGAAAGCGTGATGCCTCCCGAGACGGTGACGTCACCCATTCCTCGTATCGATATCGGGCAGAACTGTTTGTCTTCTTCTGGCGCGAACAAGAAGACGCGTATGCTTTCCGTTATGGTGTACACGCCTTCAAGAAGGACCACATCTATCCTGTCATATCCCTGACTTGCCAGGGATGAGGCGGAATCGACTGCCGCCTGAATGCTTCCGTACGGAGATTTTCTCGTCCCTTTACCTTTGCGTGATGTATCAGGGCTGACGAAGATTGTAAACACATTCTGCGCAAGAGCATCGAGCGCACGTGAGGTTATGAGGATCGCCTGTTCAGTGGTCAGGTCTCCGCCGGGTGAAAATCTGGTTCCGCCTACGCCCTTGATTATTTCAGCGAAAACCGGCCATCCCAGTTCATCGTATGCCCAGGCGTAATTGTCAACTATGTCCGTGAAACCGTGTGTGTAGCCTTCGGTATCTGTTCCGAGAACGGCGGCGGTGCGATTGATTATGGCTGCGATCTGAGCCCTTTTCAATGTTTGGTCAGGCGCAAACTTATTGTTGCCGACACCGTTAATTATCCCCAGAGCATTGGCGTAAAGAACGTTCCGGTCTGTTGTGTCGACAAATGCGTTTTCGTTGACGGCAACTCCCTTTTCGCTGAGGATCTCATCAACGGTCTTTCCGGATGCCTTTTCCAGAAGCCTGATGAACATCTCAGCCACCTGGCCTCTTGTTACCGGGCTCGTGTAGTTTTTCCGGAGGTCTTCAGGCACAAGTCCTTTGGAGATCCCCTCCTCTACTTCTTCCTCAGCCCATGAAGACGGACCGGATGTCCCTTCATCAGCATTTGTTATAGTTACCATGCCGAAAAGCATGGATATGCACAGGACCAGCGAAATGAGTCTGCCGAAGTTACGTCCCATAATACACCTCAAAGCTATATTTTAGTTTATGGAAAGATTCTATCATAAGAAAAGCTCAGTTTCAAGGGAAAAACGGGGTGCAGAGGCATGATATTGACACTTTTTGAGTGCGGAAGTATAATATGTTAACTAATTAATAGTGGTGTGGTGATCGAATGAAGAAAAAACTGTTGGTTACTTTCATTGTTGCGTGTCTTGCTCTCCCGATCCTTGCACTGTCTCCGGAAACGCCCATGCTGCCCTCCCAGGAGGTCCGCGTCGTCAGCATGAACCTTTCTGTAGAGACCCAGAGGATGTATGAAAGAGGTCCGGAGATGATGAAACTCATCCGCTCCTGCGACCCCGACTCTATAGGACCTCAGGAAACGGGATATGACGGAGAAACAGACTGGCTGGCATATTTTGAGAAATACTTCCCGGATTACACCCGTGTCGGCCTCAGCGGTGACGGTAATGAGGTATCCCGCACGACATGTGGTGAGTACGTGTTTTTCAAGACGGATAAATATGAATGCGTGGACTGGGAGACCATGTGGGTCGCGCCTGTCACAAGACAGTTCAGTTCGTCTCTCAAGGGAACATACCCGAGAACTCTCACATGGGCGATCCTGAAAAACCGGACGACCGGGTTCATGTACGTTCATATAAACACCCATCTTGCGTTTGAGACAGCGGAAGAAAACGAGTTCCAGATGAACATAGTCTCGTCTCTCGCGGACAGATTCGCATCCGAAGGCCTTCCTGTATTCGTTACGGGTGATTTCAACACCTCGGAAGGAAGCAACAGCTATAACATGATGGTGTCAAAACCGGAGATGGGTGACCCGAAATACCTGGCGGACAAGACTATGTATTACGGCACCTGGCGCGGATGGGAATACCGTGATCTTACGGGAGCCAGACCCATAGATTTTTGCTTTGTGGCAAAGAACAAGATGCACGTGAATGAGTACCGTGTCCTCAACACCTATGAGGAGGGCGGGATAGCCTTGTCCGATCACAACGGAATTTACGTCAGTGTGACAGTCGACAGCCTTCCTGATCCGATGATGTCGCCTGCGTTCTCCGTGGACGATGACATCTCAGTTACAGAGGTATCAAGAAGGTCATATGTATATGATATCGAATTTTCAAGGGACAAAGGCAAGGAACGGATATATAAATATACAGCAGAACTGTATGATTCAAGAGGGATGCTGCAGGACAAAAGGGTAATACACACGTATATTTTCGATCAGACAGTGCCTGACAGCTACCGATGCACATTCACCTGCCTTGAGCCAGACACGGAATATACGGTCATTATCCATTCCCACAGTGTGTCAGGCAGGATGTCTGACGGCTATCTGATAGACTTCCGGACAGCCCCCCTGATTGGGGATGCCCTAAACTGACATATGGGCGAGAAAGGCAAATACGGCCCGGATCCGGATCGAAATCTGATCCGGCCGTTTTTTTCAAAAAACGCTTTTAAACCGGGGCTGAATAAGGCTTTCCATTCTTTACAAAACCGGGCGTTTGTGCTATCATTTATGCGGAAAAATTTGGACTTACAGGGAGATTTTATCATGAAAAAATACGCTATCGTGGGTACCGGATCAAGAGGCATTCTTTCCTATGCGGTGCCCATGGCGGAGGAGTACACCGACTGCGTTCAGATAGTCGGAGCATGTGACTCCAACATTAAAAGAGCCAGGCTGGTCAGCGAGTATACAAAAGTTGATGTTCCGGCGTATACCGATTTCGACCTTATGCTGAAAGAAACAAAGCCGGATGTGGTAATAGTCACTACAAGGGACTGTGCCCACGCCGAGTATATAATAAAGGCACTGGAGTTCGGATGTGATGTCATTTCCGAAAAGCCCATGACCACTACTGATGAGATGTGCTCCCGTATCATAGAAACAGAGAGAAGGACGGGACACAAGGTGACCGTAACGTTCAACTGCCGTTTCTTCCCGTTTTACGTGAGGATAAAGGAGCTTATAAACGAAGGACTGCTGGGTGATATCCTCTCGGTTCATTTCGAGTGGCTTCTCGATACTTCCCATGGGGCTGACTATTTCAGAAGATGGCACAGAAGACGCGAGAATTCAGGCTCTCTCATAATCCACAAGTCGACCCATCACTTTGACCTGGTTAACTGGTTCCTTGAACAGGAGCCTGTCAAAGTCAACGCATATGGGACCAGAAGATTTTACGGCCCCACAAGGGAGGAAAGGTCTGAGAGATGCCTTACGTGCCCTTATAAAAACAAGTGCGAGTTTTATGTGGATATCCATACCGCGGAAGGCGGCAACCAGAAGAGGATTTACCTAGACTGTGAGGATGTTGACGGCTATTACAGGGACGGCTGCGTATTTGCAGACGAGATCGATATAGAAGATTCCGTGAGCGTTAATGTCAGATATTCCGGCGGAACTGTCATGAGCTATTCTCTTACGGCCCATTCGCCCTATGAATGCATGAAGATCGTGCTTAACGGCACGAAAGGCAGACTGGAGGCCGATACCGCTTTCGGAAAGGAAAACATAAAGTATTACAACAGACGCGGCGAAGAATTCAATTATAACCATTACAACAGAAAACCGATGCCCGGCGGACACGGCGGCTCCGATACAGCCCTGAGAAACAACCTGTTCAGGGGCTATGATTCAGACCCGCTGCACCAGATGGCAGATACAAGAGCGGGTGCGATGTCTATCGGTATAGGTATTGCGGCCAATAAATCGATGGCTGAAGACAGGGCGGTATACCTGTCAGAGTGGCTCGGGAAATACTACGACTGAAAGCAAATAAGTCAGAAACGATTTCGATAACGGAGGAAGAAAAATGTGTAAGGCTGCCATTTTTTACTCGGGAAATACGGTTGCCAGGCCCGGTAATGCCATTGTAGTCAGGGGAGAATTTCTTGACTGCATAACAAGGGCCTTGCTGACTGATGTGCAAACGGGATGTGAGGCGGAACTCAAGCTGCTGCAGCATAACCGCCAGTCATTCAAATTTGTGATCCCGGAAGAGTTTTCGGAAGGGCTGTACAAACTGTTCCTCGAAACTGAAGACGGACCGGTCACACGGATGCTCAACGCGCCGGTGATCAGATGGGTCCAGGGCGACGAAGGAAAAACAGCAACACCGGGGGGCTGGTTCAGGGTCAACGGTGAATGCCTCAGAATTAACGGAACAACTCCGTATATCAGGATAGAAACAGATAAAGGTGAGATAAAGCTTGCTCCGTCCAGAGTGTATGATGATTACTCGTTAAGATTCGACGTCCCGGAACTTGAACTTGGAAAGTATTCGTTTATCTATTCAAACGGTTTCTGTGAATGCAGATCGGAGTTTGAAATAGCCATCTGTCCCGAGGACAGATGGCCAAAGACCGTATATAATGTGACGGAACTGGGAGTGGCGACAGACCAGGTGACGGATGTAACTGATGCTGTGGCAAAAGTGCTGGAAATGATACGTTCCAACGGAGGGGGCATACTCTATTTCCCGGCGGGACGGTATCATGTGACTGGTACGTTCGAAATCCCCAAACATACTGTCATCCGCGGTGACGGCATGAAAAAGTCGCAGATGTTCTGGACCGATGTCTGGAACGAGCAAAAGGAGCTGCCTGATGGAGGGACCCACTGGAGTCCTACGAGAACTCCCGACGGAATGCTGAGAAGTGAAGGTGAGTTCGCGATCGAAGACATGGATTTTGCGGCTTCAAGGATCGGCAGCTTCATATTGGCAGGTAGCGAGAGCTCTCCCGCCAGGGATATACGTATAGATAGAGTCAGGATCTCAGCGAATGCGTTTTCGGGCTGGTTTCTGCACTCGCGGTATGGTGAGAAATTCCACAATGCCAGGGCGGCTGTCCTTTGGGAGACCATGAGGTGCAGGAACGACATGATCCAGATATGCGGGGAAAATGTCAAGATACGTGACTGCAGGTTCCAGTGGTCGGCACGTCCCTTCGCATATTGCGGCGGTCTGAAATATCTGCTGATGCAGAATGTCATTTTCGGAGGCCAGGCTGCCGTTGACGACTGGCTGCCGCTCGGAAGACTTGAGAACTCTATCGTGGAGGACAGCGAAATACACCAATGGATAACCGGGTGCAGCGGTACGAACATCTATTTTTCGCGAGTTAAGATCATGGATGTGATCGACAACGACCGGGAAGCCTTTACCACTGACACTTCATACGGAACGCTATACCACGATGTACCGGACAAGATAGACGGTAACTCCTTTACGTTCCCGGACGGAACGGACATGAGCCGGGTCGAAGCAGGCAGTACGCTTTGCGTGCTGTCAGGAACAGGCGCCGGTCAGTACCGAAGGATCTCTGAGGTGAACGGAACGACAGTAACCATATCCGAGCCTTTTGAAGTCCAGCCTGATGAAAACTCACGTATCGTTGCAAACAATATGTTTACCAACTGGTATTTCGTAAACAACACAGTGAGCAACAGCGGTTCTCTTCAGCTATATACAGCCCAGTGCAACACGGTCGTGGATGGAACGGAATTCACCCATTCAGCCAGTATCAAATCGTGGGGGCAGATCGTATACGGGACTATTTCAAACCAGTGGTACATATCGTTCATAAACAATCATCTGACGGACTGTAACTACTATCACTACGCCGGATGGTATATGGATCCGAAGCTTCCGGGAGCCTCATTCATTTGCTGTTTCGGAGAAGGTGACGTTACTACGAGCATGGCTGTTACGGTCAGGAACAACCATCTCGAGTATAATTCTGCGGTAAACATGAGAGGCGGAGAGTGTGACCGGGGCGTTGAAGATCTGGTAATAGACTCCAACCGTTGCGAGGGCTGCCGATGTGCGGTATACGTCCAGGGCAAGGGGAATAATCTTCTTATCTCTCACAACAGCTTTATAAACTGTCAAAAGGATATAGAATTCACAGACAGCGATACAGAAAAGAAAACAATGATATTAAAATAACGGCGAAAGCCTAATACACAGGAGAGTAAAATGAGAATAGTAATCAGCGATGACGCAAAGGCTCTGGGCGTAAACTCTGCCGATTTTGTAGCAGAATCGATCAACGCGGCCATCAAGGATCACGGCAGTGCAAGAGTAGTCTTTTCAACGGGAGCTTCCCAGCTTACCATGATCGAAGAGCTTATAAAAAGAGATGTGGACTGGTCAAAAGTCGATATGTTCCATCTTGACGAATACGTTGACCTGCCTGAGACCCATATTGCGAGCTTCAGAAAATATCTGAAGGAAAGATTCATCAACAAGGTCAACCTCAGATCCGCAAATCTTGTTGACGGAACCCCTGAGGGAATAAAAGCTCTTACTGAGAAACTGAGATCCGCACCCATAGATATCGGGCTAATTGGAATCGGCGAGAATGCACATATAGCATTTAATGATCCGCCGGCAGATTTCGATACAAAAGAAGCGTATATCATCGTTAACCTCAATGACACATGCAAGCGCCAGCAGGTAAGGGAAGGCTGGTTTGCCACAGTAGATGACGTTCCGAAGCAGGCTGTTTCAATGACAGTTTATCAGATCCTGCAGTGCAGACAGATCATATCCGTAGTTCCCTATGCGGTCAAGGCGGACGCGATCGCAAAGACGCTTCATAACGATGTGACAAATACCATTCCCGCTACTATTATGAAGGGACACGACGATTTCCACATCTTCGTTGACAAGGACTCCTATGCAAAGGTAGACGAAGAGAAGATAGTTACGGTCAACGGCAAGAGCTGTACCATTATTAGGGCATGAACGATCTTATAATCGGCAATGTCACGCTTGTGCTTAAGGAATGTCTCTGCCCCGGATCTTCTCTGTATATAGAAAACGGGAAGATAAGCAAAGTAGGCAGAGGCATAAAAATGACCGGTGCTCCGTCCATAGACGGCGGTGGGCTTTACCTTTCGCCCGGATTCATAGACATTCACGTGCACGGCGGGGGCGGACATGATTTTATGGACGCCTCAGAAGAAGCGGTCATAGGCGCCTGCATGACTCATATGAGACATGGCACGACTACCATAGTTCCTACGTCTCTCACGGCCGAAGACTGTGAGCTTGATGACATGTTCAGGTCCGTTGACGCTGTCAGACGGTCGGATCTTGCAGATTCTCTTCCGTATATTGCAGGTGTTCACCTTGAGGGCCCGTATGTATCCCCCGAAATGGCGGGAGCGCAGGATCCCAGGTATATTAAGCAGCCTTCTCCTGAAGACTGGGAACGAATAATCGGCATGAGTCGCGGACTTATCCTTATCTGGACGGTAGCCCCCGAACTTGAAGGTGCAATAAGAATGTGCAGGGATCTAAGAAAAGCGGGGATTTATTTCTCGGCGGGTCACAGTTCGGCACAGATCAGGGATGTCTTTGAAGCGGTTGACGCAGGGTATACCATGGCTACGCACCTTTACAGCAGTATGTCTACTATCATCCGGGAAAAAGGATACAGAGTGCCCGGATTGCTTGAGGCAGCGCTGCTCAGAGACGAAATCACAGCGGAAGTCATAGCAGACGGCAAGCATCTTCCGCCGTCACTTCTTCAGCTTGCCTGCAAGACAAAGGGGACGGACCGGATAATTCTTGTCACTGATGCCATGAGAGGCGCGGGAATGCCGGACGGCGAATATCTTCTCGGAAGTCTTTCCAAAGGACAGCGGGTCCTTGTGTTTGACGGTATAGCCCATATGCCTGACGGCATTTCTTTCGCGGGAAGTGTGGCTACGACGGACAGACTCGTACGTGTCATGACTCACGACTGCGGGTTTACGGTCCAGGAAGCGGTGAAAATGATGACCGCAAATCCCGCAAGGGAGATCGGTATCGGAAGAAAAAAAGGCCTGATCGAAGAGGGATTCGACGCAGACCTCGTGCTGTTTGATGACGATATAAACATAAAGTCTGTCTTTATCCGTGGGAAACAGACAGTTTAAGTGGAACAAAAAAAGAGGACGGGAAAACAAACCCGTCCCTTTTTTTTCGAAATATTATTCAGCGGGAACAACGCTTGTGATGTGTGTATTCACATCGTTGTACCAGTAAAGGAATCCCTCAACATCCACGACATCTCCTGCCTTGAGCTCGGAAACTGCCTTGTACACCTCTGTTTCGGTGTTCGTGAGATAGTATTCGACGCAGAAATTGTATGTTTCACCATCTTTTGTGAATGCCACATAGATATCATCACCGGGTTCACCGTTCTTGAATGAAACGGAGTCGACAGTAAGACCTTTGAATGATACTTTTTCATTCTGGTGCTTAATGAGTTCCTCTGTTCCGAGCCATTCAGTAGCGTCAACCGTCTCAGCCACATAGCTGCCGTCAAGGATCTTCAGAGTAGCTTCACCGATCTCAACTTCACCGGCCCACTCCGTCTTATATCCGGAAACTCTGATCTTAGTTCCGGGCACAAGTTTCGCGGCATCTTCTTCGGAGCAGTGAGCGTTGTAGATGAAGTAAGCGCCGTCTTCAGACTGAGCGTAGATTGTGATCTGGTCGTTCCACCATGACTGGGTCGCCTGGACATAGGTCTCGATCCTGACTTCGTCATCGATAGCTGCTGCGACATAGTCGTCATGGGACATCAGTGAAGATGTCACTGTCACTTTTGTGATATGTGTATTCACATCGTTGTACCAGTAAAGGAATCCTTCAATATCCACGATGTCGCCGGACTTCAATTCGGAGACTGTCTTGTAAACATCAGTTTCAGTATTCGTGAGATAAAACTCGACGCAGAAATTGTAGTCTGCCCCGTCTTTGGAGAGTGCTACATAAATGTCATCACCGGGCTCGCCGTTTTTGAAGGAAATGGATTCTACTGTTAGATCCCTGAACAGAGCCAGTTCATTCTGGTGCTTGATGAGCTCTTCTGTTCCAAGCCATTCGGTTGCGTCAACGGGTTCAGCAATGAAGCTGCCTTCAAGGATCTCAAATGTGCCGTCCACGATCTCAACTTCGCCGGACCATTCGGACTTAACTCCGCTTACTCTGATCTTGGTGCCGGGAACGAGCTTTTCGTAGTCTTCCTCAGAGCATTTGACATTGTAGATGAAATATGCGCCGTCATTGTCCTGAGTATAAAGGGTTGCCTGATCGTTCCACCAGGACTGCTTTGCCTGGACATATGTCTCGACAACTACCTTTTCATCCAACGCAGCTGCCACATATTCAGCATACGTCATCACTTTTTCTTCAGCGACAGGTTCTGTATCCTGTGTATCTGGGGTATCCTGGGTGTCGACTGTAGGAGCCGTATCCTGGGTATCCTGGGGTTTGGTCTGGTTGCAGGCAACGATGGAGAGTGCAAGGACCATGACTAAAAGAACCGCAATAATCTTCTTCATTTCAATTCTCCTTTCGAGAAATAATATCATGATTTCGGCTGTACGAAGAGATCTCTCCGTACGATATAAATTATACGACTAAAAAAAATTTAGTCAATGTACATCTGAACTTTTTTTCTTCTCTTTGATTTGCCGTATTAATGCATATGTGCCAATTATTACCCATGCTGACGCAAGTACCGCCAACAGAGCCACGGATGCTCCCGGCATAGGCCCGAGATCCGCTTTCCCGTTGCCTGATCCGGTCTCGATCTGATCCAGCCTGAAAAGAGCAGTGATCTTAGAGAAGAGGTCGGTAAGATATTCATCATCCACAGAACCGCGGGCGATGTATTTTTTGTTTCTCCGCATTTCCTTGGTAACTTCCTCAATAAGCTGTCCTGCTGCATCTCTCAGAGATGTTGACCCGTTAAAGACCGGAGTAACGAAAGTGTTGTCTATGTTATCCATCAGAAGGCGTTTTGCATCGATGACTACCTGGTAGTGTTCGTCATCCTGTCCGCTCCGTGAGAGATAATCTGCAAATTCATCTGAGTCCAGAGCTTTCCTTGTTACGGGAAGATAGCCCTCCGTCCCGGAATATGAAAGCTGAACATTGTTTGTGAGCAGGAACTGGACGAAGATCCATGAGGCTAGTACCTCCTGGGGATCTTCCTTGTTGAATATGCATATAGACGGACCCTGGGATATCATCTGTGGGTTGCTGGTATCATACTGCGGGATCGGACGGACAATGGTATCAAATTCCACGATATCCGACTTGTGGATGTCTAGGTTCGGAGCTCCGGATCCCATCCATGTCGCTCCTGCGGTGGAGTCGATGGCAAATATGCACTGACCGGCATTAAGGAAGTTCCCCGGGTAGCTTGAGATCTTGAAAGTCGAAAATGCTCCGTTGCGGTCTCCGTCCTTTTTGACCGCATGCTCCGAAATTCCAAGAAGGATCTCTTTGGTGGTGTCGTTGAAGATCTGTATTTCTCCGTTATTCGTGGAATACCCGGCATTTTTCTGCTTGAGCATGGATATCATCATGTTGTCGGTAGATTTATATATGAAGGGGATCAGCACTTTCTGACCGTTGACGAGGTAGTTCCCGTCGCTGTCCTTTTCCATAGCTTTGTCTGATACCTCCCACACGAAATCCCACGTCAGGATGTCCGGGATCTCGTATCCAAGCTTTTCCACAAGCTGTTTGCTTATATAGCAGGCTTCCGTGGACCTCATGAACGGAACCGCATAGCAGCTTCCGTTAAGGTAACATTCGGAAAGGAATTTTTCAACTATTTCATCTTTTGACGGTGCGTCAAATCTGATCTTCGTTCCTCCGAGACCGTACGTGGAGTCGGAAATAATGCCGTCCAGGTTGACTACGACATTGTTTCCCTGCATGTAAGTGGCAATGTGATCGGGATATGTGATGCACACGTTGGGAGTGGTATTTGTTGCGATGTTGGTTATAACATCGTTGTATATGCTGCCGTAATCCGTATACGGCTTGAGATTCACCTTTATGTTCGGATATATCTTTTCAAAGTCCTCAATGGCTTTCTTATATATTTCCCTCTGGGTCTGGTTGTTATCATTTTTTGACCAGAAAGAGATCTCATAGATCCTGGTTTCATCGAATTCCTTGGGTACTTCAAAAACGGCCCTGCCGGAGGAACCATGGCATCCCGCCAGCACCGGAAGGATCATAAGAGCGGCAAGGGAGAGTGCGATCAGTTTTTTCATCCCTTTGTACCTCCACGTGCCACGCCTTCCATGATCTTGTTCCTGAAAAGGAGGAACAGGATAATGAGCGGTATGGAGATGACGACGACCGCAGCCATCATGGCGGGAACGTTCTCTCGCCCAAAACCGTTTTCCCTTATTTCCTGGATACCGTTCGAGACCAGGAAGTACATCTGGTCGTCTGTTATCAGACGTGGCCATACATATGAGTTCCAGCACTCGATGACCTTCAGTATCAGTATTGTCACGACAGTCGGCTTGCAGATCGGCAGCATGACTTTTACCAGATACTTAAAATCGGAGGTGCCGTCAACTTTTGCGGCATAATACAGTTCATCAGGCACCTGGGCAAAGTTTTCCCGGAGGAGATATATATAGAATACCGACATGACAGACGGGAGAATCAGACCCGGGAAGGAGTTTCTCAGGCCCAGATTGGTGATAGTCGTAAAGTTTGTTATGATAACAAGCTCGTTGGGTATCATCATAAGGGCCAGGAACAGGGTGAACAGCAGGTTCTTTCCTTTGAAATTCAGTCTTGCGAATGCGAACGCGGCCGGCACCGTAACCACCACCATTATTCCGGTGGTAACGACAGTGTATATGAATGTGTTGAGAAAATATCTTGCAAGAGGGACACTGCTGAACGCGTCGGCATAATTCTGAAGCGTCGGCGTCAGGGTGATGAATTTCGGAATGTATTCCGAATTGTATGTAGCATAGCTCTTGACTGACGTGAGGATCATCCAATAGAAGGGAAAGAGAACACACAGTGCCCAGATTACCAGCAGGGTATACACTATCACCTTGCCTGTTATCTTTCTGATCCGGGCCCTTCTTTCCAGGGATTCATAATCTTTGGTTTTTGTCATTTCCCGGCCCTCCTTAGTAGTGAACGTGCTTTCGGCTCACCAGGAGATTGATAACCGTTATAGTAAGCACTATCACCAGGAGAATGATCGCCGCTGCTGAGGCATATGACGGATATCCCCCGCTGTCACCGTACAGCATATCGTATATGTATCCGACGATCGTGTTCATCTCGGCAGCATTCAGGTCTGTCCCGAAAAGGGCTACAGCGTCGCTGTATGCCTTGAATGCGCCGATGAAACCTGTTATTACAAGATAGAACAGCATGGGAGATATCATGGGGATCGTGATCCTTCCGAATGTCCTCAGCTTTGATGTGCCGTCTATCCTTGCTGAATCATAATAATCCTGCTTGACTGAGGCAAGGGCACTGGTCAGGATAAGGATCTTGAAGGGAAGCACTATCCATATGGTGTATATGCACAGCACCATCATTTTTGCCCAGTAGGGACCGTCGATAAAGTCTACAGACTGCCCTCCGAATGCATTGATCAGCACATTTATCATACCGTCGGAATAGGCGGTCTTTCTGAACAGGATCATAAACACGAGACCTACTGCCAGGGTGTTTGTCACGTACGGCAGAAAATAGATGGTCTGGAACAGTTTCTTTACGACTTTGATCGAACTTAGTCCCAGAGATATCAGGAGAGCCAGACCTGTTGACAGGGGTACCGTGATCATCACAAGGATGAATGTGTTTTTCAGGGCCTGGATGAAGTAGGGGTCCCTGAGAACATAGGCGTAGTTGTACAGTCCGATGCCCAGAGAGGTCTGGGACGCGGAGTTGTATCCTTCTTCAAAAGAATAGATGAATACATCCACCAGAGGATATACCATAAAAAACGAAAAGAATAAGATAGCAGGCAAAAGGTACAGCCAGGCCTTGCCGTTTTGTTTTTCCATTTTTCGTTTCCTTTCATCACGCTGATTTCTCATGACTCTGATGATTATTATATCACACAGGGAAAAACATGTCGAGATTCCGGCGGTTGTTTAAGGTATCAAAACCGAAGAACCGGGCAATGATGCCCGGTTCACGCTTTGCCATTATCCGGCCTGGTATATCTGCAGCATGTATACCCTCGCCCACGGCCATCCTCCCTGGGTGGGAGTGTCAAGCCACAGCCTGAAATATCTTCCTGTGACAGGAGGGAACGAGCGGTATGTTTCCGATTTATCATTTCCCTCAACAGAATCTGCTGTTTTCCATTCATCATCCTCGGACAGCCTGTACTCGAGCCTGAAGTTTTTTGCGTTCTGCGGCAGTGATTCAATAAGTCCTGCGTGCATAATGTACCAGCTCCCTACGGTTACGGGTTTTTCCGCGTCAGCCTCAAGCCACAGTATTCCGTCATCCCTGTGGGCATACCACTTTTGCCCGATGTTTCCGTTCAGCGCAACGGACGCAGCTTCCTGTTCGGACATTTCGTGACTTGCCTTTGCCGGTTTTCCCAGAATCACATCATGACCGACTTCCTTCCGGCGGTGGCATATGGTCGTATCGTGGTCCGGCATGTTTATTATGGCAAACGGGCCGTTCGTGAATGCGACGCATTCACCGTCCCATCCGTCAAAAAGATACGGTTCGGAGTACAGATCGACGGCCTTGATAAGGACGGTAGCCCCTGCCGCCAGAGTCATCTCGGTCACTTTTCCCGAAACGCCCACAATTCTCAGCACGTGATTCTTCCTGAGATCTTTTTCGAACCTGTCATATACCGGGTATGCTTCTTTAGCAGAATGATCGTCAAAGTGGGCATCGGCTGCAAAGATCATAAGATCGGAATCGTCGGGGAGCGTAAGGGAGGATCCTGAGACATCGAATTCATATCTGAACAGGTAGGCGAATTCGTACAGACGGACGCCTTCCCTGCCATTGGTGTGCGAGAATGTATATGCGATCTCATCCCGTTTCAGTTCTTTGTCCGCACACTTTGGGACCAGCACCCATGAGCCTACGTTTTCCTTGTAATCTCTTATAACGGCACTTATGCTGCCGGTCTCTGTTCCGAATCTGAATTCTTTGTCTCCGTTCCTTGATGCGGCAAGCAGGGAGACTTTTTTCGTCCCCTCCGGGAGCTTTATTATCTGGTTCCGGGCGATTGTGACGTTATTTCCGTTATGCGGTCCCATGCGGTATTCTATTCCGGAGGATATGACCCGTGGATTCCAGAGCTCTTCCGGAATGGATATCCCGTCCGATATCCCGGCGCTTTCGGGGAACGGTTTGCCTGTCTCCGTATCCAGGACGGTTGTCACCCGGTCGGTATACTCAAGGTCTACAGGAGACGGGGCCGGTCTTTCCGGAGCCCTGCATTCCTGTACTTCCACAGCAAAAGTCCTTACCTGATACCTCCCGAGATCTGTTGTGATCTCGTGGGATGTGTAAACTGCGGGACATATCTCCTCTTCGTATCCGTTTGTTTCGGCCGCTGCAACGATCTCGGGAGCAAGTCTGATCACGACACCTTCCAGCGGCCTGCCGGAAGTTTCCTGTACTCTTATTATTATCCGTGAGCCTTTCTCTTCCTTCTTTATACATCTGATGATCGCCGAATCGTCGGAAACCGAGGCCAGAGAATAGCACCTGCCTTTTCCTTTATGCCTGCCGGTGATATATGCCAGAGGCTTTTGATTGAGCTGTGCCGCTTCACGCGTGGTGTCGCCGCTTCTGGCGCCGGCATGACCCATGATGGAATAGGAAAACAGATTTGTTCCGAGATCCTGGTAATTCTGGCATGCCGTTTCAGAGAAAGGTGCGAGCGGGGTGTGGATCAGGGTGAGTCTCAGAGTGTTGTCATCAGGCTTGTCCATCCCGTACTTGCAGTCATTGAATATCGAAACACCATATGATCCGTCCTCGGCAGTCAAATCAGCCCACTGATGAGCGACATGCTGGTAATAAGGAAAGGAATCTGTGTTTCCGCCCTTCGCCGCGCCGAGTCCCAGGTCGAATTCCGCCTCCGGATTCGCCACCGTAAGTGGAAACACCGCTCTGAGGTTTGAGGCGGTCTCAAACCATTCGACATGGCAATCTACGTCTATCCTGTTTCCGCCTTCCCACAGACGGATGATCTGTTCAAAAACAGATTTGTTATGGGTCTTTGTTACCTTCAGGGAAACTTCCGCAGGTCCGTTTTCAAGGATCTCAACTCTCGCATCGTCACGGACCGGAACGGCAGGTTTTGCACCGTCTTCGCATACAAGTTCCCAGGACGGCCAGTTGACAGAACTGTCGGGTCCGATCTCAAATCCGCTGGGAGCGGACAGAAGCTCACGGCAGCCCGCAGCCAGGTCGATGATCGAGCCGATATCGCCGTTATCGTCCAGTGTGATCCTGTATCTTCCGTTTTCAAGAGTGTTTTTGGTCACTTTCAGTGAAGTGGCCACGGAACATGGAACGGTGCTTTCGCGTATCTCATAGACGGAACAGCTTACTGCGGGAGTTTGGGCAACAAACACAACCACGGCCTTCCCGTTTTCGCGGCACACCTGTGAAGGCACTTCTGTGCCTTCCGGAGAAAAGACAGCCGCATATTCCGTGCCAAGATCGATCTCAGCCCTTACAACATCCGTTCTCCCGGATGACAGAGGGTTATATACCACCACAGGGATACCGCGGCAGCAGGTATCGAGGTAAGCAGCGGAGATATCCCGTACGGAAGCCCTCAGTTCCGATGCGAACATGTTCAGAGCTATCGCGTAGTCATTGTGCGAGAAGACATATGCAGCAGGGATGGATGTGCCCGGAAGGTCATCATGGAACTGATGCCACAGGAACTTCTCCCATGCGGCATTCAGCTTGTCAGCAGGATAACCGGTGCCGGCCAGCACCTGAGCCATAACGGCAGCTCTTTCGGTTGAGTCGGCAAGAAGCTCGTTTTTGCGGTTCCATCTCTTGTTGATAGTCTTTGATGTGATGGCACCGGATCCGTGGGGGATCAGAAGGCCGCCGTCATAATTCGGGAGAGAATCGTACTGTTCCTGAGAAAGATCTCTGAATATCTGGTCGGTTGACGCAGAAATGATTTCGTACAGGTTGGAATCATTATTCTCGATCGCCTCATCAAGCATTTTTGCCGAGATCTCATCGCATGACCCGCCGTAATCACCGGTGCCGTAATACATCGAATGGACCGGAACGCCCGCAAGCCTTTCGTTCTCTTTTATGAGATGAAGGAAAGATTCTCTGGTTCCCAGAGGGCTTTCGTCATTGCCCCAGTTGAAGTTATATGTATATGGGCCTTCCTTGAGTGAAACGGCTATGGAGTTCCCGTCAGGGCCTGTCCATTTCCCCAGATCCATCTGCGGCAGGCGCTCGTCTTCGGGTATACTGTCCTGAGGCATGGGAGCCGTGACTGAGCCGTCTTTGTGTATGAGAGGGGACCCGACTCCCCAGTCGAGCTTCTGTGTGGAGAAGCCTTTTAGGCCCATGTGTCTCGCAATCGAGGGAAGTGAGTATCTGAATCCGAAACAGTCAGGAAGAAACACATCGCAGCTTCTTTTGCCGAATTCCTTCTCAAAAAAACCGTTACCGTACAGGATCTGCCTCATCAGTGCTTCAGATGAGGGGACATTTGCGTCGACTGCGTCGATCATTGAGCCCGCGACAGACCATCTGTCCTGGGCAATGTAATCCTTCAGCTTCCTGTACAGGTCCGGATAATATTCACGTGCCAGCTTATATCTGAAGGCCCCTTCAAAATTCATATGATAATGGCGGTATTTGGAGAACAGCTCAAAGTTCTGTTCCAAAGTGGATTTTATGCAGTCTCTGATAGTGTCCTGGATCGTCCACAGCCATTGCGTGTCAAGGTGCGCGTTTGCAACTAAGTACATTTTGTTTCTGTTTTCCATCACAGCCTCCGGTCTGGATCTTCCGCTTATGATTTTGATATGGTGACCACAGCTCCTGTATTTGCCGGCAGCGTGATCCTGAATCCCTTTTCGGTAGGTTCAGCTGAGATGCTTCCTTCCTGCGAGAAGCAGCTGCCCGGTCTGTAACCGTCCAGAATGATCTCTTCCGTCTGCTCGTACGGACAGTGGTTCAGGATGCAGAGTAACCTGGAGGAACTGTCGCATATGTGCTCGGTCAAACCTATTGAAGGATTGTCACAGCAGGCTTTCTTTTCCGGGTTCCTCAGCCTGAGTTCCCGGTAGATCTTATGAAGCGGATGGGACAGTGAATAGGGTATCTGGCCCCTTTCAGTAAGAGTGCCCCGTGAGGTTGCCGCGATGATCTCGATAGGAGCGTTGCAGAAAATGACTTTTCCTTTTCCGTAAACATTCTCGGCAAGGAAAGGATTTCCGTTCTGGTCTTCAGCTTTGATATCGGCTCCGACACTTTCCAGCACGTGCCTGTACGGGGGATATATCTTCAGTTCTTCTCCTCCGATCCTTACCCTGACTTCTCCGCCTTCCTGGGCGTTTTCGTTTCTGGTTATGAGATACAGCCCGGTGATCTCCCTGAAATGAGTGAGCACACCGTTGGAGATGGAGATATACAGTGTGGCTCCCTCGTATACCTTTTCCATGATCTTGTCCATGGTCCTCTTTGACACTGCGTGGTTGCTGCATACGGAGGGCATCAGATATACTCTGGAATCCGGCACTTCGTCACGGCACCAGGTGAAATCCACATCAAGACCTGCCTGCTTTGCCAGAATGAATGACCCGAACGCCGCTCCCCACTGGTCCTGACCGGATGTAAGGATAACTGTAGCGTCCTTTATCCTTTCCGGAAGCCTGTCAAAGGGAAGGGACTTTATGAACCGGCTGAAGCTACTGAATTCATCCGCAACCGCTTTTTTTGCGCCGTGCGCGGTGAACATGCCAAGTTCTCTTTCCACAGGATCCCAGTCGTACGGCGTGTTTGTCAGCTCATCCTGGTCAAAAGCGCACCACCAGCAGAATCCCCTGAGATCATGCGCCCAGGAGGAGAACAGCGATGCCTTCATATAATCGGCGGCCACTTCGTCTGAACTTATCATCGGGCCCAGTGTGCCGCCTTCCTCGATAAAGCACGGCTTGTGGCCGAGAGAACTGAAGTAGATCGATTCGGCTGTAGCGTGGAGGACCGGCTTCATGGTGTTCAACGGGTCTGTATTGCAGTACGGGGTGAACATGGGGTAAGGGTGAGTGCACAGGATGTCAAGGATCTCTCCCTGATCGGACATCGACCATGGATACGCGCCTTCCGGTTTCAGTCCGTGCATGCCCGAAACCACAGGATGGTTCCGGTCTTCCGATCTGACGGTATTCGTTATTATGGAAGCCCACAGAAAAGCTTCGTCATGTGAACAGGAACCAAGGCAGTTGCATTCATTGCCCAGATCCCATGCACCGATGGCGGGGTGATCCTTGAAGCGCTTTACAAGATATCTGACGAATCTGATTTCCCACCTTATGACGGCGGGGTCGGTCAGGGCATTGTGGCCGACAAGGGACTCGGGAAGGAACACTCTTCCGCTCATCCATCCGGTGATCAGTCCGACTACGAGCTTCATATTATACTTTTCAGCGAGATCGCACATTATCTCGAAACGGTCAGCCATTTTTTCATCTACGCCGCAGGCACCGGCTTCCGTGAAAGGCATGGGGTCCTCTCCGAATCGGTATTCGCTGCCCGATGAGCTGACATGAAGCCGGAGGGGCTGGAAGTCAGGCCAGAGAGGGAATACTCTCAGAACTTCGATCCCGTTTTCGGAGAGCAGTTTGAAGTCCTTTTCAACGATCTCGCTGTTCCAGTTGCGCCACATGAACATTCCTGCGTGGGATGCCCAGTAATTGACCCCTACAAAAAATTTGCCGCTTTCAAACAGTTTCTGATTCTTTTCCATAACATTTGTCCTCAATTACCAGAAATATAGTTTTTAGAGATACTTTTTAAAAAATACGGGAGCCTCTTTCCCGGAAAAGGCATGTCCATGCTCATGGATGTCTGTCCGGAGTCTGTCGCCAGAACCCGCGGCTTCGTATATTTCTCTCGTTCCAAGGTACCCCTTGTAAAGATCCTTGAAGGGGAAGCAGCGGTCGAACATGCCCATCTCAAGGAGAAGGGGCCTGGGTGCGATCAGTCCGGCTATGTCAAAGGCGTCAAAGTATTTATACAGTTCAGGAACGAACTGTGAGCCGCAGAAGTTTGCGTTTCTTACCGCGTATTCGGAGATCGGATTCACATAGCCTATTATGTCTGCAGCTTTGATCCGTGGTTCTATCGCCGCGGTGAAAGTGGTGACTGTGCCGCCGTACGACAGCCCCATCATCCCTATCCGGTCAGGATCCACTTCCGGCATGGTCTGAAGATAATCTATGCAACGCATGATGTCCCAGATGTTCAGCGTCAGGGGATAAACTCCGAAAAGAGCGCCTTTGTTGAAATTGATGTTGCACAGGTCGCGGCCTGTTGAGGTGGCCTCAATATAGTCATGTCTTTCACCGAATCCTCTCAGGTCGGGAGAGATCGTGACGAACCCATGTTCTGCCATGATCTCGGCATAGTTATAGTTCATCTTCGCTATTTCTGCTTCATGAGCTGCATCTCCACGGGTGCCTGTTACAGGATCCTTCCCGAATGGCCCGTGGCCGTGGCTGCATACAATCGCCGGCAGCTTTTCACCCGGCTTCGCAAAGGAAGGAATGAGGACAGTGCATGGGACGGCCATATACCTGTCGACATTGAATACAACTCTTTTCCTTATATAGACTCCGTTGTCCTCGCTGAATTCGACCTCGGCTTCAAGGTCGACTTTATCCGGAAAATCGCCCAGAAGTGAAAGAAGTTTTTCCAGTGCTTTGGACTGCCATGCTTCAAAGGAAAGCCCCGAATTGCGGAAACCGAGGATAGGCTTGTGATCCTTTGCCATCTCATTCCACATGTCCGTAAGAAAGAATGAATTTCTCATTGATGGATCCTCCGAAAAATTGTCATACGGATTATATCATAAGAACAGTTCATAAGCGAGGTTGAATCTGTCTAGTTTACCATTAGTTCACTATTACGAAACATATTGTTTACAATTCTATGTTACCATAGAACGGCTAAATATTCGTTATTTTTTGGGAGAGACTGAAACGATGAAAGCACTGAAAATCAAGAGTATATCTCTGATTCTTGCCGGACTGATGCTTATTCCTCTTCTGGCATCATGCAACAACGGAGGCGGCCCCGCAGACACGTCGGATACCATATCGATCGACGTGACCGATGCTGACCCCGCAACGACCGCTGCCGTCAAAAAGACGTACGGTATGTACAATTATGACGGGTACAGCTTCAGGATCCTCGGATTCGACCAGGGATGCGGCGGCGCCAACCTTATCAATGAGGACACCGGTTCCGAGATCTGGTACGAGGAGATGGGTTCCGACAACTACCAGAGTGCGGTATACAAAAGGAACAAACTCACTGAAGAGCTGCTCAATATATCGATACAGCCTATCTGGGGCGGACAGAACGTTTACGATCTGATCGCTCTGGCCAGACGTCTTGTAGACAATCAGGAAAACGCCTATGATATGGTGGTCGCCAACATCGACAGATGCATGAGAGCGGCCATGGACGGGTATTTCTACAACTATTACGACATCGATACTTTCGATCTCAAAGCTGACTGGTGGGATCAGAAACTTGTCAACGCATACAGTTATGCCAACAACAAACTCTATACGATAGTCGGTCATTACAACGTTTTCGATGACTACGCGATGCCTGTGGTGTTCTACAACCAGGCAGTCGTGGAGGAGAGCCATCTCACGGATCCGGCAGATTACGTACGCGACGGCACATGGACCATCGACAGGATGATGGAGGATGCCGCCAAGATCACGAAAGAGATCACTGGCGACGGCATTATGACTGTCGACGACAGCTGGGGATTCCTTGATAACGGCTATGTAATGATCCACTTCATTGAAGGATGCGATACGCTCATAGCAGGGCCTAATGCGGACGGTATTCCGGAGATCAAGATAAACAGCGAGCACTACGTGAATGCGGCCGAACATGTTTACAACTCTATTGCGTGCAGTCCTTCATACCTCAGCACCGATAACGACAACGGCATCGAGATCTTCTCGAACGACAGAGCTCTGTTCTACTACGAGATGCTTGGGTGCATAAACCAGCTCAGGACCATGGAGTCCACATTCAGCCTGCTTCCTCTGCCCAAGGAGAATGAAGACCAGAAGAACTATACATCGACCGTCAATACTGTATGGTCTACTGCTCTTTCCGTGCCGATCACAAACACTGACGTGGACAGGACCGGAATAATAATGAACGTTCTCGGTGGATTCTCGACCGATACAGTCCATACGACACTGTATGAAGTGCTGCTGGGAGCAAGGCTGATCCGCCAGCCGGATACCGTGGAGATGCTGAGATACGTGCTTGACTCGAAACAGTACGACTGGTCAAAAGAGTTCGGATGGGCAAACCAGTTCACCAACGCTCTCGCCTCGATGACCAAGGATACGTCATTTACACTCGCGTCTTCCCTCAGGTCCAACCTCAGAGTCCTTGAAAAATCTCTCAAGATGTATACTCAGAAGATCAGTGACTGACAAGCTGTACGTATCCAGCCCGTGATCGCGCATGCGTGTATCGCGAGCGGTTTACGCTCTTGACATACTACTACAGGCAAATCAGAAAACAATATTTGGAGGATTTTATGAAAAAGTTTTTGACCATCATGCTTGCTGCAGTTCTTCTTGCAGCCTTCGCGATCGCAGTCAACGCTGCTGTCGGAACAGTGATCTATGCGCCGAAAACTTCAGCGAAACCCAACATGGAAGAGATCGACGCGTCATGGGGTGAGCCCGCGATCCATGTGACAAAGGACACCGAAAACGCAAACCTCACAAGATACTGGGATATGTATCCCAATCACACGTATTCCTTCGTAAAGGGAGAAGAGGTCGAATTTGATCTTTACGTGCTCTGGACAGACAAAAACCTGTATATCGGAATGAAATCAAAGGACAACGATATTACCGGTGCGTCTCAGACTGACTGCGGAGACGGTATGGAATTCTGGCTCCAGCCACTGGACGCAATGATTCAGAACGGACTTGCCAATGACGGACTTTATACGCGTCTGGCTCAGGGGCAGGTCGAGGGCGACGTTGATAACAACCTGTATGATTCACTCGTACCTACCGCATGCTTCTGCGTAACTCTTGATTTTGATGATTACTCCGTTTCCAACGGGGCGCTCGGAAAATATACGACTTTCGGTTCTACCGAATGTGAAAAGTACATCAACCAGACTGAGGATGAGATCCAGGCTATGATCGAGATCCCGATCATCAACCTTGGTATCAAGCCGGCAAATGCAGCAGGTTCCGAACTTGGTATAGCATTCCTGAGAATGGCTCTTACAGCTGAAGGCGCTGCATATACCTCCACCCCCAGAGCAAGCTGGCTGGAATGGGGCAAGTATTACAAGAATGCAGCTCCCGGCAAATCCGTAAACAAGACTGTAAACACGATCATCCTTTCCGACGGTTCAACACCTGTGGACACGACTCCCGCTGACACTACAGATACCGAAGACACAACAGTTGAAGTAACACCCAACCTTGACGGAGTATCGAGCTGGGCTCTGGCAGAAGTTGAAGCGGGTATCAAAGAGGGACTGGTTCCCGAGAACCTCCAGGCTAACTACACGTCTCCCGTAACGAGAGGCGCTGTCGCCCAGATGTTCGTGATCCTTCTCGAAAAATCCGCGGGCAAGAGCATCGATGACATAATGGCTGAAAATGGCGTTGCCATCAATGAAGGCGCCTTCACCGACACCACAGACAAGGCTGTTCTTGCGGCGAACGCTCTCGGCATCATCAACG
>JAFTCY010000036.1 GCA_017454465.1 Clostridia bacterium
TAAAGGAACTTTACCCGGATGCCGGGCTCCGGAACGCTTAACGAATGATCTTAGGTGGTATTATGCCTGATACTGAAAAAATTTCCCTGATTTTAAAGGAACTTTACCCGGATGCCGGGCTCCGGAACGCTTAACGAATGATCTTAGGTGGTATTATGCCTGATACTGAAAAAATTTCCCTGATTTTAAAGGAACTTTACCCGGATGCCCTGTGTTCCCTCGACTACGGTGAGGACCCATGGCGTCTCCTCATCGCGGCCAGACTGTCGGCACAGTGCACCGATGAGAGAGTCAATATCGTCACGGTCCCTCTTTTTGAAAAATATCCGGGTCCTTATGAGATGGCCGGGGCAGACATCACCGAGCTGGAAAACATCATACGGCCATGCGGTCTCTTTCATACAAAGGCCGACAGCTGCCGAAGCATGTCCCGGATCATATGTGAGAAATACGGAGGAAGAGTCCCTGACACCATGGATGAGCTGCTTGCCCTGCCCGGAGTCGGCAGAAAGATCGCCAATCTGGTACTGGGAGATGTGTACGGGAAACCGGGCATCGTTGCGGACACACACTGCATAAGGATAAATGGAAGACTGGGATACTATCCTGAAGACATGAAGGATCCTTACAAGGCGGAGATGATACTTGACGCCGTAATACCCAAAGAAGAACAGGCCGCATACTGTCACAGGATGGTGATGTTCGGGCGCGAGTGGTGCATGGCGAGAAATCCTGCCTGTCCAAACTGCCCTGTCAGGGATCTGTGCAGGCACTATAAGGAAAACTACCGAAATGGACGGAACTGTGAAAGACATAAGAATACAAATACCTGATGCTGTACTATTCGCGGCAGGGAGGCTGGAATCCTTCGGGTACACCGCCTACCTCGTAGGCGGGTGTGTCAGGGATGCGGTCATGGGGACCGAGCCAAAGGACTATGATCTCTGCACCTCAGCGCTACCGGAACGGATGCTGGAGGTATTCTCAGACTGCAGGCTCGTCGAGACCGGCCTCAAGCACGGAACGGTGACTCTGGTAAAAGACGGCATGAACATTGAGATCACCACATACAGGCTTGACGGCGCGTACAGAGACGGACGCCACCCGGAAAAAGTCACCTTTACGGACAGGATCTCTGAAGACCTGAAGCGCAGGGATTTCACAATAAACGCTATGGCCTACTCCCCGTCGCAGGGGCTGCTGGATCTGTTCGGCGGCTGTGATGATATAGAAAAAAAGACCGTACGGTGCGTAGGACGTGCTGAGGACAGGTTCTCGGAAGACGGGCTGCGGATACTCAGAGCCCTCAGATTTTCTTCAGTGCTGGGATTCACCCCGGATGAGGAGTGCTCTGACGCTGCCCGGCGCTGCGCCCACATGCTGGGAAAGATATCAAGAGAGCGGATCTTCTCCGAGATAAGAAAGACCCTGGAAGGAAAAGACGCTGACCGTATACTTTTCAGATACGGAGACGTGGTCGCGGCCGCCCTTGACCCAGAACTGGAGCCGGATATATTATCTAAAGGCGGTTTAAAATTCAGAAAAGATACGGGAAAGCCGGAAGCGGTCATGAGGCTGGCCACACTTCTGGACGGAGAGAACCCGCAATACGCCAAAAAGATCTTTTCATCCCTGAAGCCCTCAAGAGCCGAGTCAAAACTGTTCTCCTCATTTCTGGAACACAGAGCGGACGCTCCCGTCACTGAATATGGTTTTCTGAAACTCATAAGCCGGACGGACGATTCCTTCGCGTTTGACCTGATCCGGTACGAGCTGATGTGCGGGAGACTTGACGCAGAGGACGCGGCGGAGAGAGAAAAGACCGTTCAGAAGATCATCCGTGAAGATATGCCGAGAGGCCTTAAAGATCTTCAGGTGACCGGATCCGACCTCGCGGGAACCGGACTTGAAGGCAGACTGATCGGAGACTGTCTGGAACACCTGCTGGATCTTGTTATGAGAAAAGCCCTGCCCAACTCCAAAGATGCTCTTATGGCAGAGGCCGCCCGTTTCACGGGACCTGCGGAAAAAGCAAAAAACTTCGGAACCTGCGACAGCTGTGAATTCTATGACGACAAATGGGGAGACGGGGTCCTCGAATGCACAAAGGACCTGGACGAGGATGAACTGTACAGAGCCTTCGGAGACAGGGAATCCGTGTGTCCATACTATAAATTCTACGATGAATACAAATCTGTGGAAAAACAAAACTGACGGGAAAGGACCATTCAAAGATGGAATCAGCTGAAATGAAACCGGAAGGCCGGAGGGTCTTCCATGTATTCAACCCCTGCGCGGGAAAAGCCAAGGCATATCAAAAAGCTCTGAAGTCCGCCCTGGATTCCGGAGCGGATGTCTTCGGCCTTGAATACAGGAGCACCAGAGAGGCCGTATGCGCCCTTCTGACCGAGCATCCCGACGCTCACCTTATAGTCCACGGCGGAGACGGCACGGTCTTTGACACCGTAAACGGGATAATGGAGAGCGGATGCGGCAGCACGGCGTCTTTTTCCGTATCGCCCACCGGCAGCGGAAACGACTTTTCCGCGTACATGAACTCGGAAGCCGCCTTTTCAGAAGGCATCTCAAAAACCACGCCCCGCGAGATAGATCTCATACGCACGGTCTCGGACGGAGTCACCAGATATTTTGCCAACATGATGAACGTGGGATTCGACTGTTCCGTGGTATGGGAGACATATTCCATGAAAGACAACAAGGTGATCAAGGGGAAGCTGGCGTACATCTCCGGTGTCTTCAAGGTACTGAAAAAGAAGGAGACCATGTCGGCAAAGATCCGTCTTGAAGGCTGTGTCGATCTGGCTACCGGAGCAGAAGCCGAAGAGTTTGAATGCGACAAGGACATCCTCCTCACCGCGGTCGGCAACTCGAAATACTGCGGAGGCGGGTTCAAGGCTCTTCCGAACGCCCTGGTGACTGACGGTCTGATGGATGTGCTCATAATAGATGACGTGACGGTCCCCAAGTTTGCCTCCCTTATAGTGGACTACAGAGCCGGAACGTACATCTCACCGGAAGGTGTCATGAAGAAGAGATTCAGAGAGCCTTTCTCCTGTTTCAGATGCAGAAAGATGATCCTTGAAAGGCCGGAAAGGATCTGCCTTGACGGAGAGATCTTCAGCACCGGCGGGGACAGACGGACCGAGATAGAAGTGGTCCCGAAAGCGGTAAAGTACATAGCTCTGTAGACATGGAAACAAAAAGGTTC
Organism: Clostridia bacterium; assembly: GCA_017454465.1. GTDB lineage: Bacteria > Bacillota > Clostridia > Oscillospirales > CAG-272 > UMGS1696. The sequence continues at coordinate 3,230 of JAFTCY010000036.1, forward strand.
ACAAAAAACGATTCGGGATTCGTATGCGCAAACTGCGGCGAGCGCGTGGAAGGGCTGGGATACACCTCCAGGAACCACTGTCCCAAATGCCTTTGCTCCCTGCACCTTGACGTTTTCCCGGGAGACAGGGCCGCGGACTGCGGGGGGATCATGGATCCCGTGTCCGCAGAGCCGGACCCTAAGAAAGGATTCATAATCACCCACAGATGCAGAAAATGCGGAGCTGTGAAAAGAAACAAAGCCGCAAGGGACGACAACGGCGACCTGCTGATCGAACTGACCGTCTGCGGGCGGTAGCATATGACAAAAAAACAAAGAGAGGAGACCGGACGCATGAAAAAGATCATTGCCGCGGCATCTCTTCTCTTTTTTGTTCTGATCGCTGCTCTTCTTCCTTCCGCCGTCCGGGCCGAGGCTCCGAGAGACAGCTATTCAGGACTGTCCGGAACCCTCAGCCATTACGACGAGGCTTATGAAGCGATACGCCGCGGAGCGCTTGACGGCGAGATACTGATAAACATTTCACTGCTCGGGATCCGCGAAAAGGACATTGTGCCTCTGTTCACGGACGTGATCTCCTCCTGCCCCGAGCTCTTCTTTATAAACAGTACCGTCACATACTCATACAACACATTCCCCCCGGATCACCCGGTTAACAGCGTGTCTCTTTCATACAGGGTGCAGGGACGGGATCTCAGGGAGGCCCGGAAAGATTACGAGAGCAGGGTCTCATATCTTGCAGGTCTGGTCGATCCGGACCTGACTGATGCGGAAAAGGCTCTTTTCGTCCACGACTTTCTCATATCACTTTATTCATATGACACGGATCTTGCCGTCTACGACGCATACGGCATGATCACCGGGGGATCCGGTGTGTGCCGCGCTTATTCGCTGCTGTACATGGATATAATGAACCGGCTGGGGATCGACTGTGCCATGGTCATCAGCGACGAAATGGTCCATTCCTGGAACGTTATAAAGATAGACGGAAAATGGTACCATGCCGATCTTACCTATGACGACCCAAATCCTGACAGGACCGGACAGGTCCTTCATGATTATTTCCTTCTGTCAGACGAGGAGATCGCGTCGGCGGAAAAACCCCACAGCGGCTGGAGATCAGCAGTCAGCTGCTCATCTTCATACCCGGGAACTCCGTTCTGGGAAGGTATCCGGACGAGGATGGCGTACTGTTCCGGATACTGGTACTATTTCGACCCGGTAACAAAGGATCTGATGCGGACCACCCGCTCGGAAAAAGCGGCCACAGTGGCGCGGCAGGGACACAGATGGTACACCGACCAGTCCCGGACAGTTTCCTGGGCCGGATGCTTCGCATCCCCCGCGGAATACGGCGGATACGTACTGTTTAACACTCCGGATGCCGTCATGGCATACGATCCTTCGACAGGGACGATCCGGGACCTGCTGTCATTCGGCGAGGACAGACAGGTCATCGGAATAACCGTTTTTTCGGGAGAGCTTTACTGTATGACCGCTTTCAACGTGAACGCGGACAACCGGAAAAACATCGAAAAGATACCGCTTTCCGGTCTTGACCCCGAAAACCTTGAGAATCCTCTTCCTTTCTCTGACGTTTCATCCGTAAACTTCTACTACGACGCCATACTCGACGTTTACAGGAAGGGTATCTTCAACGGAGTGTCGGACACGGAATTCGCACCGGAGGGAAGTCTGACCAGAGCCATGTTCGTAACAGTGCTTGGCAGGCTGTGCGGCATAGACACGGAAAAGTACGGCACATGCGTCTTCAGCGACGTTCCGGCAGGTGAGTGGTACTCTCCGTACGTGGCCTGGGCAAACGAATGCGGTCTCGTCACAGGGACCGGGAACGGCAGGTTCTCCCCCTCTTCCCCGCTCACAAGAGAGCAGATGTACAAGATCGCACGTTCCTTCATCATATACATTACTTCCGGGGCCGGAGCCCCGATCCCGGATTTCGGGGACGTATCGCTTTCCGGCTTCCCCGACCATTCCTCGGTATCCTCATGGGCCGAAGGATCCCTGCTGTTCTGCTACGGCGCAGGATTGATGAGGGATATTCAGCCCGGCAGCCCTCTCAGGCCCGGGGATCCCGCCTCCAGGGCTGAGGCCGCTTTCGTCATATATGGGATATCCGCAAGGCTCCGTGAGTTTGAGGCCACAAATAATCGGCCCCATATTGACAATTGACATCCGCTGTGCTAAAATCTCTCCACACACGGAAGCATAGCTCAGTCGGTCAGAGCGTTCGGTTCACATCCGAGAGGTCTTGGGTTCGAGCCCCAATGTTTCCATGTGGCCTGGTAGTTCAGTTGGTTAGAACGCTAGCCTGTCACGCTAGAGGCCACGGGTTCGAGTCCCGTCCAGGTCGGTCTGCGGATTTAGCTCATTTGGTAGAGCGCGACCTTGCCAAGGTCGAGGTGGCGGGTTCGAGCCCCGTAATCCGCTTCAGGAACTGCTTTGCGGCAGTTCTTTTTTTGCGCAAAAAAGGCAGCCCGCAGGCTGCCTCTGTTTTTCCGGCTGTAATCAGTTATCATTACGCGGCACATATCCAATGTGCCTCATGTAAAAGGCCAGAGCCGTACCGGTAAAAGCATGGGTGAACTCACCGCTTCCGAATGAACTTATCACGTGTTCCCGGGGCATGAGCATGCAGTTCAGAAACTCATCATCGTCCAGATGCTGCTCTCCCGTAGGCACAAGATCCTCCGCCAGAAACACATGGAAATGGTTTTTGAAAAGAGCCGGGTTGGGGCTGCATACACCAAGTTCAGTGATCCTGCCCGCCATAAAGCCGGTCTCCTCCAAAAGCTCCCTTTCTGCGCTTACCGCCGGATCCTCGCCTTTTTCCCCGACTCCGCCCGGGAACTCAACTGTGATCCTGTCTTCCCCGTGCCTCCACTGCCGTACCATAACGAACTGATCCCTGTACACAGGCACTATGACGACCCACTCCGGAGCGGTCATAGCCACATAGTCTCCCTCTGTCCCGTCTGCCGAACGCTCATGCTGCATGAACACGTCGAAGACCGGGGTATGGAGGGCTTTTTCCTTTTTCAGGGTATCCCACTTCAGGCTGCTGTCTTCCATATCAGGTACCAAGTCCTTTTGTGAAATACAGAACGGTTATGACGATTATGGCCACGGCCATCACTGACCACAGCGCCACAGAGATATATGAGTTTATTCCGCTGGCACCGCTGGCTTTAGTGTCCAGGATCCTCATGACTGCGACGAGCAGGAAACATACCGAGTAGACTATGAGAAGAACGCCCACCGATATCCCGCCGTTGCTGGCCAGGTAAATAACTCCGAAAATCACCGCCAGAAGGCATATCCCGAGCTCGATCAGCTTGAATTTGCTCAACGGTTTCATGTTCTCTGGCAGTTTCCTGCCGGTTCCGCCGTTTCCCGGAATGCTGCTTCCGCTCTTTTCAGCGGATGTACTGTTTTTTTCTTCTTTCACGGTCTGAGTTCTCCTTTGAACCTGATTTCTGCTGTTTTTCCTTTTCTTCCCTGTCATGCCTGACTGCCAGGACCACCAGCGTTACTGTCAGCACCCCGAGAGCGACCGCCGCAATGATCACGATCAGGCCAAGCCGGTGCGACTCCGCATCTGTCTGCACCGATGCCGGATTCATTCCGCCGAACATCTCCCCCAGCCTTACGCTGTCAACCGAGGAACTGCGGGCAGTCACCGAGAAGAGCTCGAGGGACACATCAACTCCGGAATATACCTGGACGCCCACGTAGCTGATCTCGCCCGTGTGCCCGTACTCGTCCAGATCGCAGACAGCCGTGATCCTTTCACCGTACGGGAGGTCCCTTACGCTGTATTCGGCTCTGTAGTCGTCAGAACCTGTGAAGAACTGCACGGTCGTCTCCCCGCCGCCTGAGGCTTCATCCGGAATGACGGCAAACTCAAATTCGATCACGTCACACCCGGACAGATCGATCTCTCTTGAAAAGTCCCTTATCAGGACGCCTGCTCTGTTTGCTTTGATCTCCGTCCTGAGGACCCTGTCGGATCCGGCTCTGTGATCATTGAGAACAGTATAATCCGTGGTCACGAGTCCTGTGCCTCCGCCGGCTATCCATCCCATGGTATGATATTTATCAGAGAAATCCCATATCCTGCAGGTCCCCGTCCAGGCGCCGTCTTCCGACTCCTCCGCCTCAAGTTCCGAAATAAAATCGCCCAGTCCTGAGGTGATCCTGAAATCGCTGTAGAATTCCTTGCCGTTTAATGCTCCCAGCCCATCCGCAGACAGGAATATGGCCTTTTCGTCAACGAGCCTGTCAAGCAGCGAACCGTATTCCTTAAACACCTCCGACTCACTCCTCAGAACGCTTGAATAGTCCTCTGCAGAAGGCGTATACAAGCACATGAGCCCCGGTTTATATAATTCAAGTCTTGTAAGGTTATCCATCAGGTCGCGGATCTTCTCCAGGTACTCATCACTGTCGTCGACCGAAGTCATAAGGTACCACGGGATCTCCCCTATGCTTTTCAGTTCCTGGGCAAATATGACCCCTGTCATCTTCAGGTCTTCCGGCAGATCCACGGCGATCACGGCATCTCTGTTCTTTGAGACGATGGCATTGTATGTGATCCTTGCCAGCTCCGCCCGGCACTGCATCTCTTCCGGCAGGCTTTCAGCGCCCAGACGGAATGCTCTCACGGATGTATCAATAACAAGAGCCTCCGCTTTTTGATACCTTCCGGCGATAAAGCCTATCAACGCGCTATATAGGTCGACTCCCTCCGGATCCCCAAGGTCCACACAGGCTCCGCCTTCCGCATCCTTGCCCAGTCCCTGGGCAGGTTCATTCAGAGTCAGCCTGAAATACACCTTCATGTCAGCAGAAAGATAGAATCCCGCGTCATTGTCAAGCCTTGAAACCAGCTCTCTTGAAAGCAGGGCTGTCCTGCTGACAGCTTTTCCGCCGCTGTACGAGTAATATGTCAGCGGCATTGTCTTTTCAGAAGATGAAGAACCGGCTATGAGTTCGTCCAGAGGAACATCTATCATGACATGTGATACGTTTGACGCAAAAATCCCCGCACTTGCCGCGCCGTGAAGTCCTGTCTTCGTCGGCCCATGTATGTCCTTGCCTGATAATGCTTCAGGAAATCTCGGAGGACATATCTCATAAATCAAATCCATGTATTCGATCGCACACGCATATTCAGTCAGGTCAAGGTTCAGGTTCAGGCCGGATATGTCGCAGGTATATTCAAACCTGGTGGACAGGCTCATGCGGCCGATCTCTGTATATACGGGAAAATGCTGGAGAGAACCGGTAACCGCGTAAAAAACAAGTTCTCCTTCGGAAAGGTCCTTCATATAGTCCCTGTTGACAGATCCGGCAAATTTGACGCTCCTTCCGTCAAGGGTAACCGACTTTATATGCCCCATCTCGTCATGTACAGGATTCGCCGAATCGATAAACATCGTTTTTATGGAATCGACGGAAAATGACCTCTCATATTCAGCGTTAGTGAATTTCAGGTAAAGATCCATCACCCTTCCGCTGATCTCGACCGGGATCAGAAAAGTGCCGTTCCCGCTGACCGCAATAGGTTTTTCCCACCGGATCTCGTCCACTCTGTCGTCAGCATATGTAAGGCCGACATACATCGAAGCCTTCCTTATATCCCACAGGCTCACGGCTATATACATTCTGCTTCCCCGGGCCGCCACTTCACTGGCTACGATCCTTCCGCCGAGAAGTATGTCTGACCGTCCGACTCCCGAAATCTCAGCTGCATCGCATGCACGGCGCTCGCGGAACATAATCAGTTCTCCCGTTACCGGGTCGGCGTCATTAAAGGTTTCGGTAATATACTTAAGACTGTCGACAGCATAATTCTCAGAATACTCAAATCCGGGATCCGGATCCTCTGTGACGAAAGGCCTTGTGAGCCTCACCTGGACCGGAGGAAATCCGGATTCGAAATACAGGATGAACTCCAGTTTTTCAGCATATCCGGATACTTCTGAGAGGTCGGCCCTGATCAGTGAGAATCTCTTAGTAGATCCCGGTTTTTCTATGACCGTTTCTGAAGTATATTCCCCGTCAGATGTTACCAGCCTGGTCTCTGAAAGATAGCCGGAGCAGTTATTTGCTTTTCCGATGACTGCCACTCCGAACACAAGAGTATTAATGTCGTTCAGTTTTATTTTGTCCTCTTTGAGATCAAGCGTTATCGATATCATATCATAGTCTCGCGCCGGCTCAGGATCACCGGTAACTACGCACCATATCGATTCTATTCCGTTGATGGTCCTCGTCTTCAGTTCTGACGGGACGCCGTCAAGCACTACATTCTCCTCAGACATGGAAAACATTGCGATTCCATTTTCTGATCCCGGAAGAAAAACGTCGGCCTCATATCCGGACAGGCCGCTTTCAGCATAAGTTCTGATCTCAAGGTTCTCAATATAGTCAGCCCCGCCGACCGCTAAGGAAGCGACCAAAATGCAGAAAACGGCTGATATCACAATGAGAACATACACTTTTCTGTTCATAAGGGCCTCCCTTCCTGACTGCTTGATAATTGTAAGCTGATTCTCTGATCCATAATTGTAGCATAGGGGGTAAAAAGTGTCAACAAAACCAGGCTCGGGACAAAGTCAAAAAATGATCTCAAACGTGAGATTAACTGTGATTTTGCCGTAAAAAATGGCGATTTTGAGAGAAATTGAGGTTATAAATCAAAATAAATAAAAGAATTTTGAAAAAAGTATTGACATCACATGTGGCCGATGATATAATGCGAACCGTTCGAATCTTAAAAAATCTGTTTGGAGGAATAAGTATGTCCACATATATGGCAAAACCTGAGACTGTTGAACGCAACTGGTACATCCTCGACGCAGCCGGCAAACCGCTCGGCAAAACAGCAGTCACAGCAGCGAACATTCTCCGCGGCAAACACCGTCCGGAGTTCACACCCCATGTTGACTGCGGCGAATTCGTAGTCATTATCAACTGCGAAAAAGCAGTTCTCACAGGAAAGAAACTCGATCAGAAGTTCTACCGTACGCATTCAGGCTACATCGGCGGACTCAAGGAAACATCATACCGCAAGCTCATGGCTACTAAGCCCGAAAAGGCTATGCTTCTTGCAGTTAAGGGCATGCTTCCCCACAACTCCATCGGTGATAAAGCTATAACCAGACTCAAAGTCTATGCGGGAGCAGAGCATGCTCAGCAGGCTCAGAAACCCGTACCGCACGAAGTCGAGATATAAGAAAGGACAGGTATAGATAATGTATACAAGTGCTAAACCTTATTTCTACGGTACCGGCAGAAGAAAGAGTTCTGTAGCAAGAGTCAGACTCTATCCCGGAACAGGCAAGATCACAGTCAACAACCGTGACATAGATGATTATTTTGGACTTGAAACCCTCAAGCTCATAATCAATCAGCCTCTCGGTGTTACAAACACCTTCGGCAAGTTCGATATCGTTGCCAACGTTACCGGCGGCGGTATTTCCGGCCAGGCCGGCGCCATCCGCCACGGCGTATCCAGAGCGCTCCTGCTCGCTGATGAAAGCTACAGGCCTCTGCTCAAAAAGGCAGGCTTCCTGACTCGTGACCCGAGGATGAAGGAAAGAAAGAAGTACGGTCTCAAGGCCGCCCGCCGCGCTCCTCAGTTCAGCAAGCGCTGATCGAGACCAACGAACATGCAAAAAACCTCGGAAAATCAACGTTTCCGGGGTTTTTTCATGCCCGGAAATCTTTGATGGGTTATCCCAGGTTTTGACGGATTCTGACGGAAATTTTGTAGTTAACGAGGGGCTAACCGGCGGTTTTCGGCCCA
>JAFTCY010000037.1 GCA_017454465.1 Clostridia bacterium
AAGATCATCGTTGCCCCCGGCTTCCTTCAGAAAACAGCTCTCGAAACAGTTGCAAAGGAAAATCCCGAAGTCAAGTTCGTATTCGTTGACGGCTGGGCTCTCGGCCTCAGCAATGTGACAGCCATCGTCTACAAGGAACAGGAATCCGGATATCTGGCCGGCTACGCAGCAGTAGCTGACGGCTATACCAAACTCGGATTCACAGGCGGCGGCGGCGGTACTAACCCCGCAGTATGCCGTTTCGGCTACGGATTCGTCCAGGGCGCTGAAGCAGCAGCTAAGGAACTCGGCGTTGACGTATCCATTATGTACTCCTTCAAGTACGGCGAAACATTCTCCGCGTCCAACGAGCTCCAGACTCAGATCGCAGGCTGGTACGCAAACGGCACTGAGGTGGTGTTCGCGTGCGGCGGTTCCATGTTCCAGTCAGTCAAATCAGCTGCGGGCGAATATGAGAACGCAAAGATCATCGGCGTTGACGTCGACCAGTCCGGCGAATCCGAGAAGGTCATTACGTCCGCTGTAAAGGGTCTGTCCGAATCCGTTGAACTGGTCATCGGCCAGTGCTATGACGGCAAGTGGGACGCTGAACTCGCCGACAAGGCTCAGAACCTCGGCGCAGCTGAGAATTCCACAGGTCTTCCCACCGCAGCCGAGTCCTGGAGACTCACCAAGTTCACAGTCGCTCAGTACAACGATCTTCTCGCTAAGATCAAGAGCGGTGAAGTTGTTCCCGCAGACGTATATCCGTCCGACGTATCCCTTGGCCTCGGTGCTGACGGCGCACAGACTCCCTGGGAGCGCGTAACGGTTACAGTTGAAAAATAATCTATGATTGTCGAGAAAGGGGATGGTATGTTTGCCATCCCTTTTTCCGATAATGAGCACGGAATACAAAGCAAAATCCTTCCATAACTTGACGGGAGAACACTTATGGACAACAATGCGGCAGCGGAAAGGAATATCAGGACCGATATCCCCTACGCCATTGAAATGAGTCACATCACAAAGGAGTTTCCGGGCATCATCGCCAATGATGATATAACCCTTCAGCTGAGAAGAGGGGAGATCCACGCGCTTCTCGGCGAGAACGGGGCGGGCAAGTCGACTCTTATGTCTGTCCTTTTCGGCCTCTACCAGCCGGAAAAGGGCAAGATATTCAAAGACGGAAAAGAAGTTAAGATAAACAACCCCAACGATGCCAACGAACTGGGCATCGGGATGGTGCACCAGCACTTCAAGCTCGTGGAAGTTTTTTCGGTGCTTGACAACATAATACTGGGAACAGAGCCCACGAAAATGGGGTTCGTCAGCGAGAAGGCGGCAAGAAAAAGGGTCATGGAACTGTCCAACAGCTACGGGCTGAACGTTGACCCGGACGCGCTGGTGGAAGATATAACCGTCGGCATGCAGCAGAGGACCGAGATCCTTAAAATGCTGTACAGAAACAACAACATCCTCATATTCGACGAACCGACGGCCGTTCTCACTCCCCAGGAAATAGCCGAGCTTATCCAGATAATCAAGGGACTGGCCAGGGAAGGCAAGTCCATCCTGTTCATCTCCCATAAGCTCACTGAGATAATGGAAGTGGCTGACCGATGCACGGTACTTAGAAAGGGCAAGTACGTTGGCACGGTGAATATCGCCGACACGACAAAGGAAGAGCTTTCCAACATGATGGTCGGCCGGGACGTCAAGTTTGTGGTGGACAAGGAGGAGGCAAAGCCTTCAGACGTGGTGTTCGAGGTCGATCACCTGACTGTAAAGAGCAAGATACACAAAAAGAACGCGGTGAATGACGTGTCATTCAAGGTCCGCCGCGGCGAGATCGTATGCATCGCGGGCATAGACGGAAACGGGCAGTCCGAACTGGTGTACGCCATAACAGGCCTGGAGAAGCCGGAGCCCGGATCGAAGATCGTGCTGGACGGGGAAGACGTGACCAAAAAATCCGTCAGATACAGGAATACCCACGGAATGAGCCACATTCCGGAAGACAGGCACAAGCACGGTCTGGTGCTGGATTATACCCTGGAGCAGAATACGGTGCTTCAGAGATATTTTGAAAAAGAATTTCAGAAGAGCGGCTTCATACGCTTCGGCAGGGTAAGGGAGTATTCGGAGCTGCTGATAGATAAATACGACATACGTTCCGGCATGGGTCCCGTGACGATAGTAAAGAACATGTCCGGAGGAAACCAGCAGAAGATAATCATAGGGCGTGAAATGGACAGGGAACACGATCTTCTGATCGCAGTTCAGCCCACCAGAGGACTTGACGTGGGAGCCATAGAGTTCATACATGAGAACATCGTTGCCCTGAGAGACTCCGGCAAGGCCGTGCTTCTGGTATCACTGGAACTTGAAGAGGTGATGAACCTTTCGGACAGGATCCTGGTCATGTACGAGGGCGAGATCGTCGGAGAACTCGATCCCAGGAAGACGAATCCGCAGGAACTGGGACTGTACATGTCCGGAGCGAAAAGAGACAAAGCGGGAGCAGATCACGCGGAAGGAGGTGAGAGGCAGTGAAAACGGCAGATAAGAAGAACACGGCGGTTTCCGTAAAAGCGGACAAGACCTGGATAAGCTCGGTCGTCGCTTCGATCATATGTATCCTCGGCGGCCTTCTTGTAGGATTCATCATCCTCATTCTCCTTGCCGTATTCGACCAGGACATCCCGATCTCGGAAGCCTTCACGGGAGTCGTCACGGTGCTGGGCGGACCTTTCTCCGCCGGAAACACAAATGACATCCTTTTCCAGCTGGGCAATATGCTGTTCATGTCGGCGCCTCTCATTATGACAGGCCTTTCGGTGGCGATCTCCTTCAAGACCGGCCTGTTCAATATCGGCGCTCCCGGCCAGTACCTGATGGGAGCTATGGGCGCTCTTCTCGTAGCGCTTTCTATCCCCACCGACGTGGTCCCCTCGTGGATCGTCTGGATACTGGCGCTGCTTACCGGCACGGTGCTGGGAGCTTTGTGGGGAATGATACCGGGATTCTTCAAGGCGCGGTTCAATGTCAATGAGGTCATAGTGTGCATCATGACGAACTGGATCGCCGCCAACGTCGTTTCCTGGGTGTTCAAGGCAACGGGCGACAACTTCATCAACTACGCGGAGACCAAAGTCAACTTCATACGGAAGACCGCTTCCAACGGAGTCGCCACCGCGACTTTCGGACTTGACAAGGTTTTCGGCGGTTCTTACATGGACATAAGCATATTCCTGGTCAGCATAGTGGCTGTTATACTGTATGTCGTCCTCAACAAGACCACTTTCGGATATGAGCTGAAGGCCAGCGGATTCAACAAGAACGCCTCAAAGTACGCCGGCATGAACGAGAAGAGGAACATCATCCTCTCCATGGCTATCGCCGGAGGACTTGCCGCGGCAGGCGCCGCGCTGTGGTGCCTCAACGGCTCCCAGGACTTCAAATGGGATACATACATGACCCTCCCGGCCGACGGATTCAACGGAATACCCGCGGCGCTCCTGGCAAGCAACAATCCCATAGGCGTGATCTTCGCGTCAGTATTCCTGAAATACATAGCGGTGGGCGGCTCAAACCTGGCGGCCCAGACATCGTTCAACGAATATGTTTCGCCGCTGATCGTAGCGGTCATCATATACTTCTCGGGCATTTCAAAGCTGCTGCGTGACTTCCTGGTGAAGAAGCTCGAACCCAGGATGTTTGACAGGGATTCAAAGGACAGAAAGAGGAGACCCGGAAGAAAAGTTCCCATTGCGGCACAGAATTCAGGGGAAGGAGGAGAAGAGAAATGATCTTTCTTTTACAGAAAACGCTTATATTCACTATCCCCCTCCTGATAGTTGCCCTGGCCGGCGTGTTCGCCGAGAGGAGCGGAATAATCAATATCGCCCTTGACGGTATCATGATATTCGGTGCCTTCGTGGGCGCTCTCGGAGCCCTGCTTCTCAGGGGAAATCCCTTCTTCGTAGACCATAACCAGCTCACGTTCATACTTGCCATGCTGATCGCGGCAGCGGCCGGCGGGCTGTTCTCGCTGCTTCTGTCGTTTTCGGCCATCAAGCTGAAAGCGGACCAGACCATCGGCGGCACGGCCCTCAACATGCTTGCTCCCGCCATCGCACTGTTCATCATAAAGGTGTTCTTCTCCAAGGACATGCTCGAGATGCAGATGGCGCCGGACAGCACGGGAAAGATGACCGACTTCGGATTCGTCATCCTGAATGACGATCTGGGCCCCGTGGGCAGCGTATTCTTTGACAAGGCGTATATCTCAACATTCATCTGCGTGGCGCTGTTCGTTGTCCTCTCTATCCTGATCTACAAAACCAAAACAGGACACCATCTGAGAGCCTGCGGCGAACATCCCCATGCCGCGGCCAGCGTAGGCATCAATGTCAACCGCATGCGCTACCTAGGCACCACGGTCTCCGGATGCCTGGCGGGGCTGGGCGGCTATGTGTACATCGCCACGGTGGCAAACGGCACGGCTTCCGGAGCGGTTGCCGGCATGGGCTTCCTTGCTCTGGCCATCATGATCTTCGGAAACTGGAAACCGCTGGGCATCGCCCTGGGCTCCCTCCTGTTCGGATTCCTGAAGTGCCTGGGCGTCATATACTCCCAGATCAGCATTCCGATAAACGGGCAGGATGTGTACTTCCTGAGAGATCTCGACCTGCCGATGTACTTCTATAACCTGATACCGTATGTTGCGGTGCTGGTGGTCCTGGCATTCACGTCAAAGAGATCCAGGGCGCCGAAGGCGGAAGGCATACCTTATGACAAGTCTGCAAGAGAAAGCAGATAGAATCCGCATATATCCGATCCAATTTTGACATCAAGAAAGGCACGAAAATGAAAAAACGTTTCTCATGGGCAAAGCGTCTGCTGACGCTGATACTTGTCCTGACGCTGATCCCTGCCGTTCCGGCTGTAATGGCGGCGGAAGGGGAGGAGAATCCGGACATACAGTACGCCGATTTTCACACCATCGATCAGGCCGAATTCCTGAAGGACACCCTCAGCAGCATATCAAGCTATGCGAAGGGCTCGGGGGAAAAGAGCTATCCCAACGCAGTGTGGTGCGATTTCTCAGGGGAAGGCCTTGGGGAATCCTCGGAATACTTCTTTGAGCTCTCGGAAAAACCGGATTTTTCGGATTCCAGAGTATATGAGCTGAGAAGGATAAGAAACCAGCAGTACCAGCTGTACAACCTTGAAGCCGGAGCACATGTGTACTGGCGGGTCGCTCTCGAGAAGGAAGATCTTCCCGGCCGTCCGGTGCATGAGATCATCGTCACTTCCGGCGCTCCCCGCAATCTCTTCATTTACGGGATCAGCAACATGCGCGACCTGGGGGGATGGAAATCCTCTCTCGGCGAGAACGCATACATTCGCCAGGGGCTGGTATTCAGGGGCGGAGCGCCAAACGATGTCCTCAAGACAGGCGAGGAGCAGATGCGGGACCTCGGCATAAAGGTGGAGATAGACCTCAGACTGAAGTCATATGACGAGGATCTGGACAATAAGCCCGGCCCCTATATCGAAGGAGTGGACTACTTCTATCTTACGCTCGGCCAGCATGCGAACCCGGAGGGCCCTGAGGAGTCTTACAGGGAGATCTTCAGACTCATTTCGGAGGCTGACGTGAATCCCGTATACTATCACTGCCACGCGGGAGCCGACAGGACAGGCATTACCTCCTTCTATCTCCTTCTGATGTGCGGAGTGAGCTTCGAGGACGCGGCAAGAGACTACCTGTTCACGAACTTCAGCATCTACGGTTCCAGAGCCCTGGAAAACGGGCCTGAAAAATGGACCCAGCACATCCGCGGACTTGAAGGAGACACTCTGGCAGAAAAAGCAAAGCAGTGGGCCGTCTCCATGGGCATCCCTGAAGAGACTGTGGAAAAGATCAGGAGGACCCTGATAGAGAACTACGACCCCGATTTCAAGACGGAAAATGAAGTGGATCCCTCCGACTGGGCGGCTGAGGAAGTGGATTCGGCCATCGACCACGGCCTGGTCCCTTATGAACTGAGAGTAGGCTACAAGGATCCCATAAGCAGAGGCTCCGTTGCCGGCATGGTCGTCAATCTCCTCCAGACAGCTTCGAACAAAAGGATCGACGCGTTCCTGAGCGAGCGCGATATCGCCCGTCCGGGAGACAGCGGCTACACATTCCCGTTCTCTGACACCAGGGACGCGAATATATCAGCGGCGAACGGCCTGGGAATAATAAACGGCGTCGGAAAAGGCCTCTTCAACGTGAACGGCATACTGACCAGAGCCCAGGCGGCAGCTCTTATAAACAGAGTCGCGGGCGTTATGGGAGTCGATACTTCAGGCTACACACATAACTTTACGGATATTACAGGAAACAACAAATGGGTCGACTCTGAGCTCGGATGGCTCGTTGAGAACGGGATCATCAAAGGAGTAAGCGACACCAGGTTCAATCCCGGCGGGACCCTTACGAAGGAACAGGCTATCCTGATATTCAACAGGGCGGCCGCGGTCCTTTCGACAGGATCCGGGAGAAGAAGCGCAACAGCCGGCAGCACTCCCGAAGCGGGAAGCGACAGCTACATCACCAGATTCTTCAGCGAAGACGAGATAGCAGTCTACATGCCCTGTGACGATGTGACCGCACCCTCCGCCTTCGGCAGTTTCAGTGTAACGGCCAACGGAGATCTGGATGCGTCCGGCGGATATCTCGGCGGCGGAGCGGAAGTTGACGACGGCTACTATACGGTCGAGGGATTCGATCCCGGAATGAGCAGTTTTTCAGTTTCCTTCTGGGTCAGCGTGGACAAGCTTGACGGCGACCCCGCTCTTGTATCCAACAAGGACTGGGACAGCGGAAACAACGAAGGATTCGTTCTTTCCCTGAGGGAGAAGGACATAACCTTCAACTTCGGCGACGGCGACAACAGGATGGACGAACGGTGGGATCTGCCGTATGACACCCTTGACGGATGGATGCATGTCACGTTCATCGTAAACAGGGAGGCCAACCTTGTAGGTCTTGCCTACGATTTCGGTCCGGTGGACTTCCGTCCGCTGAGCGATGAGCTCGCAGGAACTGCCATCAGCAGCCCCGAAAAGTTCAATATAGGCCAGGACGGAACAGGCGAATACGGTGATTCGCCGGAAGCCGTAATGGATGAGATAATAATCTTCTCCAGAGCCCTCACTGACAGCGATCTTGGTACGCTGGCTGCGTACTACGCGGGAGCGGCAGACTGATACATACCGGCCACGGACCGCAAAAAACAATAAAAATCCCGGGCTTCATGAACGAAGCCCGGGTGTTTTTTTAAAAGTCATTTCACCTGATAGTACCCGGCCAATGTGTCTATGTCTGCCTGTGAGAGCGCCTTTCCGAATATGATTATATCGTCATATTCTACCGGGTTTTTCAGATTCGCGGCCGTCACATCGGTCCCGAACAGCAGCCCGTGAACATTTCCGGAGAACGCGTCGTCTCTGTATTCATCCGGTATTCTGAACCACCTGATATCTCCGAAATCGACCGCAAGGCCGATACGTCCGTTCTCCCTGTCGGCTATGATCACGGTGTGGACCCAGCCCTCCCTGTAGTCGTCAGGAAGAGGGCATACCCATTCTTCGTCGATCTCTCCCCCGTCGACGGAATACTGAACGCCTATGCTTGCCCTGACTGAAGAGTCCCTCAGCGCCAGGGTTATGCCGGTACCGCCCTCAACATACTTATACCGGTACCAGTACTGATTCGTCATGATCGGTCCGTTCTCGCCAACGGGCCTGATGAGGATCCAGAGGGACACGGAGAAACTTGACGTATCGGGCTGGTATCCCGAAAGGATGTAGCCTCCGTCAAACACGCCGGCGGAACTGCCGTAGTATCCCTCGGAATACTCTATTGTTCCCTTGCCGGATGCTCTTGCCTTTCCGGCTTCATTTTTCACCGCGCCGTCAAGCGTCATGTAGGAGATGATGTCTTCAGCGGGGAAGAGATCGGTGATATACCTGCCCGAATCCGCTTCCGGAGTATCTTCGCCTTCATGGTCGAACCTGGTGTTGTGTACACCGGTGTACACCGGTCTGGTACCTGCCTCCACGCCTTCAAACACCCCTGAGGGGACCATTGACGTATATCCCGAGGGCTGTTCGACTCCGAGAGCGTAAAGAACGATGGAGGCGATATCCTTGAGAGGCATATCTCCGAATTCACCTTTCCGCACGCCCTTTCCGGTCACGGCGACCATGCAGGTCAGCTCTTCGGGTGAGGAGCCGCCGTGGCTGCCTGACGAGCTGCCGTCGTCATTTGTGACATAGGTTCCGCCATGGTCAGGGGTAAGGATCAGGACGGAATCCTCCAGCATCCCTTTTTCCTTCAGCTTGTCATAGATCCTTCCGATGTAGGAATCAATGACCGTGAGTTCCCCGAGATAGGAGGGACTGCCGTATCCGCTGTTGTGGCCTGCCTCATCTATGTTGTCAAAATGCATGTAAAGAAGCTTCGGGTCATGTGAATCCAGATATTCTATAACTTTATCGCAGACTTCGGCGTCATTGCCGGTGTCTTTGTGAATGTTTATCGCTTCCGCGTCCTCCAGCAGTCCGGCATTTACTATGCTCCAGTGGACTATAGAGGCCATCTCAGCCTCCGGGAACGCGTCCCTGACTACTCTGAAGAAGCTCGGGACTGATGTTTTCATCGGAAACGGCGTGTCCGAGGAGTTGTTCAGGCGGTGAACGGCCGCGTCGGATCCGTGCAGTATGCTGCCCCAGTTCACGCCGCTGTATGACGGCTCGGCAGCCTTTGCCTGATGCGTGACGGCGCCGTCCGCGAAAATCCCGTCTATCCTCGGGGTATCGGCGTCCTTGAAGAAATCACCCGCGCCGTCGACACCGAATATTATCACCCGGGCGGCGGGATCAGGATTTGTAAGCTTTGAATATGACGCGAAAGCGGTGAACGCTCTGTAGGTGATCAGGATGGCCTGTTCCGCGGTCAGGTCACCGCCCGGGTTGAATTTGTTGTTGCCAACACCGTTTATAACGCCTGCGTGCACGGGCCAGCCCAGTTCCGTACCGGCCCACGAGTAGTTTCCGGTGATATCAGTGAAATCATGGGAATAGCCTTCGGTATCGATCCCCATCACCCTTGCCACGCGGTTGATGATGGCTGCGATCTGGGCTCTCTTCAGCGTGCCGTCCGGAGAGAACTTTCCGGAGCCCGTTCCGTTGATGATACCCAGCGCGTTGGCTGCGAGGACAGCCGGATCGGAAGTGTCGCTGAAAGCGGAGGGATCCGGTGAAACGTTTTTTTCCTCCATTATAGTCCCCACTGCCTTGCCGGAGGACTTCTCGAGAAGATTAATGAACATAAGTGCGACAGATCCTCTTGTAACGGGAGACGTGTAGTCTTTCTGAAGATCAGCCGGAACGAGCCCTTCGGCAATTCCCGCGTTCACTTCAGCCTGCGCCCAGGAGGAAGGAGTATCCGAGTTTACGATGACTGCTGTTCCGAGCATCAACGCTGCGGCCAGCAGGACTGAAAGGATTTTTTTCATGATAGCCTCCGGTTATGGTAAGTTATTTGATCAGTTCTTCTATCTGCGAAGGAACAGTGCCTGAAGCGTCAAGGAGCGTTACGTAGCCTTTGAGGGAACGGGCTTTTTCCTTCAGCATTTTTGAGTGGGGGTTGATATATATCCCGCATTTGTATTTTCCGTTCTTCGCTTCCTGTACCAGGTTGACGGCGCCCGAGTTCCCGTCCAGCGCTAGAAGGACTGACGGACGTCTTTTGAATATCTCATAGGCGATGCTTTTATACAGGCCCATGCTTGACGGTTCGATAGCCACTCTTATGCCAAGTCCTTTGTCCAGAAGGACTTTTTTCTGGTTCCGGTCCACCTCTGACGGGACAAAGGCGTAGATCCTGAACCTGCCTCCGCTTTTCTCGTACAGGTATTTTTCGTAGGCGGTCAGCCTGTGCCCGATAACGAAACATACCTTTGAGGGATCGGCTTCATCGAGGATGCTGTCTATCATACGGGTATACTCGGGGCGGGTGACTGTCCTGTGGGTGCTGTTGTTGAAGCTCCCGCCGGCAATGATCACCGGCATCAGCGACGGGTCAATGTCCTCTGTCATGTCCGCGAAAGCCGATGAGGAGTCTTCGCTGCCGGAATGTTCAAAAAGCCTGCCCGTGAGTGATGTCATCTCTGAGATCCTTGAGGAGTAATACTCTCCCGTGTCCCGGCCTCCGGCGTCTTTTTCAAACTGCTCCGACTTCCGGTCGAATACAGCCATGCTCCTGCGGATTATGGAGTCTTCCGCTTTCCTCATTTTAAGCATGTCCGCTCTTGACAGATCCAGCAGACGTTCCAGGGACAGCTGCTCGTCTATGGACCCGGTGCCGTAGAGGGCGCATCCGTCAGTTCCCTGAACGCATCTGACTCCCGCTTTCAGATACTGCTTGAGAGGGTGGGATTCTATATTGCTGAGGTTGTTCAGGCGGACGTTGGAGGTGATCTGGAACTCCAGCACCACCTTGTTCTTTATGATAAGGTCAAGAAGCTGGCGTCCCTTGGCTGACTTCAGATTTGATGTATAGAGGCCGTGGCCGACCCTGATCTGCGGAGGTTTTTCGTTTTTTCCGAGACAGGAAGTAACGCACTTGATGCTGTTGAGCACATTGTCTCTCAGACTGTCGTTCTCTCCGGCATGAATCCTTATAACGAAGCCGGGATTATCCCTGGCGATCGCGACTATCTCCCTGATGACAGGAGCAAGTTCCCGGATATCGTTGATCTCTTCTCCGAGTATGTCCGATCCGGCAACATAGGGATCCCGGGCGACTGCTCTCAGGACCGCAAGGTTTTCCCTCAGATAGTTGTCAGGCGTGATGTTGTCCTTGACAATGGTGAGGGGGATCCTGCGGATGCCTGCCAGGAACCTGATAGTGACGCCGGTCTCGGCAATGACATGGGGCATGACTTCGTGGACCTGCCTCAGCATCTCCGCTGCCGATTCTTTTTTTACGAGAGTCGTGTCGGATATTTCAGTATAGACGATGCCCTGTCTTGCGAAACTTCTTCCGATCCAAAGCAGCTTATCCTGGAATAGGGTGTTGCCGCAGTACTCGGGGGAACGGTGATCCTCTATCATCCTTGCAAGCGCGCTTTCGATATCGGCGTCGCCGATCCTGTTTATGTGGAGAAGCCCGGTCTCCCTTCCGTAAGGTGTTCCCTTTGTGAACACATATCTGTAAAGATAGACTTTCTCAAGATTGGAGAAAACGGCCTGTCCGTCTTTGAGTACCGACAGGGAAGCTCTGATACGAGGTATGTTGTAGGATGCGTTTTTCGTGTTGTTAAGTATCAGGTCAGCGAAATTGATGAAGGTCTTGTCATCGATCTTCCGGTCCAGGTATTTGCCTTCAAGGCCGCTGTTTTCAAACAGCCTGGAAGTCTTTTTTCTTCTTGACTCAAGCCCCTTTGACTGCTTTTCCGTGCATTTCAGTCCCAGTTTTTTGATATAGTAGAGAGGGTAGCGGATCTGGTGAAAAATGCCGAGGGCGATGAGAATGTCCGGTGAAAGATTACCATTCATGTGAGTGTGAAGGTCTGTCCTGAATTTGCAGTCGCTGAATATATATGTCTTTATGAGCGTATTACGTATATCCTGGTTGTAATCCTTTGTCTGGCTCATGAGAGTCTTGGAAATGGCAGGTATGCTTGCCTTCATTTCGATGAGCCCGTCCGGATAAATGTTTGCTACCTTGGTCCCAGCCAGCCTGAATATATATACTGTCTCGTTGTACGCGTTGATATAGCAGGGAACGGTGCCTGTTATGACCTGGATACCGTGCTTCCTGCTGGTGAGAGAAAGACCGCAGAGCCTGGCAATGTTTGCGATCAGGTTCCCAGTGCTGTGATTCGGTGTGGAAAGGGTGTATGTCATATCCCCGGCATTAAGGTCGAGATCGACTATGATATCCTTTTCGCTGTCAAGATAAAACCTGCCGAAATACATGGCATACCTCACATTTCATTATTTCATCCCTGGCGTTATAATGCCGTTTTCATTGATCAGGCGATATACAGAAGGCCGCGTAAAGCGGTATTGATTTAATATTGTTTTCAAATCCAAAGTTCTTCCCGGAAACTCTTATCGACCAGGCCGGTTTAAAAAGACGTATGTAATCGTTCAGACTGCCGGATTTGACGTTGTCTCCGCTTTTTACTTCAATGGGAACCGGTTTTCCTCCGATGGAAATAATAAAGTCAACTTCTTTTGTTCCCTTATCGTTTCTCCAGAAGTGCGGCTTGAAACCGGAACGGACCAGTTGGACATGAACGAAATTCTCTGTCAGTCCGCCTTTGAAATCAGCAAGCTCAGTGTCCATATAGAACACATCTTCTGCGCTGATATCTTTTTGAGCGCAAAGAAGACCCGTATCGGAAAGGTATACTTTAAAGTCATCGATGTCTCTGTAATTCTCAAGCGGTTTTGAGATTTGTTCCACTCGGTAAACTCGATGAATGAGGTTCGCCGCGTTAAGCCACTCGATAGCGTTCTCGAATTCGGCGGCCCTGCCGCCTTTCTTTATGAGCTTGTACTGGAATCTTGTATTCTTTTTTGAGAGTTGCACGGCAACGGTCCCGTAGGTGAGCCGGGTCTTTTTTATCTCGTTCGCATTATCCTGATACTTGCTCATATCGTCAAGATAATCCACCCCGATTGTTTCAAGAACGTGGCGGACCTGAACGTAGTCTTTCGTATCAATGAACCGGGATACCGCTTCGGGCATTCCGCCAATGACAAGGTACTGTTTGTAAAGATCCATCCCGATGTCGTGCAGAGCCGCGGGCATGGGTACATCGTTTTCGTAACAAGAGCGGATCCTTCCAACAAGATCAGACTGTCCGAAAGCAATAAGGAACTCCTCAAGATCCATAGGATACATCGTATAGCGATCTACTTTACCGACAGGGAAAGCGAACTTTTTTCGGTTAACAGCGATGCCAAGCAAACTTCCGGCGGCAATAACGTGATATTCCGGCGCTTCTTCGCAGAAGTATTTGAGAGACGTCAAAGCTCTTTCACAAAGCTGGACTTCATCAAATACTATAAGCGTTCTGCCTTTTGTAATCGTCTGTCTGCTGATGTGGGACAAAACGGGGATCAGATATGATGGACTGATATTTTCATCGAAAGTGGCGGATAGTTTCCCGTCCGTTTGGAAATTGAAATAAACGACATTATCGTAGTTCCTATTTCCAAATTCAAGTATTGAGTAAGTCTTGCCTACCTGCCTGGCGCCTTGAATAATGAGCGGCTTACGGTATTTATCTTCTTTCCACTTGACCAAATAATCGTAGATTTTTCGGTACATGGTATATCCCCCTGAACTTTTCTTGTCCCAATTATAGCATGGTTTGGAAATTTATGCTATATCTGAACGAAATTTCACATCAAATTCTTTGACTAATATCTGAGAATTGACATTAATTATGGTTTGACCCGGCTTCCGGCCATCAAACAGGCATGCTTTCTCTTCAGACGGAAAAGCCAAGAAACCATTATGAAAAAAGTCAAGGAGAATGCTTGTACAGCTACATCACCTGCATCTGTTGATCTTATGGGTACAAGTGCCATTTCCGGCTCTCATTCCATTCACACATATGGCGTTTGTTTATGAATGCGGGAATTGCTTTTGGAAAAAAGAAAAATACCGTGAATACGTTAATGCTGACGTGATTCCGGTATTTTTAAACGTTGTTGCCCGCCCATTCTGTTGTTTGGCGGTGCCAGCTTGGCGTCCTGGATCAGGCGATTATGTTCAGTTAATATCGCTTTTCCTGAACCGGAGAATGCCGAGGACCGTAAGAACAGCCGTGATACAGATGTCGGATATCATTGAGATCAGGAGGACTGAGTCGGATGCCGAGGCGCCCATCATGTATATTCCCTGGAACGAGGGTATTATTGACAGCAACTCCGTGACGATACGGGGCGCCGACATCAGGGCGGGACTGATGAATGAGACTACCGTCTGCAGAAGTATGGGAAGTATTATCGATATGATGATCGTGAGCGGCAGGCTCCGTGTCAGGAAGGCCGTAAACACGGGTATCGCGGTATACACCAGATATATGCCCAGGGAGAGAAGGACGATGACCGTGATCTCCCGGCCTGACAGATCCGGATCTCCAAAGGTCATCATTGTCGTAACAGCCGCTGAAGCTGTATACAGCGCCGCAGACACCATAGTCAGTATCAGGGAGAAAAGAGACTGTGAAAGATAAATGTGGCTCCTGGGGATCCCGGCGATTACCTTGTTCCTGTATATACCGGTGCTGAACGGGCGGACTGACCTGAACCCGACCATGGCGGTTATCGCTATGCCGATGCCCTGGGAAACGGGGAGCACGGACAGGAACACAGCTTTGGCGTTCAGAGTATCTACCAGCATGTCAAATGATGACAGGTATGACTGGTCCTGAAGTATCTCGAGGCTTCCAAGATACTTCAGCATGGCGATGAGCCCGTAGTACATCATGGGCAGAAGGATACCGACAAGGACTGATACGGCAGGCAGTATGTATGTCATCTTCGATTTTCTGAATTCGAAGAGATCAGCTGACAGTACTCTTTTCACCGGTCTTCACCTCCCATAAGGTTCACATAGCGGGTCTCAAGTGAATCGTCGCGGGTCTCAAGCTCAGTGACCCCGAGCGTGGCCAGGGCGCCGAGAATGGCTGAATAGTCTTTCGGGCCGTACAGTATGTTCACCCCGTCCGTCTGCTCCGTGTGCTCTGCCCAGCCGCGGGATTCCGCGTTCATGAGAAATGCCGAGGCGTCTCCTTCGCAGCGGAACCGCAGCTGCTTTGCCGAGCGGCTGAACAGTTCTTCTGCCGAAACAGACTGTATTATTTCACCTTTGTGAATAAAGATGTAATGATCCGCCAGCAGGGAAAGCTCACTGAGGATATGGGATGATATGAGCAGGGTTATGTTTCTCTCGGAACACAGCTCTTTCAGAAATTCCCTCATTTCAATGATGCCCTGGGGATCAAGGCCGTTGGTGGGCTCGTCAAGGATAAGAAACTCGGGGTCGGACATCAGCGCGATACCTATTCCCATCCTCTGACGCATTCCGAGTGAAAAGTGCCTGACGGTTTTTTTGCCTGTATCCCCGAGACCTACTGTCTCAAGGATCTCCGGTATCAGTTTCTCGTCGGTACCGCAAAGCTTTGCCTGAAAGCGCAGATTGTCCGGCGCCGACATATTGGGATGGTAGGACGGGCTTTCTACTATGGCCCCGGTCCTGCATTTCCCGTCGGCGGTGTTGAACCCGAACGTACCCGATGTGGGAAAGATGAGCTTGCACACGGTGCGGATGAACGTGGTCTTTCCGCTGCCGTTCTCCCCGACGAAGCCCACTATCTTTCCACGGGGTATCTCTATTGTGATATTGCTGTTCGCGGCAGTACCCCTGTATCTTTTTGTTAAGCCTTTGGTATAAAGCAGTGTGTTCTCGGAGCTCACACTATTCTCCTCCTTGTTCTGTTCTTTTGTCCGAAAGGACTTTTTTCTGCCATGACCGCTTCCCGCATTCCGGACATTTCATATAGCGTGTCCTGCCCATGTGCATGGCACGGTTCACGCTGCCGTAGGACGGAACATATCTGTGCCCTCATTATATCCCTTTTTGCGTTTCATTGCAACTCACGCGCAGCCGGATGATTCATTTCGAAAAACATATTGAGAACCGGGCGTGAAAATGATACAATAAGGCAAAAGAAGGTTTGTCGAATGAACAGCCTTGATCGGGGAGAAATCATGAAGACCGAATTCCAGCGATTTGACATGAAAAAGCCGCCGGTGAGGACAAGGTGGTACCTGAGACCGCTCACATACCTTTTGAGCGTTCCCGATACCATAGCCCACGGGACGGTTATAAGAAAAACGGGGACGGAGGGACTGAAGCCCCCTTACCTCCTGCTGTGCAACCATAACGCGTTCATGGATTTCAAGGTGGCGACGAAGGCCATTTACCCGCACAGGGCGAACTATGTCGTCGCCATAGACGGATTCATAGGCAGGGAACAGCTGCTGCGGGACGTCGGATGCATATGCAAGAGAAAATTTACCAACGACCTTACACTGATCCGGCAGCTGAAAAGGGTAGTGGAAAACGGCGATGTGATAGTGCTGTATCCCGAGGCCAGGTATTCGCTCTGCGGCACCACGGCCCCGCTGCCTTCTTCCCTGGGAAGACTGTGCAAGATGCTGGAAGTTCCCGTGGTCACCCTTATATGCCACGGACACCATATAAACTCTCCGTTCTGGAATCTGCACAACAGGGGAGTGAAGCCTACGGAAGCTGACATGAAGCTTCTGTACAGTCCCGATGACCTTAACAGGCTTACGTCGGACGAGATCAATGAGGCGCTCGTAAAGGAATTCCAGTATGATGAATACAGGTGGCAGAAAGAGAAGAACATACACGTCACATACAAGGGAAGGGCGGAAGGTCTCCACAGCGTACTGTACCAGTGCCCGGAATGCGGGACCGAATTCAGGATGTCCTCGTCCGGCACAAAGCTTAAATGCGGCGCCTGCGGCAGGACCTGGGAATACACTGAGCTCGGGGAACTGAAAGCCGATTCCGGAGAGACAAGGTTTGCGCATATTCCCGACTGGTATGAGTGGCAGAGGGAAAACGTAAGACGTGAAGTGCGGAACGGAACTTATTCTTCGGGAGAGCTCCCCGTGAAGGTGGATACCCTTCCCAACGCGAAGAAGTTCATCTATCTGGGGAAAGGCACCATGGTCCACGACATGAACGGTTTCACCGTGAGGGGAACTGATACGGACGGGGATCCTTTTGAGATGGTAAAGCCGGTATCGAGCCTGTACTCATGCCATATCGAATACAACTACCTGGGAAAGCACGGCGACTGCGTGGACCTCAATACCCTGGAGGATACATGGTACATATACCCCTATGACTGCGATTTCTCGGTGACCAAAATGGCCATCGCGACCGAGGAGCTGTATTACGAACACCGCAGAAAGATCGGCAGACCCTGTCCTCCCGGACTGGCCTGAGCCGAAAAAAGAACGAGCATCTTGCTTCAGACCGAAGCAGGATGCTCTTTTTGTGCGCTCGGCATGCGCGATTACTTGGCGGTGAAAGTCCGCTACAGACTTGGCAGTAGGAACTGTTAGCCGAAGACAAGGGTGTCCATCGCGAGGTGGAATCTGAAGGAAGTCGGATGTGGGGAGACATACTAACCCACGGGCAAAACCTCGGTCTGACGAACAGAAACTGCATACAAGGCGTATTTGGAACGGACGAGTTTCCCAAACAAAATGAATTCCGATACTGCCCGAATTCCAGAGCGTAAATGCAGCAGATATACGAGGCGAAGGTAATCGAGCTTACCCGAGGAGATCTTGCAGGTGCGAAAGCATAGTAACAACGAACTGCAAGAAGTCAGCAGAGGTCATAGGTGCGCCAGAAGGCGCTTACAATACAGTATGGTGAAAGTCCATACCCGATAAAGCCCAGCAAGCAGTCGGTACCCAGACTTGGAATCGAAGCCGTGAGGTCAGATTTAAGCGTAGTCAGGGGAGCGCGAGAGCCGCAATGCGAAAGCGTGAAGTGATAGAGCCCCGTAAGCTGTGAGAAGCGGAAGCCGATGCGGTCTATGACGCAGCAGGCAGTAATGCAAAATCGATACAGCGAGATTTTGCTGGTTCCGCCGGGGTCAGAGAGCGTGGCGAGCGCGCAACGGGATTGTAAGCGTACCTGGGAGGTCTGACAGGTTCCAGAAATGGTATCGAATCTTAAGCGAGCAGCACCGCGGAGGAGGAGAGATGGCCTGTCAGAAGTCGGACCAGTCCATATTAGCGAGGAAGTCAATGAAAGTTGATGGAGCAAAGGGACTGGCAAACAGTTGTTTTCGCAAAGGAGGCATATGCGGCACAAGAGGCCGAAGAAGGTATGGGAATCAACGATGCGGAAATAAGGAGACAGTCGGAAGTTTACAGCAAGGTGCAGAATCTTATGCACTGCGTGGATGAGAGCAGTCTGACGGAAGAACACAGGAAGCAGGAAAAGAAGAAAGCAGTCGGAATAGACGGAGTAAACAAAGCAGCTTACGACAAGCAGGCAGGGATGAACATCCGCTCCCTTGTAGAGAGGATGAGGAGATTTCAATACAAGCCGCTGCCTGTGAGAAGAGTATATATTCCAAAAGCCAACGGAAAACTCAGACCGCTGGGGATATCGGCATATGAGGACAGGCTGGTTCAAGGGGTAATGGCAAGGCTGCTGAATGACGTATATGAAGAACGCTTTCTTGACTGCTCCTACGGTTTTAGACCGGGGCGAAGCGCACATCAGGCAGTAGAATTCATCAACAGAAGTGTAATGGCCGGGAAGGTCGGGTATGTGCTGGAAGCTGATATCAAGGGCTTCTTCGACAATGTCGATCACGAGTGGCTCATGAAGTTTCTGGAGCATGACATACAGGATAAGAACTTTCTGCGCTACATCAAGAGGTTTCTGATTGCAGGGATCATGGAAGGAACGGAGCTGAAGGACAGTGACAGAGGGACGCCGCAGGGCGGACTGATCTCACCGGTCTTGGCGAATGTATATTTGCACTATGTACTGGATCTGTGGATAGACAAGGCGATAAAGCCGCGGCTGAAAGGTGAAGTGTACTATGTCAGATATGCGGATGACTTTCTGATTATGTTTCAAAAAGAACAAGACGCCGGGGCAGTGATGGCAGTTTTGCCGAAACGCCTGGGGAAGTTTGGACTGGAACTTGCGGAGGAGAAAACGAGGATCATGCCGTTTGGCAGGTATAAGGGGACAAAAGAGAACTTTGACTTTCTCGGATTCACCTTCTTCAATGCCAAAATGCGAAATGGCAAGTACAAGCTCGGCGTGCGCACCAGCAAGAAGAAACTGAAGGCGAAGAAACAAGCGGCGAAGGCATGGGTGAAGGAAAGGATGAACAAGCCCGTCACGGAAACCATGACGCAGGTTGCGGCGATACTGCGGGGACACTACAACTACTACGGGGTAAGCGGCAACTTCACGGCTCTGAATGCCTTTTACCGGCACATGAGATATCTTGTGCACAAGATGCTGAACCGAAGAAGTCAGAGGAAATCAGTTACTTACGATAAGTTTGACAGAATCTGGCAATACCATGTTCCTGCGCCTCTGATTAAGGTAGACATATGCCACTGGTCACCAAAGACTGTTTGAAGAGCCGTATGCCTTAATAGGGCACGTACGGTTCCGAGAAGGGGCGGCGGCAGTAATGTCAGTCGTCTACTCAACTACCGTAAAGGTAAAATGCGGGAAGGGCCGAACAATCGCAAAGTCTGAATCAGGCTGAAAGGAGGCCGGCATGAGGAACGCAGAAAACCTCGGAAAAGAGGGCTGCCCGCAAAAGGATAGTGCGGAACACGAAGGATATGCGGGAGCGCAGAGTGGCGGCGGTCGGGAAAGCAGGGAGGCAGACGGTACAGACCTGCTGGAACGGATCCTGAGCAGAGAGAATCTGAACAGGGCGTACAAGCGGGTAAAGGCCAACAAGGGAGCGCCGGGAATCGACGGGATGACCGTAGAGGA
>JAFTCY010000038.1 GCA_017454465.1 Clostridia bacterium
CCCCGATCGCGGCGCGGATCTGCGCCTCCGTTTCCGCCGCGTTAGCGGAATCGATCCTCCCGGCCAAACAGACGACCAGCCGGCCGTCTTCCATCCTTGCATCAGTCATGCTGCGGCGCCTCCTTTCGCGTTCCATGCGCAGCGCGGTCAAACCGTCAAATTGCTCCGCTGCCCACCCGGTTGTCAAACCTTGCGATACAGGTCAAGCATCTCCCGGATGCGGCCCGCGGGCCGGATGATTTCCTGCAGCGTGTTGCCGTTGGCAAGCGTATCGATCAGCGCGGCGATATAGCGATCCATCTTGATGGAGCAATAGTACTCCTTCCGCAGCAGCTCGGGCGTTTGATAGACCAAGTTCGTCGTAAATATACGGTCGAACCAGCCGTTGGCGTACGCCTGATCGAATTTATCCAGCCCGCCGGTGAACAGCCCGAAGGTGGCGAAAAGGAACACGCGCTTCGCGCCCATTTCCTTGAGCTGCCTGGCGGTATCCAGTATGCTACCGCCGGAAGCGATCATATCGTCGCAGATGACCGCGTCCTTCCCCGCCAGCCCGCTTCCGCAGAAATCATGGGCGATCACGGGGTTGGAGCCGTTCACGATCCGGGTATAGTCCCGCCGCTTATAAAACATGCCGATATTCACGCCGAAAAGCGAGGCGAGGAAAACCACCCGCTCCGTCGCCCCTTCGTCCGGGGCAATGAACATCATATGATCGCCGTCCAGGATCAGGTCCTCGTATTCCGTCAGCAGCGCCTGAGTGAACTGCAGGGCGGGCGACACGTTTTCCAGGCCCATCAGCGGCACCACGTTCTGCACCCGCGGATCGTGGATGGGACAAATCCGGTGGTGGCCCATGATTTTTGCGGAATTTCGGTCAGCGGAATGGATGTGATAGTGGTGGATGACATGATTGCATCCGGTGGAAGCATTCTCGATACTACCAGGCAGCTCAAGGAAATGGGCGCGAAGCGGGTGTTCATCTTTTCGACCTTCGGGCTTTTTACCTCGGGGCTCGCAAAATTTGACAAGGCATACGGGGAAGGTGCCTTTGACAGGATATTCACCACTGATCTCATTTACCAGACCCCCGAACTCCGGGAGAAAAAGTGGTATTTTTCGGTCGGTATGGAGAGGTATATTGCTGCCATCATAGATGCCGCTAATAAAGGCGAAACGCTTCAGGATCTCACCAAGCCCGCCGGCCGCATCACACAGATGATCAGCCTTTATAAAAACGGCGTAACAGGGGACGGTTCTCTGTGACACCGGAGTTCATGCGCGTTTCACGGGTTTTCCCAGACAGACTGAAACAGAGAACCGTCCCCGTGAAACAGAGAACCGTCCCCGTGAAACGGGATTGGACAGAGAGGTTTTATTATGAGTACTTTTTCATCACTTGAGGAAGCAAGACAATATTTCAAGGGCGACAGGTTCGCCACGGATAACGGCATGACACTTGAGGAACTGGGTGAAGGCACCGCAACCTGCACCCTCACCCTGGGTGAGGGGCACAGAAATGCCAACGGCGGAATCATGGGCGGCGTGATGTTCACTCTTGCCGACCTGGCCTTTGCTGCCGCATCAAACAATACGCACATGCCTACGGTTGCCCAGCAGGTGAGCATTAATTATCTGAATGCGCCGAAGGGCGAAAAGCTCATTGCCAGGGCCGAATGCCGTAAGGACGGCAGGACCACCTGTGTGTATATAGTAAACGTGAGCGATGAGAATGGGCGTGACATAGCACAGTTTGTTGCCACCGGCTTCAAGCTGTAGGAGGACTTTATGCAGACTGAACCCTACGCCGCGCTTTCGCTGCTTTACGATACCTTCATGCAGGATGACATACGCTACGACGACTGGGCGCTCCACATCAGAAGCATCCTTGAAAAGAACGGGATAAACGACGGTCTGGTCTGCGATCTGGGCTGTGGCAGCGGTATAATAACAGCAAAGCTTGCCGGCATGGGCTATGACATGATCGGTATCGACAGCTCGCCCGAAATGCTGATGCAGGCCCGCGAAAGGGCGGACGGCAGCGGCATTCTGTATCTGAACCAGGACATCACATCCTTTGAACTCTACGGCACGGTCCGCGCCTTCATCTCAACCTGCGATGTCATCAACTATATAATAAAAACGGAGGATCTTGAAAGGGTCTTCCGTCTGGTAAATAACTATCTCGATCCCGGCGGGATCTTCATCTTTGATATACATACACGGTATTATTATGAAAAGATCTGTGCTTCAAATACATTTTCCGCAGTAAATGAGGACGGGGCCTATATCTGGGAAAATGACTATGACAGGGATACGGGAGAGAACAGGTATAATGTGACCATTTTTGTCAGGGAAGATACAGAGTCTGATGAGGAATTCTACGGACGATTCGAGGAGGAACATATAGAAAAAGCCTACAGCGCGGCGGAAATAAAGTCGGCGGCGGAGTCCTCGGGTCTGAAGGTCATCTCAGTTACCGATGACTACACGGATGCGACACTTCGTCCCGATTCAACCCGTGCAGTATTCGTCGTAACAGGGGACGGTTCTCTGTAACACCAGAGTTCATGCACGTTTCACGGGTTTTCCCGGATAAAGTGAAACAGAGAACCGTCCCTGTGAAACAAAAGTGAAACAGAGAACCGTCCCTGTGAAACAAAAGTGAAACAGAGAACCGTCCCCATGTGTCAAAGAAGCTGTCCCTTTGAGATTTCCTTCTCTTTTTTCGAGCCGGCGATGGTGTTGCGCCTTTTCTTCGGGGCATCGTTTTGCTTTGCGCTTTTATTATCAAGCTTTTCCAGATCGGAAAGACTCACATTTTTCACCTTTTTGTCCTGAACCTGAGCCGGGGCGGAAACTTCAGCCTGGACCTGGGGCTGAGCCGGGGCGGAAACTTCAGCCTGGACCTGAGCCTTGGGCTGCGCGCTCAGATCAGGGTGGAGGGCGCCTATCACTGTGTATTTGCTAAAGTCCCCCGCAAAGCCTTTGAACACATCCTTTCTGAAAGAGGCGAACTTCTGATTTTCCTGTGCAAGCTTCATACGGTCTGCCCCAAAGCCGCTCGTTGCCTTGAACCATCCTGTATGGGTCCTCTGGTATTCCTTTGATGTGCTGTCTATATCCTCGAGAGCCTTTTCCACATAGGAGATGCTGTCCGTCGAAGGATCGAGTTTGCTGGCTTTTTTCAGGGCATCATACATAGCCTGATACTCGGGACCGTTTTTGTGTCCCTTTTTTTGCATACCTTCAAGTGCCTTCAGCTTTTCGCCGGCTTCCTGTGCGATGAGCCTTACATTGTTTTCAAGGGAGGTAACCTTATGATCCTGACGTTTAGCTGCGTCAGGAATGCTGTTTATGCGGTTCTGCTCGGCCTTGAGCAGCTTGTCACTCTCCTTTATGCCCTTGAAGAATATCTCCGTGCCCTTGTTGAAATCCATGGGATCGGTCCCTATGGTCTTCAGCTCATTCTGGATCTCCGGCATGGGGGTGTGGGGCGGCAGACCGAAGGTCTGGAGGATGGTATCGGCAAACATCCTGCAGGTTCTGCCGTTTCCGTCGCCGAAAACATGCTCACTGAGCGTCATGAAATAGGCATAGTTTGCAACCTGTATGGCCTGAGTCTTCCGGAGGGCTTCATTTTCGGTCTTTTTGATCCGGTTCATCAGATCCGCGACCTTTGAAAGGGTCTTGTAAAGATCCCTGGGGGCATTGAAGGTACCGACCCCGTTTACGCGCCCTGCGGTTATCCCTTCCCCGCGAAGCTTTCCGCCCTTGTCATCTCCCTGTCTGGCTGCCTTGTTGAGTCCGGAAAATACATCGTAGAGGTCACCGAAGGTGATATTATCCTTGTTCATAAGCTCCGTGGAAAAGATCCTTGAGGTTTCACCGACCACATGAAGCCCGCCGGTTGATTTTACGGCATCATTAAGCCGGGCCTTGAGCTGTTCCTGCTGCTCGGGCAACTGGTTCTTCGGGTCATTCAGGTCCTTCAGCCTGTCTTCCACCTTGTTTTCAAGTGTTCCGGAATTGCCGGAGCGTGCATCATAGAGCACACCCACGCTTGTATTATTCGGATTGTAGCTTCCGATCTCCTCTATGCCGGGGAGGGGTTCATCTGCCAGCTTAAAGGCACTGTCGGTCTTTTCGTAGCCTTCATCCTTATCGGCATCAGTAAGCCGCCGGTTCAGGAAGTCGATGGTAACGATCTTGTTGCCGAAATCGACGGTAAAATCCAGAGCATATGAATATTCCCGGTTTTCAAGGTCGGCATCTGAAATCGCGATGACGATATCTCTGCCAAGGTCATCAAAAAAATTCTGCATGAAATCCACGGCCGTCACGGAAGAGCCGCTTTTTACAGCTTTGTCCACCCTTTCATCCAGGGTGTCGAGGGCCTTTTGGAATTCTGCCAGGAATATACTCTGGCTTTTATCGATATTGGTTCTGGCATATTTCGGATATTCGTCCCTGAACTGGATGATATGGCTTTCAAGAGAACCCTTAAGCATTTCCTTTAACGCCCTGATATCGGCATCGTTTAGCCGTCCCTGACCATTATCTTTTATTATAGGCATAATAAACCTCCCGCTTCTGAGAATTATATTAACATTTTTGCCGTTCTTATCAATATACAGATGAAGAGAAAAAAACGGCCTCGTGGGACCAATGTCATTAAGTTAAGCAATTCATATTTTGACTTTGCTCCCGCAGGTCACCCCCATACCTTGCGCTCCAGTAGGTGCTCGGCATGGGGTTCTACGCTCCGCTTCGGTCGGCGCTAAACGAATGTCCACTGGACATTCAGCGCCCCCTGCTCGCGCACGAAATGATAGGCTGCTTAACTTAATGACATTGCTCGTGGGACAGGGGACGTATCTGTGTCCCGCATTTATGTCAACCTCAATCCGGGTTAATGTCGAATATCTTGCACAGAAGTTTGGTTTGCATAAAACTGGGACACA
>JAFTCY010000039.1 GCA_017454465.1 Clostridia bacterium
ACGCTGGATTATTTCCTGTTTTATGAGTATTGTGAATGGATCATGCTTGGCAACCGTTACGATTCCCGCGACGATGAAAGATATGGGTATTATCTGAACCTGGCAGAAAAGCTGGCAGAAAAACTGATCTAGCTTTACAAAACCCAGTTTGGTGAGATAGCATTTCTTGTCCACGGGTATGACGAGCATCGGATTTTGCCCCACAAAATCCGATAGACAAAACAGGCGTGACCACTTTGCGGTCACGCCTGTTTCACATCCCTTTTTTTGTCGGTGATAACTGCCTCAAGGCCCCTTCCTTGCGGATGGTGCCCCGACCGCAGCCTTTTATAGCGCCTGTTATATGATCTATATGCTGTCTGAAGCTTCAGCAGCGGCTTCCGCCGTTTCTCCCGCGGCATCCGCAGCGGCATCCTTGGCGGCATCCGCAACGGATTCTGCAACGGATTCCGTAACTGTTTCAGCAGCCTCGGCAGCTTCGGCTTCGTCTTTTTCGATATCGGCGGCCAGTTTGGCTCTGAATGCGGCGCGTCTGACCGCGGCCTCTTCAGCGCGTTTCGCCAGTTCCTTTTTCCTTGTCACGATGGCGCGGGAGATCTGGTCGGTATACGTGTCGATATCCGCACCGTAGTCAACGCACATCCTGAGGGCGGGCTCGCCTTCCATCCTGTTTATGGAGAAAACATAATACTTAACGGAGACCGGCTTCTTTCCCTTGTTGTATTCAAAGGTCTTTTCCTCTATGGTCGCGTCCTTGAGATCATTGAAGAAGAAGGACTCGGAGACGGTCTCGTCGATGGACTCGTCGATAAGGGAGAATCTCCTTCTGTAGACATATATCTTTTCACTCGTGAATATGACGTTGCAACCGCAGAAATAATTCGTTCTGCTGACGCCGTCGCTTCCTTTTTTGTAGTACAGGGGCTCCTCTGTGGCTTCGAAGTCATAGCCGCGGATGTTCATGGGCTTCAGCATCTTGAGAAAGCTCTTCTCGAAGACCTCGTTCTTCTTTTCGGACTGCTCCTGAAGATCCTTGATCCTTTCGGAGATGTTGAATTCTATGTCGGTATCATTGGACTTTCCGCCGGTCCCCAGGATAGCTACCGCAAGGCCGACTATAACGGTGATGATGCCGGGGAACCTGACTTCATCGACATTAAGGATGAGCAGGATCGCGCCGACAGCGATAACGGCAAATCCGATTATTGCGAGCACGGAGATCGGAGGGGCGGTAAAATACTTCAGATTTCTTTTGGTTTCCATAACAATTCTCCCTGTGAAAAAATGAGTGAAACATACACTTTCCACGATAACTACATAATAGCACAAATCAAAAACAGTGTCAACAAAAGGGCTTTGGCTATTGAAAGAAATTTGCCGGGAATATATAATGGAAGGGCAGAAAACTATAAGAGGAAAACATGGATATACTTGATCTGATCCGCTGCCCCTCCTGCGGCGGTCCGCTGCACCCGGAAACAGGGTGCCCCGGCCCCGGCAGCCTCCGGTGCGCGGCGGGCCATACATTCGATGTGTCGAAACAGGGATATGTGAACCTTCTTCCGCCCGGAAGGGCTTCCAACCAGAGGAGCGGCGACGAGGCCGAGATGCTCAGAGCCAGGAGACGGTTCCTGTCCGGAGGGTATTACGACCGCTTTTCGGAGACGGTCTCAGAAATGGCCGGTGATATCAGCGGAGAGACAGTGCTCTTCGATCTCGGCTCGGGAGACGGGTACCACACGGTAAGGGCCGCCGTGAACATCTCGCAAAAACACGGATGCAGGGTGCTGGCGCTGGGATTCGAGGCTTCAAAGAACGGCGCCGCCATGGGGTGCAGACTGGCGGAGGAGCTCGGGCTCCACTCGAGGAAACTTTTTGAGTGTCCCGGAAACGCGGGAACTGAAGTCCATTTTCTGCCAGCGAACATATTCAGGCTGCCGGCGGCGGACAGATGCGCCGGGCTGGTCCTGAGCATGTTCGCCCCCATTCCCTGGGACGAGGCGGGGAGGGTGCTGCTGCCCGGAGGAAAGCTGATCGCCGTGTCAGCCGGGCCGGATCATCTGATCGAGATGAGAAAAGTGCTGTACGACCGGGTGGAGACGAACGATTTCCTTCCGGAGGCTCCCGCGGGATTCAGGCCTGCCGGACGCGTCTCTGACCGTTACACCATCAGCGTCGGGAACCCGGGCGCGCTGGGGGACCTTCTGAAGATGACTCCTCATTACTACAGGGCCACTGCGGAAAACAGGGAAAGGCTCCTCAGGAAAGACGGCATGGAACTGACGGTGGATGTGAACTGCACGGTATTTGAACTGGAAGGGTAGGGAATAGGAAATGGTCTTTTCTGTGGTTATACCCGTATTCAACGAGATAGCAGGCATCACGTCGTGTCTCGATGAGATAACGTCCCGTTTCGATTCGGATCTTCCCGGAGAGCACAGGTATGAGATAATTGTTTCCGACGACGGATCGGCGGACGGTACCGGGGACGCGGTGGACCGCTGGACAGAGACCCACGCTCCCAAAAGAGGCGTCGTCAGATGCATCCATGAGCCCGTGAACTCCGGAAAGGGAAAGGCCGTGCGCCTGGGATTTGCCGAGGCTTCGGGAGACTTCATCATGTTTACGGACTGTGATCTGGCCTACGGGTGTGACACCATACTGTCGGTGCTGGAGGCCATGGCTTCCGGCGACTG
Organism: Clostridia bacterium; assembly: GCA_017454465.1. Lineage (GTDB taxonomy): Bacteria > Bacillota > Clostridia > Oscillospirales > CAG-272 > UMGS1696. Next base: position 2,697 of record JAFTCY010000039.1, read on the forward strand.
TGACGTGATGATAGGGTCCCGTGCAATAGCCGGCGGCGGATATGACGGGTACGGCTTTTTGAGAAGGACGGCGTCGAAAGCCTATATGAAGCTCATAAAGGCCGTGTCCGGGTTCTCACATACGGATTCCCAGTGCGGTCTCAAGGTGTTCCGGAAGGAATGCGGGAAAAAGATATTCTCTCTGTGTACCGTTGACCGGTGGGCATTTGATTTCGAGGTGCTGATGATCGCGGACAAAATGAAACTCAAAGTGGGGGAATATCCCGTAAGAGTGATCAATCACGGGGACTCGAAGATACGGCTGTTATCCGACAGCATAAGGATGCTGCGGGAACTGCTGAGGATAAAGAAAAGAGTTGCGGAACTTGAGATATGAATCAGGAAAGAAAGGGGCGCGCAGTGAAAATGAGAAGATCCGTCATTCCGGTGCTGGCTGCCGTGCTGGCATCGTTCTGCGTCTCATGCGGACTCGTTAACATAACGGATCTTACTGAAAACTCCGCTGTCAGGGGGCCGGAGGACTGCCCGGGGAGCGAAGCGGAAGAGTATGATTTCCGGGAGTATGAGACCATAGTGTCCGAGTTTCTTTCACCGGGATCCCCTCTCCCTTCCTTGGACCTTAAGGGAGACGTGTTTACGGTCGTATCCGGGACCGTCCGGGCCGGGGATCCGGAGGATCTTTCGGATGTAATTTCAAGGGCCGAGTTTCTCGCATACAGACAGGCCGAAAACATGACGGGATCGAAGATAGTATGCTCATACGAGGAACCCGACAGAATGGCGGAGGAGCTTACGGCCCGGAAGAAGACCGGACTGCCGTATTCAGACCTTGTGATCGTTCCCGGGGACCGGGCGCTGGCGCTGGCCGCGAGGGGCCTTCTGGCGGATATCACGGAATATCTGGCGGGACAGGAGTACGGGTGCCTGTACCCCTCGTCCGCGGAAGCGGTAACGGGGAACGGTTCCGTTTACGCCGTCTCGGGCTCCGCTCTCGTAAAGCCCCGGGATATTCCCGCCGTGTTTCTGAACTGCGGTCTTGTATCAAAGGATCCGGCGGAGATCTCGGATATGGTCAGAAACAGGCTCTGGACCTGGGATGAGCTCATTGCCCTCCTTGAAGAGACGGAGCGGGGCACATATGCCACGCCCTTCGGAAGAGAATATATATACAGTCTGGCTTTCATATCGTCAGGCAACAGCTATATAACCGTGACCGGAGACGGCGTCCCCGGCATCGGCTTCAGCGGGGAATCGGCGGGATACGCCGTCGGTGTGATCAGGAAACTCTACAAAGCCAAGCAGTACGGCAGCAGCACGTCCTCATTCTACAGTTCGAAGACGGGGGTCATGATCGACAGGCTCTCGGCTCTTGAAGACGGGGATATGTACGGCCTCTCATGGGCCGTGGCGCCCATGCCTCTGGCATCTGAGGGCGCTGAATACAGGACTCTGATGGAGAGAAGCTCTCCGGTGTTCGCGGTGCCGTCCTTCGGGTGCGGAGCTGAAGTATCTTGCGGCGTGATGGTCGACCTGTGCGCCGCCTTCCGCGGGACCGTTTACGGGAAGTACCTTGATATGGTGCTCTCGGACTATGCCCTTGAGTGCGGTGCCGTTGATTGCATAGAACTGGTGATCAAATCCCCGGTGTTCGATTTTGCCGAGGTGAACGGTGAGAACATACCCGAGGCGGGGGACGCCACATACCGCCTCATAGGGGAGTCCGTATGGACCGACAGCTGGCATAAGAAACTGAATGAACTGACCGACAGGGCCGTTGCCGCGATAGCCGACGGACTGAGACCGACGCCGCCTGAGGCGGATGAATCCGAATGACAGACGGAGGCAAAATGCGCCATCTTTTTAAACATCTTGCAAGGTACAGGAAGGAATCCGTCCTGGCTCCCCTTTTCAAGCTGCTGGAAGCCATGATGGAACTGTATGTGCCCATAGTTGTGGCTGATATAATCGACCGCGGAATAGGGGCGGGGAACCGGGAGTATATAATATCCCGGTTTTTGGTATTGCTGGCTCTGGCCGCGGCAGGGGTGGTGTTTGCCCTCACGGCGCAGTACTTCGCGGCAAAAGCCGCGGTCGGGTGCGCCGGAGAGATCAGAATGTCGCTTTTTGACAAAGTCAACAGGATCGCGTTCGCCGATATAGACAGGATCGGCACCGCTTCTCTCATCACAAGGCTTTCGGGAGATTCTGACCTGGTGCAGAACGGGATAAACCTGTTTCTGCGGCTGGTCATGAGATCCCCCTTCGTGGTGCTGGGAGCCATGATCATGGCCTTTACGGTGAACAGAAAGGCTTCAGTGATCTTCGCAGCCGCCATAGCGCTCCTCTTCGCCGCGGCGTTTGCCATAATGCTGGTCCCCGTCAGAACATACAGAAAAGTCCAGAACAGGGCTGACGCCATGACAGGAACGGTCCGGGAGAACCTTATCGGTGTCCGTGTCATCAGGGCTTACGGAATGTCAGAAAATGAAAGAGAAGAATTCAGGTCGGTGAATTCAGCCCTGTCTATGATACAGAAGACTGCCGGGAAGATCTCGGCTCTGATGAATCCCGCTACGGTTCTTATCCTTAACTGCGCTGTAATGGTGCTGCTTTACGTTTCGGGCGGCCTGGTGGATACCGGGGAACTTACTGCCGGGCAGACCGTGGCTCTTTACAACTATATGGGCCAGATACTTGTTGAGCTTCTCAAACTCGCGAACCTGGTCATCACTCTCTCAAAAGCCTCGGCATCCATGAAGAGGATCTCCGAGGTGCTTGGCACCGAGCCTTCAATGTCATTCCCTGAGGAGACGAAGGCCGCTGAAGACTCTCAGTACGCAGTGGAATTCCGGAACGTCACGCTCAGATACAGCGAGGGAGCCGAACCCGCGCTTTCTGATATCTCCTTCAGGCTGAGGAGGGGTGAGACCCTGGGCATCATCGGAGGCACAGGCTCGGGGAAGACTTCGGTGCTGAGCCTTATCCTCAGGTTTTATGACGCCACATCGGGCGCTGTGCTTGTGGACGGCAGGGATGTGAAAGACTATACGGCTCCGGATCTGAGGTCCGCGATCGGGTACGCCCTTCAGAAACCGGTCCTGTTCCGTGGGACCATGAGAAGCAATCTGACCTACGGGAACAGGGAAGCCGGAGACGGGCTGATCATGGAATCGGTGAGGACGGCCCAGGCGGAGAATATAGTGGAGTCAAGGCAGGAAGGCCTTGACTCCGTGATCGAGCAGAAGGGAAGAAACCTTTCGGGGGGCCAGAGACAGAGGCTCACCGTCGCCAGGGCTCTTGCCAGAAGGCCCGGGATACTGATCCTTGACGACAGCAGCTCGGCCCTGGACTACGCCACCGACGCGGCGCTGCGGAAAAGTATCTCGGAACTTGATTATTCCCCGTCTGTCATAATCGTCTCCCAGAGGATAGTGTCCGTCATGAACGCCGATACGATCCTGGTCCTGGATGACGGGAAGACGGCCGGGGCGGGAAGCCATGAGGAACTGCTGAAGGGCTGCCGGGTCTACAGGGAGATATATGAATCCCAGTACGGCTCCGCCGCCGGGAAAGGCGGTGATCTGTTATGGGCAAAGGATCCGGGAGAAGAACTCTGAGAAGGCTGGGCTTCTATATGGGAAGATACACGGCCCCGGCCGTGCTTGAAATAGTTCTCGCGGGGATGATAACGGCTTTCACTCTGGGCATACCGGTGCTGTGCGGAAAGATAATTGACTGCATGGCAGGACCGGGATCGGTGGATTTTGACCGGATCGCCGGATATCTTGTCATAATGGCTGTGTGCGTGCTGGGATCCGGAGCGCTGCAGTGGGCGGCGAGCCTTATCTCAAACCACATCTCGTTCTCCGTGTCAAGAGACATCAGAAATGACGCGATGGAGACCGTTACCAGGCTCCCCGTGGCCTACACGGACTCTCACAGATACGGCGGGATCGTCAGCCGCGTGACAAGTGACGTGGACCGGCTGACAGACGGCATGATACTGGCGCTGGATCAGCTCTTCCAGAGCATTTTCACTATCGCAGGGACCCTGGCGCTGATGATATCCATCAGCCCCTCCATCGCCCTGACTGTGGTGCTTCTTACCCCTGTGTCGCTCCTTGTGGCAGGTTTTCTGGCGAAAAGGACACACAGGCTGTTCGGAGTACAGGCTGAGAGCCGGGCGGAGCTGTCAGGCTATGTCAATGAAATGGTGACCGAGCAGCAGACCATACGGGCGTTTTCCGGAGAGGAGGAGGCTCTCCTGAACTTCGGAAAGCTGAACGGCGAATACATGAAAAGATCGCTGAAAGCCATATTCTTCTCATCCGTCACCAATCCGGCAACGAGGCTCGTGAACAATGTGATCTACGCCCTGGTGTGTCTTGCTGGGTGCATGTCCGCGATAGACGGCGGACTTACGGTGGGAGCTCTTTCAAGCGCGCTGGCGTTTGCCGGCAAGTACGCGAAGCCCTTCAACGAGATCTCGGGAATCGTGACGGAGATCCAGAACGCGCTGGTATGCGCCGGGAGAGTGTTTGAACTGACTGACGAGAAGCGGTATCCGGAAGACCCGGAGGGAGCCGCGGAACTTTCCGATCCTGAGGGCAGAGTGGGATTTGACAGCGTGTCCTTCTCCTACGTGCCGGAAGAAAGGCTCATCGAGGATTTCAGCCTGGATGTGAAGAAGGGCGAGCACGTGGCCATCGTGGGACCCACGGGAGCGGGCAAGACCACCATCGTCAACCTTCTGATGCGATTCTATGATCCCGACTCCGGGAGCATCTGTCTGGACGGCAGAAGTACCCGCATGATAAAGAGAGACTCGCTCACAAGGTCAGTCGGCATGGTGCTTCAGGATACCTGGATCATGCACGGGACCGTGAGGGACAACATCCTTATGGGAAGAAAAGCTTCAGACGGAGACGTGGAAAGAGCCGCAAGGCTGGCGCATGCCCACGGGTTCATAATGAAGATGCCCCGGGGCTATGACACGGTCATAAGCGATGACGACGGCGTGCTGTCACAGGGACAGAGGCAGCTCATATGCATAGCCAGGGTGTTTGTCGCCGTACCGCCTGTGCTTATCCTTGACGAGGCCACGTCTTCCATCGATACCAGAACGGAGCTGAAGATCCAGGACGCCTTCGGCAGGCTTACGGAGGGCAGGACCAGTTTCGTCATCGCCCACAGGCTGTCCACGATACGGGACGCGGACCGGATCATAGTCATGAACAGCGGCAGGATCGTTGAGTCGGGCAGGCATGATGAACTGCTGGAAAAGGGCGGGTTCTACAGGGAGCTCTGGGAAAGCAGGTTCAGGTAATACAAAAAAGCGGATCGTCCGATCCGCTTTTTCAAGCCGCTTGTTTTTCTTTATTTGTCGGCGTCTTCAGCGTGCACGTCCACAGAGCGTATGGCGGTGCGGAGCACTCTGACCTTGTTGCGTTCGCTGCTGGTCTCCAGAAGCACGGTCTCGTCCTTGATGGAAACTATCTTGCCGATGATGCCTCCGATGGTGGTGACTTCATCGCCGACCTGAAGGTTGTTTCTCATATTGTTGGTCTCTTTTTCCTGCTTTTTCTGGGGACGGTACATAAGGAAATAGAAGATGGCGACCACTGCCACAAGCATCAGGATAGTGGGCAGTATCTGAAGTACCGGATTCGGAGCTTCTGCCGTGTCAGCTGCTGCGTTAGCCGCGGCTGTAAGGAATAATCTCATTTTAGTTCTCCTTAGGATGATATTATTTGTATCGCTCCAATTATACATTAAAGGGAGCGAAAGTGCAACAGAAAAAGGAAAATGAAATTTCGGCGCATTCGCGATGTTGACAACCGGCGGCTTATCCCGTATACTTATTTACAACAAAAAAAAGACCTGTTGATAGGAGAAGATCATGAATTCCAAAGTCATGTCCACAGTTACGAACTACTGGTTCCTCGGCATCATTTTCATAGCTCTCGGCATAGTGATGATCGTATGGCCGGGGATCTCGACCTCCGCGCTGTGCATCACCATAGCGGTCCTGCTGATGATCATGGGGCTGTACAACGCCGTCCATTTCTTCGCTGCGAAGAAAGATGAGCACAAAGCCCTTGACCTGATACTGGGGCTGCTGGCCATAGCAGGCGGCGTGATTATCCTGGTCAGGCGGGATTTCTTCGTCCAGTCTTTCCAGATTCTTTCGGCCGTGATCATGCTGTACGGCGTCATACTTATGTTCATACACGCGGTAAGGCTCAGGAAGCAGAAAGGGATCTTCTTCATCCTTTCCATAGTTTTCGGAGCGCTGACTCTCCTGTTCGCCGCAGCCATAGTCCTTATTCCGATAATCGACCCGCAGAGCCATATCTCCGATTATTTCTCCATCGTCCACGGCGTGGGGCTCATCGTTGAGGGCCTGGCAATGATCATCGTCCTGAGAAAGATCAAAGTCAGGGAAGAGGAGAAGGCAGTCGTTCCCGGCGACACGGATCCTTCCGCCCAGTAAAGAGACCGGCAGAAAATATCGAAAAGACCGCAGTCACTTTTGACTCATCAAACGTGACCGCGGTCCTTTTTCATTGTATCGGGTGTTTATCCCGCTGCCCGGCAGCGGGCATCATTCATCGCTTTCGAGCCACTGGACGAAATCGTACAGCACCTTGGCGAATTCGCCTCTTGTCAGCCCTTCCTTGTCAGTCGTGGGCTCCACAGTCTCTTCGGTGAGATCCGAGTAGAGCGTGAATATGTCCTTTGTCTTGACCGCGGATTCCAGTTTTGTCTTGGCTTTCGCCATTCCGTACTGCACCAGCAGATCCTTGCATGCTTCGGGATCGAAGTTTCCTCCGAGAAGCACATATGTGGAACCGTACAGATCGGAATACGTGGCAGGCTCGTCCACGCCGAATTCCGTGTCTGACAGAGCCGGGAGAAGTCCGCTCTCCAGACAATACCGGACAGCCTCGTAGTATTCATATTCCTCACCGAAGTCGGTGTATTCCACCTGGCTGTAGTCGACGGCGTTGAAGGGATTCAGCACACTGTCGAACATGTCGGCGTACTGGTTGATCACCGATGCGGAGCCAGCGGAACATCTTACGCCGTTCTCGGACAGCTTCCTGTATATGTCTGCATACTTCTTCAGATCATCGGGAGTAACTGACTTCAGCTGCTTCAGATACTCTTCCGTGGTATTCTCTTCGCCGGAGAGGGTGGACAGCGCCACTTCGATGGCTCCCGAAAGCTCGCCCGCCGGAAGGGCATAATACGAATAGGATGAAAGGATATATCCGTTAAGGGTCTCCTGGTCTATCTCAAGTTCCGAAACATAGTCGTAAAGCTTGTCGAATTCGCCGAAGGTCTCCGCAAGGTTGGGATCGCTCAGGGTCACTACGTACATGCCCAGATCCTGAGTGGCAACATTGCCTACGTTGTATACGCCGTACTGGTCTCTCAGGACGGGAAGCAGTATCTTGTCTGTGACAAGGGCAGTGATCGCTTCCAGGCCGCCGTCTCCGTTCTCGATGCCAAGAAGCTCATACTCGGGGCAAATAAGGACGTTGGACACGGTACCTGCCTCTACTATGAGAGCTTCGTTCTGGAGCTTGAAGTCGAATTCATATTCCTGGGGAACTATCTCTCTTTCGTCCAGGTCCATAAGGAACGCCTTGGCCAGGGGCATATTGACGTCTATGCTCTCCTCGTTTCCGGCGAACAGAGCCGCGGAATTGGTCCTGTTGTTGAAATGATCCGCGATGGCGTTCAGGTTTGCGATCACGGCGTCGGGATCCTCAGCCAGCATTGTCTCCACCTCGCCGAGAAAATCGTAAAGATCCAGGAAGTTGGCGGAGGTGTAATAGCTGTACAGCGGGGATACAGCGGCGAATACCCTGTAGACCAGGGTCTGGTAGGGATTGGCGTTGATGGATGATTTCAGGGAGTTCCTATAGTAGCCGACCTTGTCGGACAGTTTCTGGGCGTCATCGAATCTTGTATGGAACACCAGTTCCTTCATAAGATCGTATCCTTCGTCAAGGTCGTCGTCAAGGCTGATCCAGGACATTCTGAGATACGGATGTACGTTCTTCTCCGCGTCTTCGAGAAGTGACACATTCACCCTGAAACTGTAAAGATATCTGTTTATGAGGCTCTGGAGCTCGTCTCTTGTATGGGATTCCGTGTCCATATCCCCTATAAGGTAGGTGAAAAGCTTGAACCACAGATACTGTTCCTGGGGAAGGCCCGCCGCGTCAAGGAACAGGCTGACCTGTCCGATGCCGTCGACGCCGGCCACGGCGTTCACGAAGCGTATTCCGTCCTCATCGGTGTCATCGTATACGGTATATTCCTTTATTTCTTCAGGGAGAGCGTCAACAGTGACCGCCTGCAGCTGCGCCACATATTCGGAAGCGTCATCTTCGGCTTCCTCCGCGTTGGAGGCTTCAATGATGGCGTTCAGCTCCTCCTCGGTCATGGATTCCTTCAGAGCCGCCAGCGTGTCTTTCAGCGCCTGCTCGTCGATCTCCTTCTGGCCGGGCTGCGGGTAGGTGGTCACGCAGACCGTGAGATCATTTCTCACCAGCCATTTCGCGGCCGCCTCGGCGAATCTTCCTTCACGGTTCCATTCATCCATGAAGTCGCCGGCCTCCACCATATCCTGGTATGCCCAGCAGTTTCCGGTCTCGGTATGATATTTGAGAAAATACATAAAGATGCTTTCCACGAAATCAGCTCCGGTGGTCTCTCTTGCCAGCAGGTTGCTGATGGAATTAGCTGACATGACCCCGTCGATCTGTTCCTGGGAGAATCCGTTCTCGGCTATCTCCGCGAGACCCTCGTCGATTATCCGGCAGAACAGCTCCTCGTCTCTGGGGTTGAGCTGCGTTCCGTAAAATACTATGGAATCGTCCGGCCCCGACATATCGAGAAACATGCTGAAGGCTCCGTGCGGGATCTCTTCGTCCAGCCTCATCTGGATCTTCGACGAGCTGTCATAGATCAGATCGGCAAGGATACTTACGATCATTTCCTCTTCCGGCTCGTCCCTCAGTCCCGGGATGACATAGGCGTAGAAGATCACTGACTCGTTTTCAGTAGGGGACTGGGCTTCCACGGGATACGGGAGGGAAACGGAAACAGGCCCTCCGATTCTTTCGTACCCGTCGTCCGAGCGGTCATACTCCTTCTTTTCATATACGGAAAAATACCCGTCAAGAAGCCTGAAGAATTCAGAGTAGTTCTCAAGATCCCCGTACAGATATGCGGCGCAGTTTGACGGATGATAGTACTCGTTGTGGAAATCCTTCAGACTGTCCCAGGTCATGTCGGGAATGAAGGCCGGGTCTCCGCCCTGGTCGTTTCCGACGTATGAGCCCGGGTAGGCGTTCCGCAGGTAGTTCAGGTAAGCGGCGCGGCTCAGTGTGTAAGCGCCCTTCATTTCCGAGTATACCGTTCCTTCAATGGTGAGCTCGGAATCCGCGTCAGGAAGCCTGTATCTCCATGCTTCCTGCCTGAAGATGCTCTCATCCGTCATTATGATCGGGTTGAAGCAGCAGTCGGTATAGAAGTCGGCATATTTCAGAAGCTGCTCCTCGGAAAGACTGGCCACGGGATATGAGGTGTAAGTCTTGCCGGTCCAGGCGTTCATGTAGACGTTGTACGTCTGGTAAGCAAGATTGAAGAACAGGTTCTTTGAGGGATACTTTTCTGATCCGCAGGCGGTGGCATGCTCGAACACATGGGGAATGCCCGTGTTGTCCGGGGACCGGGTGAAAAATGTCAGGTCAAATATCCTGTTGATATCGTCATTGGCGATATAGATGAGCTCAGCGCCTGTCTTTTCGTGCTCGAATCTGTACACGACGGCACCGAAGACGGGGAACTCCCTGGACTCTTTCAGGGCGAAGCCGTAAACTGTTTCGCCGATACCGAGGGAGTCTATGTCCTTCTGCTCAAAGGGAGGCTCCGGCTCAGTGTCCGCTGTGCCGTCGGTCTCCGTGTCATTCGGGCCGGCTGTGTCAGGTCCCGCGGTATCCGTTCCCGGATCCGGCGTGTCCTGCGTTTTCTGAGTGTCCTCCGTGTCAGCCGGTTTCGGGCCGGTCTTGACACACCCGGCGAGGGCCGTCAGAACGAAAAGGAGGGCAAGGATAAGTGCTGTCAGTTTTTTGCTCATTGAATATGTCTCCTTAGGGTTGTTATTCACCACGGATTATATTACACAATCCTCCGTTTTTCAACAAGATGGGGAAAAATGCGGGAGCGCCCATGGCATAATAACCAATACGGGCACGGTGTTTTTCAGCAAATCGCCGATTCGATTTCGGCCGCATTGAAATGGAAAAATGCGGATGATATAATGAGTCAGACTCATGGGAAAATATACAGAACGGAGAGAAAAGAGCATGAAAAAAATAGTGACTGCCGTGATCTGCGCAGCCGTCGCCGTCTTCCTTGCAGCGTCCGCCTTTGCCGCGGTCGGCACCGTGGTTGAGGCTCCGAAGACCGACAAGGCTCCCAACATGGAACAGATCGACGCTTCCTGGGGCCAGCCCCTGATCCACGTGGACAAGAATTCACCGAATACGGATCTTGTCAGGTACTGGGGACTCGCGGGGACCCACGAGGACATAGTGCCGGAGGACGTGGAATTCGACCTTTACGTCTGCTGGACTTCCAAGTGCATCTATCTGGGAGTCAAGACGAGGGACGACTTCATTTCCGGACATGTGAACGCCGACGCGGGTGACGGCATCGAGTTCTTCATGATGCCGCTGGACGCCCTGACGCTTCGCGGCCTTGACAAATCGGGACTGTGCGACCGCCTTGACGGAACATACCAGACCGATGTCAACAAGTTCTACCAGTCGGTGGTCCCGTCCAATGTTTTCGCGGTGACTCTGGGATTCGACGACTATTCGGTGGCGACCAAGATGCCGTACCTGATCAGCTATATGGCGTCAAATGACTGCGAAAAGCAGATCTACCAGGAAGAGGACATCCTCGACATAATGATCGAGATACCCCTGAGGACTTTCGGAGGCGTCAGCCCCGACAGCGCGGCCGGGACGGAATTCGGCATAGCGCTGATGAGGATGAGCATGGGTGACCCGCCGGATCTTGAGGGAAAGAACGGATGGCTGGAATGGGGCAAGTACACTGTCCAGTCAAAGTGCAGCTCCGTAAACACCATCATCCTTTCCGACGGCTCAGCACCTGCCGACACCACTCCCGCTGACACAGAAGACACCGAAGACACAACAGTCGATGTCACTCCCAACCTTGACGGCGTATCGAGCTGGGCTCTGGCAGAAGTTGAATCCGGTATCAAAGAGGGACTGGTTCCAGAGAACCTCCAGGCTAACTACACGTCTCCCGTAACGAGAGGCGCTGTCGCCCAGATGTTCGTGAACCTTCTCGAGAAGACTGCGGGCAAGAGCATCGATGACATAATGGCCGAAAAAGGCGTTGCAATCAATGAAGGTGCCTTCACCGACACCACGGACAAGGCTGTCCTCGCTGCGAACGCTCTCGGCATCATAAACGGAACAGGATCCGGCAAGTTCTCACCGGACGG
>JAFTCY010000040.1 GCA_017454465.1 Clostridia bacterium
CTTTCAGCGCCTGATACACATGATGGGATATATCGGCGTTTTCAGGATCGGCGAAATTGCTGATGCCGAAGAATTTCTCTGCCTTTTCTATTCCATGGGGGGTCAATGTGGTCGTTCTGGCTTTATCGTCAACGATATAGTCCTGGGTGACATCGGAATACTCTTCCCTCTTGTCCATCTCCTTGATGACGAATTTGGAAAGTCCTCTCACGAACCTGTCTGTCATTTCATACAGCGCGTCGATCTCCGCCCCTTCACCGGAAATGATGAGAGGGGTCCTTGCCTCATCGATAAGTATGGAGTCAACCTCGTCCACGATCGCGTACGCGTGTCCCCTCTGTACCCGGTCTCTGTTGTACAGGACCATGTTGTCCCGGAGGTAGTCAAAGCCGTACTCGTTGTTCGTGCCGTATGTTATGTCGCTGTTGTAGGCGGCCTGCTTTTCAGCCCTGGTCTGGCCGTGCAGTACCAGGCCCGTGGACAGTCCCAGATATTCGTGTATCCTGCCCATCTCCTCGCATCCCAGCCTGGCCAGATAGTCGTTGACGGTGACCACATGGACGCCTTCGCCCGTAAGGGCGTTCAGGTATGAAGGCAGTACCGCTACTATGGTCTTGCCTTCACCGGTCTTCATTTCGGTGATCCGCCCCTGATGCAGAAGCACAGCCCCCAGGATCTGCACATCGAAAGGCCTCTTGCCCAGGATCCTGTCCGAGGCCTCCCTGACGCAGGCATATGCCTCAGGCATGATGGAGTCCAGGGTCTCGCCCTTTGCCAGCCTGTCCTTGAATATATCCGTCTGCTTTCTCATGTCCGCGTCTGACATTTTCGAATACCTGTCAGCCAGCGCGTTTACGTTTTTCAGAACAGGGGTTATCTTCCTTATCTGTCTCTCGCTGTAAGTACCTATGATTTTATCTAAAAGACTCATTTTAAGTCCCTCCGTCTTGTTTTTTTGTGTCCGCACATACACAGTTATTATACAATATATCCCGCACATTAGTATATAGCAAAATGTGAACTTTTTCAGTTCCTTTCCTGCTCTTTTCCGGCAGCCGGGCCTGAACGCCCGTTCCGGTTTCTTGCACTTTGGAAGTATCAGTAGTATAATTGAAGAAGAATACAGGAAGAAGGATCGATCACTTGAAGGATATAAACATAGTTCTGCACGAGCCTGAGATACCTCAGAACACAGGCAATATAGCCCGGACATGCGCCGCCACCGGAGCCGCGCTGCATATAATAAGGCCGATGGGATTCGAGATCGATGACAGGAAACTCAAACGGGCCGGGCTCGATTACTGGCATCTTCTTGACATAACCTACTACGACAGTCTTGATGACTTTTTCCTGAAAAACCCCTCTTGCAACTTCTTTCTCTACTCCACAAAGGCTCCGCGCTGCTACACCGAAGCTGAATACCGGTACCCGGTGTTCCTGTTTTTCGGCAAGGAGACGAAGGGGCTGCCGGAGGATCTTCTCAGATCCAATATCACAAGGTGCGTCAGGCTTCCCATGCGCGACGGTCTGCGCAGTCTTAATCTTTCGAATTCGGTGGCAGTAGCCGTATACGAAGCGCTGAGGCAGAACGGATTTTCAGGACTTGTGGCATCAAGCGGGTATCTTGACAGTAAACCGGAGGAGGATATATGAGGATATTGTTTCAGGGAGACAGCATTACCGATGCCGGACGCCTCGGGACTGACGACGGTCTCGGCATGGGCTACCCGAAATACGCGGCCGGGCTTATAACCGAAAGCCATCCCGGAACGCAGTTTGAGTTTATCAACCGTGGAACGGGCGGCGACAGGATATGCGACCTTGCCGGCAGATGGCAGGAAGACTGTATAGACTTAAAGCCAGATATAGTCTCCGTGCTGATAGGGATAAACGACTGCCTCAAGTACTTCCTCAACCCCAAAAGCTACCTTCCGGATGAGGAATTCGAGAAAATGTACCGGGGGATACTCGAGCTGACGAAGGAAAAGACCGGCGCGAAGATAATAATGCTGGAGCCTTTCACCGTGGACCACAACACCTTCAACCAGAGCTTTTATGACGATCTTTTCAGAAAGATAAGGATAACCAGGCACCTGGCAAGGGAATACGCGGATGCGTTCGTGGCTCTTGACGGGATCTTCGCGGAGGCTGTGACAGGGCCCGGCACCTGGCCGGATATCTGGTCCGGAGACAGCGTACACCCCTTTGAGACTGGGCACAGGCTGATAGCCAAGCATTACGCCGAAGCTTTTGAAAAAATATACTCAAAAATGTAAAGGTGCTGAAAAAGCTCCCGCAGACCATTGAGATCAGCGGGAGCTTCTGCTTTTATGTCTTTTTTAATATGTGGTTTCCTGCCAGTCTACGTACTGGTAGATGATCGAATCCTCGTTTTCCGGATCCACCAGTCTCATGAACGCTTCGTTTTCAGCGAGCTCGGCCTTTATCTTCTTTATCTCGTCGTTGAAGTTCTCAAAAGTGATCGCGTCGAACCTGGCCTTGTACTCCTCATTCAGTCTCAGGAGTTCCTCGATGTCCTCCCTGTTGTTGTCGTTAACGTAACTGGGCATCTTCATGAAGGGATCGGAAATAGTCTCCCGGTTGTGGGCTTTGTACTGTTCCCAGTACTCCATGGTCTCACCCTCGCCCGGATAGGTCATGAAGACGTTTCCGGTCTCATTGATATCCATTCCGTAATCTCCGCTGAGGATCTTTATGGATTCTTTCGTGTCCGGATCCTCGTATTCCCAGTGCACTCCTTCCACGCCGTACTGCAGCACGGTCCTGAGCTCAGGGTTGGTATTTATGCACGTGATGATCTCCATGGCGCGGGAGACGTTTTTGGAGTATTCGCATACTGACAGCATAGACCCGTAAATGTCATCCTCCCGGAACATGGGCTTTGTATATACGCTGATGTAGTACTCGTCCTCATACTCCCTGATGCTGACTTCGTCGCCTTCGATGACACCGATCGCGAAGCGCTGGCCTTCCTTGAGAGTGCCGTCGCCCACGTATCCGTAGCTCTGGAGTTCCTTTACCATCTTGAGAGTGTTGAGATATGAGTTGTTATCAAGCAGGGAGGTGGGGATCACCTGGTCGCTGTATTTCGTCATATCGCTCACCTGGGCGCATATGAGAGACCAGTCGGCTCCCGGGTGATCAGACAGGAAGACCATTCCGCTTGCGTCAACAGGTCCCAGAAGAGGAATAACGTCGTCCAGATGCTGATTTCCTATATCGATGATGAAGTTCTTTGACCTGAGCAGGGATGTCAGTTCCCTGAGGTTGTAATCATATTCATCCACCAGCTCCTTGTTTATGAGCAGATACTGGTATTTCCCCGCGGGATGGTTGTTCGGTACACCGAACGTTCCGAAATCGTATATCGCCTTGATGAATGTGGGATATACATAGGAGTTTATGATCTTCGAAGAACCGCTCAGCTCAGTGTCAATGGGCTGGATAAGGTCGGAGTACGCATAATTGGTGTAATTATCGAAGCCCTGTACAAGGAAGATATCAAGCTGCGTGTCCGGGACGGTGGGATATGTGGTCACATGGATACCGTACTCATTGACTGTTGTCTCCACGGCGGGCTCGGTCTCTTCCGTCTCAGTGGCGGCAGTGCCGTTCTGCTTCTGGGCTCTGAGTTCCCTTCTCCGCGCTTCTTCCGCGGCGGCTTTCTCGTCATTGGCTGTCTTGACCGCATCAAGCTTGGCATCTATGGTCTCCTGGTATTCGTCGCGGGGGATGAGATGAAGCTCGATAGCCGTATTATATTTAGCCTGTGTGATCTTGTTTATCGCCTCTGAAACCAGGGCGATCGCCTCCTCAGTGGTCGAAGGGTCAGTAGGAAGCCAGAGCGACAGCGTCATCGGATTGCGGGACGTAGCCTCGACATCCGCCTCTGTGGTGCTGTTGCTGTTGCTGTTCTCGGAACAGCCCGCGAAAATTCCGGCCGTCATTATAAGAACAAGTATCAGGCATATTGATTTCTTTAGCATATCAGATACCTCCATGTTGGAACGCAGGCATGAAACCTTACAATAAATCAAACTAAATATTACACTAAATCAGGTTGAGTGTCAAGATGATTCAGCGGTTCAGCGGGTGAAAAAACGAAAAATTAGCTATACTTTCCCGCCGTCAGCGTTTTTCCGTCCGTTTCTATTCGAGAAAATCCTTCAGTTTCTTTGAGACGCTGGGCTGATGAAGCCTTCTCAGAGCCCTGTTCTCTATCTGCCTGATCCTCTCGCGGGTTATATTGAATTCCTTCCCCACCTCTTCCAGGGTCCTGGTCCTGCCATCATCAAGACCGAACCTCATTCTGAGGACTTTTTCCTCTCTTGAGTCAAGAGTCTTCAGAGCCTCGTCGATCTGTTCCTTCAGCAGGATATGAGTGGTGGCGTCCACCGGAGTCGGTGTGGAATCATCGGGAATGAAATCGCCGATATGGCTCTCTTCGGTCTCGCCGATGGGAGTCTCCAGGGATACCGGCTCCTGGGATACTTTGATCACTTCGCGGACCTTATCCTCGGCCATTCCGAGTTCGTCCGCCACTTCCCTGATCGTGGCTTCCCTTCCAAGCTGCTGGAGCAGCTTGAGCTGTGTTCTTGACACCTTATGGATTGTCTCCACCATATGGACCGGTATCCGGATCGTCCTGGACTGGTCCGCTATGGCGCGGCTTATGGACTGCCTGATCCACCAGGTGGCATATGTGGAGAACTTGTATCCCATGGTATAGTCGAACTTGTCGACGGCCTTAATGAGACCCAGGTTGCCTTCCTGGATGAGGTCAAGGAAGTATATTCCTTTTCCCACATACCTTTTTGCTATGCTGACCACCAGTCTCAGGTTCGACTCCACCAGCTTGTCCTTGGCCTCCTTGTCACCTTCTGTGGTGCGCCTTGCATATTCCTTTTCCTCTTCGACGGAAAGCAGCGGGATCGATCCGATCTCCTTCAGGTACATCCTGACAGGGTCGTCCACCGTCAGGCCCTCCTGCTCAAGGGCCTTTTCCATGTCCTTCGCGGTTCCGAGGGACTCGACCTCACCGTTCAGTTCTTCCATCTCCTCCGGGGAGATCAAAGCGGATACCTCTTCCGGGGATCCTGCCACCTGATCGATATCTATCTCGTCAAAGGACAGATCAGCGTCGTTTATAAGCTCGAGATCGTCTATGTCCTCGCTGTTCTCGATAGCATCCTCAAGTGAATAGTCTTCTTCAAATTCTTCGGTATCATCATAATAGTCGTTTCTTTCGTCTTCGCCTGAAATCATATTTTACCTCCGCTGTATGAATTTGGGGGACTGCGGCGTCTGTACCGCGCTGTATATTCCGGGACGTTGTTATCAGAGGTCGCTGAGGAATCCCTTTAGAGCTTTGGACCTGCTCTGGTGCCTGAGCTTTCTCAGAGCCTTCGCTTCTATCTGCCTGATCCTCTCTCTGGTTATGCCGAATTCCTTGCCAACCTCTTCCAGGGTTCTGGAACGCCCGTCCTCAAGACCGAACCTGAGTTTTATCACTTTCTCTTCCCTCTCGCTCAGGGTGTGGAGAACTTTCTCGAGAGCTTCCCTGAGCAGCTGCGCAGATACAGCCTCCGCGGGAGACGGAGTCGATTCGTCGGGCAAAAAGTCTCCAAGATGGCTTTCCTCCTCTTCTCCTATGGGGGTCTCAAGAGAGATCGGTTCCTGGGCGGCCTTCATTATCTCCCGGACTTTATCGGCTGTCATGCCGAGCTTTTCGGCTATTTCCTCGACTGTCGGCTCTCTGCCGTATTCCTGCAGCAGCTGACGTGAAGTCCTGGATACGCGGTGGATGGTCTCGACCATGTGCACCGGTATCCTTATCGTCCTCGCCTGATCGGCTATGGCCCTTGTGATCGCCTGTCTTATCCACCAGGTCGCGTATGTGGAAAACTTGTATCCCTTGGTATGGTCGAATTTCTCCACCGCTTTTATCAGCCCCAGGTTGCCTTCCTGGATCAGGTCAAGGAAATACATTCCCTTTCCGACGTACTTCTTCGCGATGCTGACCACCAGCCTAAGGTTCGCCTCTATGAGTTCGTTCTTGGCGGATTCGCTGCCTTCCCTGCACTTGATAGCCAGCTCGACCTCCTTGTCAGGGTCAAGCAGCGGTATCTTGCCGATATCCTTCAGGTACATCCTCACGGGATCATCTACGGCAACTCCCTCTTCAGACAGGAATTTGTCAATATCCGCGCTGTCCTCGATCTCTACGACAGGCTCCTCGGAAAAACTTGAAGAATTGTCCGAGTAACTGCCTCCGTCGATCTCGCTGCCCTCCGAGTCTATTCCCTCCCGGATCTTGTCCACCTGGTTGACTTCAAAGCCGGCAAACTGGACTGCCTCCATAATGTCGCTGCTGGAAAGATCTGCCGCGTCCTTGTCCTTATCAAGCAGATCCTGAAACTGTTCCTTACGTTCTTTGCTCATTTCATGCGCCTCTTTGTATACTGTTGCGGGATCATGCCCGCTTTTGCCGTATTATTTGCTGTTTTTTCTTCTCAGGTCAAGGATCGACTCCAGCGACCCTTCTGCCGCGTTTCTGTCCCTGATCTCTCTCATAGCCCTGACGCAGCCGTCAAAAGCCTCCTCGCCGTTGTTTTCAAGCTCGCTTCTCTCAGCCAGCATCCGGAAGGCTCTTGCCACCTCCGTCTCGCTGAACTCACCGTTCAGCTGGGCCATGTCGAATCCTCCGTCCCTGCTGTTATCGGAGATGAAACGGAAAAGTCTCGCGCCGAAGGCGGTGGTAAAATCCTCGCTTCCGAGGGCCTTTCCGTCAACTTTCCTCGTGATGTACTCATTTCTGAGGAATATAAGTCCCAGCGCGCTCTGCTCCGCTCTCGCGGCGGCGGGATCGGAAGCGAAATCGGGATTCACCCTGTCATTCAGCCCGGCCGTCTCTACGATGAGCTTCTCGCGCTGTTCTCTTTTTCTCCTGCTGTCACTGATCCTGCGCTTTCTCAGTACGTCATCCTCTATGCTCTTCGCCTGAAGCCCGAAGATCTCGGCGGACTGCCGTATATATATCTCCCGCTCGACCCTTGAAGTCACGTCTGCGATGAATGAGGTCACCTCATCTACCGCGCGTATCTTCTGCTCCGGGATCGTGAAATCATACGCTCCCTTCAGCATTTCGATCCTGTATTCGAATTTACCCAGACTGTTTTCAAGGACCTTCCGGAAGGCGTCAGCGCCGTATCTCTTTATAAACTCGTCAGGATCCTTGGCACCGGTCAGCCTGAGCACCCTGACTTCGATCCCGGTCTTCTCAAGTATGTCTATCGCCCGTTCCGTCGCCCTCTGTCCGGGCTCGTCGGAGTCGTAGGACAGTATCACTTTTTTCGTGTACTTGGAAAGCAGCCTTGCCTGTTCGTCGTTTATGGCAGTGCCGAGAGTGGCCACCGCCATCTCGAACCCCGCGTCGTGAAGGCTGATCACGTCCATATACCCCTCGCACAGGATCATGAATCCCGCTTTGGTGTTTTTGGCGTAATTCAGGGCAAACAGGTTCTTCAGCTTCTTGAAAGCCGGCGTGTCGCTGGTGTTCAGGTACTTTGGCTTCGAATCGTCCAGGACCCTTCCCCCGAAGGCGATGACCTGGCCGGCTGTGTCTATGATCGGGAACATGACTCTTCCCCTGAAGTAGTCACGCTGCCTTCCGTTGTATTCACGCCCGAAGAATCCCTTGACGATCTCCTCTTTCGTAAATCCCAGCTCCGTAAGCCTTCTGACCAGGGAGTCGCCCGCGTCGGGGTCGTATCCCAGGCCGAACCGCCGGACTATATGTGTCGACAGCTTCCGCTTCCCGAAAAAATACGCCCTTGCCTTCTCACCGGTCTTTTCATCATTGAGCTGGTCGCGGAAGAACTTCGCCGCCTCAAGGTTCATTTCAAGCACTCTGGTCCTTGTGACTCCCGTTTTCTTAGGCTGGTGATCGCTCTCATATTCCGAAAGATTTATCCCCGCCCTCTGAGCCAGTCTTTCCAGAGCAGCCATATAGTCAAGGTTCTCCGCTTTCATCATGAAAGTGACCGCGTCTCCCGCCGCGCCGCATCCGAAGCAGTAAAAGCTCTGGGTCCCCGGGTATACCGTAAACGAAGGTGTCTTTTCGCTGTGAAACGGGCACAGGCCTTTCAGATTGGAACCTGTATGCTTGAGATTGACATATGAAGATATGAGGGTCTCGATATCGCACCGGGCTTTTATGTTCTATATTACGCTTTTAGGGATCATAACAAACCTCCTCTCACGGTTTCTTCATATATCATAGAACTGTGCGTGTACCGGAAATGTCGCGCCGGCGGGGTCACCGGATCAGATCCTGTCCGGAGATTCCCAGCTCTGCGGTATGAATATCTCTTTGTACTTTTCTATGGCGTACCTGTCGGTCATCCCGCATATGTAGTCGCAGACGCACCTTTCGGCGGTCTCCTCCTCGATCCTGTTCCTGTAGAATTCAGGCATCATGTCCGGGTTTTTCATAAAGTACTCGAACAGGTACCGCAGAAGATCCATCGCCTGCTTCTCGCCGCGCTTTGCCACGGGATTGTGGTATACGTTCTCAAACAGGAACGCCCGGAGTCCCATCATGGCCTCCCAGATATCGGGAGCCATGGTGATCTCGTTTTTGTCGGTACTGCACTCAATGACCGACGATACCATCGTATTTATCCTTTCGCTGTGGCTGTTGCCCAGCGTTTTTCGCAGTTTTTCCGGAATATCGTTTCCGGTTATAATGCCGCCGCGGATCGAATCGTCTATGTCATGGTTTATATACGCTATCCTGTCGGCGAACTTGACGATGACCCCCTCCAGAGTGGACGCCATGCAGTCTCCGGTGTGATTCAGGATGCCGTCCCTGACCTCCCAGGTCAGATTGAGGCCTTCTCCGTTGTGCTCAAGTTTTTCCACTACGCGGACGGACTGCTTGTAATGCGTGAAGTCCTTCGAGAAGCATTCCTGCATAACGATCTCGCCTGCATGCCCGAAGGGAGTGTGGCCTATGTCATGTCCCAGCGCCGCCGCTTCGCACAGGTCCTCGTTCAGCATGAGAGCCCTTGATATTATCCTGGCTATCTGGGTGACTTCCAGAGTATGCGTGAGCCGGTTCCGGTAATGCTCGTCTGTGGGAAAAAGAAACACCTGGGTCTTATGCATCAGCCTTCTGAAAGACTTTGAATGCAGTATCCTGTCCCTGTCCCTCTGAAATTCCGTCCTGTTGACGCATTCAGCGATGGGATGGTCCCGGCCCCTGGTGTTCTCGGTCAGAAAGGCGTACGGGGAAAGGAACTTTCTCTCCCGTTCGTAGAAAATCTCCCTGACGCATTTGCCTTCCGCCATATCGTTTTCCCGCCTTTCATCAAGATGTATGCGATTGTACTTCCATATATTAATATACGCAGAAATTTCTTTTTTCAGTTTTCCGCCCTTCTTTTTTCCTTGTTCATGAATACGCAAAGCGCTTTTCCGTTAGTGACATCGGTCACCAGACGCTCAAACCGCTGAGCGTCTCCGGAGAGGACCGAGCAGGTCATCCTGACGCATTCCCCGAACTCGGATCCGTCCTCAAGGGCGCCTGCCTTCTGAAGCGCCAGGGACAGTTTCCGGTAGTCCGGATAGGAAACCGACACCTCATATACGGAGTAGTCCCTGTATACGGCAAATCCGGCCAGGTCGACCGCCGCCCTGGCCGCCGCGGCATAGGCTCTGGACAGTCCTCCCGTTCCGAGTAGTATGCCTCCGAAATACCTGGTGACCACTACGCAGAAATCAGTCGCGCCCGATGATCTCAGCACGTTGAGGACAGGGATGCCCCCGGTACCCTGGGGCTCCCCGTCATCAGAATACCTTACGACGGATCCTTCGGATATCATATATGCGAATACATGGTGCTTCGCGGCATAATGCTTTTTCCTTCTCGCGTCTATATACGCCCGGGCTTCGCTCTCGTCCGATACGGGTACCGCTCCCGCGATGAAACGGGATCTCTTCTCCTCGATCTCCGCTTCCGCTTCCCTGGCAAGGGTCACAAGTTCGCCGGCGGATACTGAATGTTCACTCATCTTTTTCTCACGATTCCTCAACTATATACTTTTTGATCCTTGAATAGAGCTTGTCGTCCGCCACGCATCTCACGTCAATGCCTTCAGTGGTATATTCCATTTCGACATCGTCTCCGTCCTTGTATATGATGCCTGTTATGGCACCGTCCTCGGGCGGAATGTGGAGGACTACCCTGTGCTTCCCGTTCATGGATATTCTCTCTATGAGAGAGACCAGGGCGTCACATCCCGCTCCGGTCTTGGCCGAGATGAACACCACCTTGGTACCGGTGCCGGCCGCCAGGGACTTCATGTGTATGAGAGCGTCCCTGTCCGCGCAAATGTCGCACTTGTTGAACACATATACGGTAGGCTTTCCCGACGCGCCCAGTTCCTCAAGCAGCTGTGTCGTCACCTGGGTCTGTGAGGCGAATTCCGGGTTCGACGAATCTATCACAATGACTATTATATCCGAATAGACGGCTTCATCAAGGGTGGATTTGAACGCCTTGATGAGATGGTGCGGCAGATTTCTTATGAATCCGACCGTATCAGTCAGCAGCAGTTTTGTGCCGTTGGGCGTGGTGAACTGACGGGTGGTGGGATCCAGTGTGGCGAACAGCTTGTCCTCGGCCAGGATCCCCGCACCGGTAAGGTAGTTCAGAAGAGTGCTCTTGCCGGCGTTGGTATAGCCGACGATGCCCACTTTCGTAAGGCCCGAGCTGTCTCTCTGGCTCCGCATGACGAGGCGGTTCTTTTCGACCTTTTTGAGTTCCTGTTCCAGAGATGATATCTTTTCCCTGACCCGGCGCCTGTCTATCTCCAGCTTGGTCTCACCGGGTCCTCTTGCTCCCACGGATCCGGAGGAAGCGCTGCCTCCCTGCCTGGAAAGGGACTTTCCCTTCCCGACCAGTCTCGGGGAACTGTATTTGAGCTGCGCCAGCTCCACCTGGAGCCGTCCTTCGCTTGTCCTTGCGTGAGCCGCGAATATATCCAGTATCAGCATGCTCCTGTCGATGACAGAGACATCACCGATCGAATCCTCTATGGACCGTATCTGGGATGGCGTAAGCTCGCAGTCAAAGACCACCAGATCCGCTGAAAGGTTCCCGCAGTACTCCTTCAGTTCGTCGATCTTGCCTTTTCCGAAGACCGTCCTGACATCCGGCGTCTCCCTGCACTGGGTCAGTCTTGCCGCGCACTCGAGGTCCGCGGTATCCGCGAGCTGCTCCAGCTCGTCAAGGGAAACGAGGCACTCCTGCTCCTCCCCCTGCCTGTATATCGCGCACAGTATCGCTTTCTGTTTTTCCATGTTCATATTTTCTGCCATAAATACCTCCCCGTTTAGAACTCCTGCGCCGGGACCAAACGGCCCTCCGGGCTGTCACGCCCGCCTCCGGCGCGGAAAATAAAGAAGCCGGACAGGATAACGGTTTCCCATATTCCTACCCGACTGTTTCTGCGAACAAGGTATGCTCTTATTATTTTGCGGTCTGCTCAAGACGCTTCTTGAACTTATCAACACGTCCGCCGGTATCAACGAACTTCTGCTTACCTGTGTAGTAAGGATGGCACTTTGAACAAATGTCAACACGAAGTTCACCGTTTGCATCACTCTTCGTAGAATGAGTAACGACCGTCTCGCCGCATGCGCAGCGGATCGTTACCTCTTTATAATCGGGATGGATGCCGTTCTTCATCGTTTTTTCACCTCAATGCATAATTACTCACGTCGTGAGATTATATCATACTACTTTTCAAAATGCAATATCTTTTTCTTAAAAAAATCATCGGCGGGGTTACGGCTCATGATCATACGCGCAGACATCAAGAAAGCCATTTGGCATGCCCGGTATTCAGGGGATGGAAATGACTTTCTGTGATTTATTCAGTTATTCAGGCAACGCGGCATCCGGTTTCAGGCATTATTCCTCAGCGCCCTGGGATGCTCCCGTCGGGGTCTTGAAGAATGAGAATACTATGACGTCGTTTGCGTTCAGAACGGTATCGCCTGCCCTTGCCTTGGGTTCTTCACCGTTGACCGTGAACACCCACGCGCAGACATTCTCACCGGTAGCGTCTGTGCCTGTTCTGTATTCGGTCCCGTCGATATCAGCTACCATCGCAAAAGCTTTGCCGTTGGAATCCAGTTCATAACCGATGTCGTTCACCATAAGGGCGTCTTCAGCGGCCTTCAGAACGGAGGGCGCTGCGTCTGCGGTACCCACAGCGTCGTATTCATATCCGTCAAGGATATACACGCCGTCAACCTCAAATGACACCGAGCAGTGTACTGTGACCTTATTGCTGTTTCCGCCGTTTCCGCAGGCAACCAGTGCCAGTGCGAGAAGCGCGGCGAGGGCGATTATCAGAGCAACTTTCTTCATAATTATGTTTCCTCCATGAAAAACTCTGTTTGCTTCTACATGGAGATTATAATCCGCATGGCCGCAAATGTCAATATTTTTGCCAAAGCCCGCCCGCTCCCGGCCTGCGAAAACACACTATTTCACAAAGTTTCCGCTTGTTTGTTTACAAAGGTTTTTGCTGATGGTATAATCCTCTACATATCAATGATTTTCACATGTCAGGAGGCAGTCATGTTCAGGATCCTGAAAAAAGAGGAGCTGAATCCCACAGTCATCAAAATGGTGATATGCGCGGACCGAGTTGCGAAAAAAGCCGAGCCGGGCCAGTTCATCATCCTGAGAGTGGATGAGGAGGGCGAAAGGATCCCCCTCACCATAGCGGACTATGACAGGGACGCCGGCACCGTCACCATCATATTCCAGAAAGTCGGAGCCACCACCGATGCTCTCGCGGCAAAAAATGAAGGCGAATGCATTCAGGATTTCGTCGGTCCTCTGGGAAAGCCCACCGAGACCGAAGGACTGAAAAAAGTAGCCGTCATAGGCGGTGGCGTGGGGTGCGCCATAGCTTTTCCTGTAGCGAAAAAACTTCACGAACTGGGATGCTGCGTACATTCGGTAGTCGGTTTCAGGTCAAAGGATCTTGTGATCCTTGAAAACGATTTTGATTCTGTTTCAGACCGGTTCGTAAGAATGTCGGATGACGGCAGCTGGGGTGAAAAGGGACTTGTCACCAACGCCCTGAGGACCCTCATAGAATCCGGGGAGCAATATGACGAGGTCATAGCCATAGGACCGGTCATCATGATGAAATTCGTGGCGGCCCTTACGAAAGAATTCGGCATCAGGACAGTCGTCAGCATGAATCCGATCATGATAGACGGCACGGGAATGTGCGGCTGCTGCAGGCTCACCGTTGGCGGCAAAACGAAGTTTGCCTGCGTGGACGGACCTGATTTTGACGGACACGAGGTGGATTTTGACGAAGCTATGAGGCGCGGGGCCATGTACCGGGATTTTGAGAAAAAGGCCCGGGATGAGAACTGCAACCTTTTCAAAAAGGAGGTGGGGCACAATGCCTAACATGTCGCTGAAAAAACATGAGATGCCTTCCCAGTCTCCCGATATAAGGAAAAGCAACTATTCCGAGGTCGCTCTCGGATATACGGAAGAGATCGCACTGGACGAGGCGGAGCGCTGCCTGAACTGCAAAAACATGCCCTGTGTTTCCGGTTGTCCCGTGGGAATAGAGATCCCGAGATTCATCCGGAAGATCTGCGAAAAGGATTATGAAGGAGCCTACGGCGTGATTTCCGAGGCAAGTTCTCTTCCCGCCGTATGCGGACGGGTATGCCCCCAGGAGACCCAGTGCGAATCCAAATGCGTACGGGGCATAAAGGGAGAGCCCGTGGGGATCGGCAGGCTCGAGAGATTCGTGGCGGACAGGCACAACGAGACCTTCACGGAGCATGTCACGCCTCCGGAAAAGAACGGGCACAGAGTCGCCGTGATCGGTTCCGGCCCCTCCGGCCTCACCTGCGCGGGAGATCTCGCGAAAAAAGGCTATGATGTCACCGTGTTTGAAGCCCTCCACACTCCCGGGGGCGTTCTTGTGTACGGCATTCCGGAGTTCAGGCTCCCGAAGTCGATAGTTTCAAGAGAGATCAGTTCCCTGAAGGAAATGGGCGTTAAGATAGAGACCAACATGGTGATCGGAAAGGTCATCTCCATAGACGAACTGATGGAATCCGGGTTCGAAGCCGTTTTCATCGGCACCGGAGCCGGACTGCCGAGATTCATGGGCATTCCCGGCGAGAATCTCTGCGGAGTGTATTCCGCTAACGAGTTTCTGACCAGGATAAACCTGATGAAGGCATACAAGGACGGCTCGTCCACCCCCATCGCCCGTTCCCGTTCGGTAGCGGTAGTGGGCGGAGGCAACGTTGCCATGGACGCCGCGCGCTGCGCCAAGCGTCTCGGAGCGGAAAATGTGTATATCGTCTACAGAAGGAGCGAGAACGAGCTTCCGGCCAGGGCTGAAGAAGTTGAGCACGCCAAAGAGGAAGGCATCGTTTTCAGACTCCTTACAAATCCCACGGAGATCCTCTCGGACGAGAAAGGAAACGTGCGGGGAATTAAATGCGTTGAAATGGAACTGGGAGAACCCGACTCAAGCGGAAGACGGAGCCCGGTGGTAAAGCAGGGATCCGATTTCGAGATACCTCTCGACTGCGTGATAATGGCTATCGGCACGAGCCCGAACCCGCTGATCAAGTCAACCACTGAAGGACTTGAAGTCACGAAACACGGAGGGATCGTCACCGACGGGAACGGACTCACCTCCAGAACGGCCATATACGCAGGCGGAGACGCTGTTACAGGCGCGGCCACCGTGATCCTGGCAATGGGAGCGGGAAAGACCGCGGCAAAGGCCATAGACGAGTATATACAGCAGAAATAATGACAAAGGGCAGAAACGTTTTACCTGAAAGTAAAGCGCCTCTGCCTTTCTTCTATTTTCCGCGGTCAGCCCTGTACTCTCCCGGAGTGGATCCCGCGTATTTCCTGAATACCCTGGAAAAATGCGCCTGTGACGAGAAGCCGAGATACGACCCGATCGACGCGATGGATTTGTCCGAATAGCGGAGAAGCCTTTTGGCTTCCTCCGTTTTTTCCTTTAGGATAAAATCCGTCAGTGTCTGCCCCGTCTCTTCCCTGAACCTGACTGAAAGATAAGGTCTGCTGAAGAAAAGATCGCCTGCCATCTTTTCCACATTTACGGGTTCTGCTATATGATGCCTGATATAATTTACTGTATCCAGCACCAGTCTGGATACATTTCTCCCCATGTTCAGCTTCTCCACCTGTTCAGTGAATTCAAGCAGCATATGGTACTGCAGGTTCAGAATCTCATCATGGCTGTTCAGCAGCTCCGCGTGACGGATGTAAGCGTCTGACATGGAAAAGGCGTCGTCCTCGCTCATGCCGCCCCTGATCGCGGCTCTCGATGCCAGCGTCGCGGTAACGATAAGCAGATTCCGCATCTGTCTCAGCTGAGTGTCCGCTATGGTACCGCTTTCTATAGCAGGTGCAGAATCAAGCCATCGCCTGAGAGCGACCGTATTTCCTTCACGCACAATGTCCATAAGAGCTTCTTCGATGCTCAGGGTATTATGCTTCCGCTGAGCAGCCTTCCTGTCTCCCAGCACATGGGTCGTGCGGACACCTTCAGCGCTGCGCTTAAACTCCTTCTGCCTGCTCTCGCTGATGGCAAGATCAGAGATACGGAGCTTTTCACCGTTATTGAGAAAGTGGTTCACCGCACAGAGCATCTCCAGCAGAGTCTCCACTGGGAGACGCCTTACAGCGTTCATTCCCGTAACGAAATCCCCAACGGCGTCCGGCGGGACATCGGCTTCAAAAGCCAGTCTTCTCAGAGTGTTCTCATCAGCCATGATCTGCGCGGTCGGGCCTGCCACTATCCTTATGTCTCCCGCGTTTACCACGCCGTAATAGTGGAAATACGGAGTGCAGAAATAAGCCACATGGCCCTCCAGCGAAAAGATCTGTTCCCTGTATATCTCCATCGGATCCTTCGGCATGTCCGGCGGAAAACTGCTGAAAAGCTTTTCGCCGTCTCTGAACACCCTGACCGGTACTTCGGTGAACCGGGCCAGAGATCCGGAAATATATCCATAGTCGATCACGGTCTTTCTCCTGTGTTTGAAATATATTACAAATATATAATAAATATTACGAAAATGCAATACAGCGCTGACAATATCGGATAAAATATACAGTGAAGATATGTATCACCGGAGGTAAAACCATTGGATATCGAGAAGATCCTCGCTGAAATGACACGGGAAGAGAAGGCTGCCCTGGTATCGGGCACCGATTTCACGTATACGAACCCCATACCAAGACTCGGAGTACCTTCCCTGTGCATGGCAGACGGCCCTCACGGACTGAGGAAGCAGACAGGTACCGGCGACAACGGAGTCAGCCGGTCTGAACCCGCAACCTCTTTCCCTACCGCTTCCTGCACTGCATCGGGCTGGAATCCGGATAACCTGCGGAAAATGGGCGAGGCTATCGCTGAGGAATGCCGCCATTACGGCGTCCACGTTCTCCTGGGACCGGGTCTGAATATAAAGCGGGGGCCCCTCTGCGGAAGGAACTTTGAGTACTTTTCCGAGGATCCGCTGCTGGCAGGTGTCATGGGCGCGGCCATGACTGAAGGCATCCAGTCCCGCGGCGTAGGCGCGACACTCAAGCATTTCGCCATGAACAACAGCGAAAACTACCGCTTCATGGGAAATTCCGTGGCCGGCGAGAATACGATCCGCAGTATTTACCTCAGGCCTTTTGAATATGCCGTCCGGCACGCGTCACCCTCAGCGGTCATGTGCGCATACAACCGGATAAACGGAACCTACTGCTCCGAGAACAGGTGGCTGCTTACTGACATACTGAGAGAAGAATGGAATTTTTCCGGGATCGTGATGAGCGACTGGGGGGCAGTCCGTGACAGAGTCGCCGGGCTGAAGGCGGGAATGGATCTGGAAATGCCCGGTGATACCGCGATATGCAGGAGGCGGATACTTGACTCCCTGACAGACGGTTCACTGGCCGTGGAGGAACTGGACAAAGCATGCCGGGGGATACTCAGATGGATAGAGAAATACCGTACCGACGGTGACGGTGCCCCCGTGGACTGGGATGCCCATCACAGACTGGCCGGCGACATTGCGGCAGACTGCGCGGTCCTGCTGAAGAATGACGGAGTCCTTCCACTTGCTCAAAACGAAAAGCTGTATATCACCGGTCCGCTGTATGAGGAGATGCGCTATCAGGGTTCGGGAAGTTCAATGATCAGTCCGGCCCGTCTCACTTCACCGAAGGACGCGTTTGAATTCCACGGTATCCGGGAAAGCAGTCTTGACGAATGCGACAAGGTACTCGTTTTCTGCGGGCTGACCGACGAATACGAGTCTGAAGGATGCGACAGGGAGCACATGAGGATGCCCGAGGATCAGATCCGCCTGATAGATGAGATGTGCGGGACCGGGAAGAAGGTCATTCTTGTCCTGTTCGGAGGCTCGCCGGTAGAGCTTCCGTTCTTTGACAGGGTCAGCGGGATCCTGAACATGTACCTGCCTGGCCAGAACGGCGGAAGCGCGGTCTATGACCTGCTGTACGGCTTTAAGAATCCTTCCGGGAAGCTGGCAGAGACATGGCCCCTCAGGTACGAAGATTTTCCTGCTTGCAGGACCTTCGGCAAAGGGGTCTGCGAGGTCTATTCCGAGGGTACCGAGGTGGGATACCGGTACTACGGCAAACACGGCGTTCCCGTCCGTTTTCCCTTCGGATACGGATTGTCATATACGACCTTTGAACACTCCGGC
Source organism: Clostridia bacterium (assembly GCA_017454465.1). Taxonomy (GTDB): domain Bacteria; phylum Bacillota; class Clostridia; order Oscillospirales; family CAG-272; genus UMGS1696. The sequence continues at coordinate 17,851 of JAFTCY010000040.1, forward strand.
TGGACAAAGGACGGGGATTCTTACCTTCAGACCGTCAGGAACACCGGAGACAGGTTCGGGGCCGAGGTCGTCCAGCTCTACCTTGAAGGAGAGCTCAGGGGCTTTGAAAAAGTTTACCTTATGCCCGGAGAAGAAGCGTCGGTCCGGATCACTCCGGACGAAAGGGACGGCACTGCGTACCCCGACGGGTATGACGTGCCGGAGGACTCCCCGTCCTATCCTGTCACCCTCGAGTCGAGGATGACCGATCTCGGCAGGTCCTTCATTGGCAGAATACTCCTCGGAGCCATGCTTTCCGTGGCAAAGAAACAAGAAAGGGATGCTCTGAAGATGCCTGAGGGATCTGAAAGGCAAAACGCCCTGAAAGGCGCCCTGTTCCTTAAAAGGATACTTGAGAGCAACTCCCCCAGATCCCTTTCCATGAGCGCAGGAAAATCTCTTCCCTACAATTTCGCCTGCGGTTTCGTGGAAATGGCAAACGGCCATCTTCTGAAAGGCCTGCGCTGCCTTACGTCCAAAATCACTGTACCAAAACTTCCCAAGGAGGAATAACAGCATGAGATTACCTTCCAGCGCCATCAGATCCCCCGAAGTGAAAGCACGGGAAAAATGGCTGGGCTATCTGCTCGGTCCCGCGGGAGCTCTTCTTCTGAACGCGGTACTGGCCACTTACCTGAACGTCTACTATACGGATGTCCTGAACCTGACACCTCTCTGGGGCGGACTCTTTCTCACTGTCTTCCCGATCGTTTCAAAGATCATAGATGCCTTAACGAATGTCATAATGGGGCAGATCATCGACAGGACCAGGAACAAGGAAGGCAAAGCCAGGCCATGGCTCTTCCTTTCTGCGTTTCTCGTCCCGGTCACCGGGATACTGCTCTTTACGGTCCCCGAAGGCAGCGACCTCGTAAAGGCTCTGTGGGTGATGATCTCCTACAATCTGTTTTATTCCTTTGCATACACCATATTCAATATGAGCCACAACCTGATGGTGCCTCTGTCCACACGTGACAGCAAGGCAAGAGGCGGGCTCTCTGTTTTCAACCAGATCACATCCATAATGATGTCCGGTATTCTTGTCGCGCTTGTATTCCCCATGGTGGTCATGCCCATGATAGGCGCGGAAAAATCAAGCTGGATCACCCTCATGAGCATCCTGTCGATCCTTGCTCTTCCGCTTACGCTTCTGGAATACTTCTTTACCAAGGAACGTGTCACAGAGGAAGCCGCCGCGGCGGGTGAAGAGACAAAGATACCCTTCATGGAACAGCTGAAGATGCTGTTTACCGACAAGTACATGGTTCTGATGTACCTCTACTTCTTTATATACACCGTAGGCACTGTTATGAAAAATCTCGGCCTCGTGTATTACTGCAACTACGTGCTGGGAACATACAACGACGGGATCACGCAGATGCTGGTCTCTGTCATAGGCGGCATTCCCATGGGAATAGGAATATTCGCGGTATGGCCTCTCGCGAAGAGATTCGGAAAGAGGAATGTCACGATGTTCGGCTTCGTTCTGTACGCCCTCGGATCCCTCATCTGCTGGCTGTTCCCGACGAATCTGGTCGTGGTCCTTGTGGGTCAGTTCATAAAAAACATCGGCGGGCTGCCCTGTGCTTACGTATTCATGGCACTGTTTGCCGACTGTCTTGATCATCTCGAGTGGAAGACTGACAAGCGGATCGACGGAGCGGCGATGTCGATCTACAATATCATCGCTGTTGCCATGGTGGGCATCGTGACAGGAGTTTTCAACTGGCTGCTCTCAAAAGCGGGATATCTCGCGCCCATAACGGCCTCGAGCACCCGGGACGCTGCAGCACAGCTGGCTGCCAACGGCTGGACTTCCCAGCTGCCGCTGGAGAGCATCAAGCCGGCGGCGGACGGGATACTGACCGTGGGGCTCCGGCAGTCCGCAGGGGTAAACTCTGCCATAACCTTCGCTTTCGTCGGACTCGAAGTCATCACGGGCATCGCGCTCGCTTTGATACTGCTGTTCCTCAATGTGGAAAAGAACCTGCCGAGGGAGCAGGCCGAGATAAAGGCAAGACATGAGGCAGCATCATCCGGAGCACCGGTGGGCAGTGCATCTGCCGGTGAGACAGAGGTCATCTCCGACAGCTTACCGGAAGACCCGGCAGGTGAGAAATGATGAAAGCTTCAAGACTTCGCACAGAATATCTGAACGATCCCCTTGGCCTTGACGTGAAACGCCCGCGCCTCATGTGGAACTGTGAAGGGGGCACGAAACAGACGTCGTACAGGATCGTAACGGAAAAATGGGACAGCGGAAAGGTAAAAAGCTCTTCGATGTCCGCAGTGTATCCGTATGATCTCCGTGACAGGGAACGTATAGTCTGGAAGATCTGCCTGTGGGATGAGAACGACGAGGCGGGAGAATGGAACGAAGCGTTCTTTGAAACAGGCATTTCCGAGTGGAAAGCCAAATGGATCAGCGGCGGCTATAAAGCCAGAAGAAAAGAACGTTATCCCGTCGACTGCTTCCGCAGGATATTCATTGTGGAAAAAGAGTTTCAGACAGCCAGGCTGTACATCACAGCCTGCGGACTGTATGAAGCGAGGATCGGCGGCAAACGCGTGGGAGCTTTCGTAATGGCTCCCGGATATACGGACTACCGCAGGCGCATACAGTATCAGACATATGATGTGACAGGTATGATAAGGCAGGGTGAGAACCGGCTGACGGTACAGCTCGCCGACGGCTGGTACAGGGGATCCTGCGGAGCCTGGGGCAGAAGAAACCAGTACGGCACCGAGACCAAACTTCTCGCCCAGCTCGAGATAAACTATACGGACGGGAGCCGTGAGACCTTTGCGACCGATGAGAACTGGGACTGGTCGTGCGACGGCCCGATCCGCTTCGCCGACAACAAGGACGGAGAGATCGTAGAAGGATTCCGGACACCGCTTTACGACAAAAAAGCAAAAGTCACCAGTCACGGTGTAAAACCGTCCGCGTCAAATAATGTGCCTGTAACCGAGCATGAAACTTTCAAGCCTGTCCTGATAAAGACACCGTCAGGCAAGTCTGTTCTTGATTTCGGTCAGAATATAGCCGGGTATATTTCATTTTCGCTGAAGGCGGAATACGGGCAGCAGGTCCTTCTGAAGTTCGGCGAAATGCTTGATGAGAATGGGGAATTCACCCAGAAAAACTTTCAGCTTGTCCGGGGGAAGCTCGTCACTCCCCTCCAGCTGGTCAGATACACCTGCGCTGCCGGCAGAAATGAATACAAAACCAAATTCTCCGTCTTTGGATTCCGGTATGTTCTAGTTGAGTCTGACGCCGGTTTCTCTACTGATGATTTTACGGCTGTTGCCGTATATTCCGATCTTGAGCGTACCGGATGGTTCGAGTCTTCAAACACTCTGCTGAACCGCTTCTTTGAAGCCACGGTGTGGTCGGCAAAAGGAAACCACCTTGACATACCCACAGACTGCCCGACCAGGGAGCGGCACGGCTGGACCGGGGACGCCCAGATCTTCGCCCGGTCGGCAAGTTATCTGTTCAGCTTTGCTCCCTTTGCGCGGAAATACCTGAATGACCTTATGGACGTTCAGCATAAAAACGGTAATTATACACAGATCGCCCCGGTCGGCGGGGTGGATCCGTACATGAGGCCCATGGACGGCTCTGCGGGATGGTCAGATGCCGGGGTGCTCATTCCCTGGGTGATCTACAGCCAGTACGGTGACAAGCGCCTGCTGGAGGACGATTACCCGAACATGAGACGGTACGCCATGTACAAGATCGGTAACATCGGAAAGTGGTATCCCACCTCACTGCCGACCGGACTTGGACTGAAAGACTCTCTGGCCATTTCAAATTACGGCCAGTCCTACGGCGAGTGGGCGGAGCCCTCGGACGTCAATGCATTCCGGGTTGCCGATTTCATTTCCCCGCACCCGGAGGAGACCACCGCGTACATCATTTATATGCTTCTCTGTATGGAGAAGATCGCTTTGATCCTCGGGAAAACGGATGACGCGGACTTTTTCAGGAAAAACGCCGACAAGGCGACATCCGGCTACCGTTCTCTCGTTAAAACAAGAAAATTCACTCTTGACACTGACAGGCAGGCAAAACTGGTTCGTCCCCTTTATCTGAAACTTCTTGACGAAGAACAGTCTGATTATGCCAGGAAGCGTCTAATCGAAGCGCTGGACCGGTACGGATGGCGACTGGGGACCGGATTTCTCTCCACTCCCCTCATCCTTTATGTGCTTTCCGAAATAGACACGGAATACGCGTTCAGGTTGCTGGAGAACGAGGAGATCCCCGGGTGGCTTTCCATGCCCAAGCACGGCGCCACTACCGTCTGGGAGAACTGGAACGGCCCGTTCAGCACTGAGGGAGCCGGGCTGGGTTCCCTTAACCACTATTCGAAGGGAGCCCTTGCGGAATGGCTCTTCACGACCATGTGCGGCATAAGGGTGGAAGGAGAAAACCGCTTCACCGTCGCGCCGCGTCCGGGAGGACATTTCACATATGCCCGGGCTTCTTACGACAGCATTTACGGAATGATAAGCTCCGGATGGGAAAGACATGACGGGTTCACCGTATATTCCGTAACTGTACCGGTGAACTGCGAAGCGGTCATCTCCCTGCCCGGCGGAAGAACCGAGACCGCGGGGCCGGGAACTTATACGTACCGGGAGGGCTGATTCATAAAAAAATAAGCGCGGTTCATCCGTTTTGGGTCACCGCGCTTTTCTTATTAATATCTTTATATCATAAGCTGAATGTTTCGTCCCTTGATCCCCGGAAAGGCGCCCTTTTCCGCCTGGGGAGAATCGCTGTGGCATACGAGCCACTTGTTTCTCATCCAAAGAAGGGATTCCTCGTCATCATAAGGAGCCCGTTCACCAAGAGGGATCGGTTCATTTGTACCCTTTTCAAGGATCACCATGCAGTTGAACCCGTCCTCCTTTACTCTGAGGGGAGCAAAATGCAGGATCCCGGGATGTATCACGACCGCCGTGTTTGGAGCAACGTAAAACGCTTTGAGGCTGCCTGACGCTATATACCCGTTGAATAACTGATCCTGCCTGCCGAGAAGGAGCACCATCCCGGTGGTGGTGTAATTCACCTCTGAACAGCGGTGATACTCCAGGGCGTTCATCGTATAGCCCCGTCCGTTGCAGTACCCGGCCTGCACAGGCATCTCTCCGAAGAACTTTCTTCTGGACATTGTCACCAGGGGCAGCTCCTCGAGTGAAGGATCCGAGGCCACATAGATATTTCCCGATTCCGGGACAGGAGTCCTCTTCATTGCCTTTCTGAGCTCCAGGTCTTCCTCATGAGATATTCTGATCACCTCGCCGTATGGTCTGAAATCCCAGTCACTGCAGGATAAGATCTCAAGATCAGGGTTCATCTTTCTGATCCTGTTTAATATTTGGCTTCCCATCAGTCTGTTCCTCCGTTTTCAAAATACTGCGTCACCGCGAGAAGCGGCGCGGAAAGTTCTTCAAGCTTACCGTTATAACTGCTCTTTACCACAGCAACTGAACGGGCCGAATCAATGCCGGACTCGATCCCTGCCAACAGCCTGGACATGTAATATGGGTGGTCAAAGATCTTGCCGTAGAGGATAACGATGCCCGGGTCCATCAGATACACAAGGCTCTTCAGTGCCTCGGAAAGATACAGGATCCCGCGGTCTGTCACTGACCGGGCGCCTTCGTCTCCGCTTCGGGCCGCGTTGAGAACATCGAATATGTCTATTTTCCCCGGTCTCTTTTCCTCCGCGGTTTTCCAGAGAAGAGGGGTATTTTCAGGACCAAGGATCCTCTCTGCTTCCTCCAGCATATATGCCGGGGATGATATAGTCTCAAGACATCCGGTCTTTCCGCAGTGACACGGTTTTCCGCCGGAAGGCATCGCCGGCATGTGCCCTATTTCCGAACACTGCATATGGTCACCCTGCCAGATCGTCCTTCCTACTGACAGAGCACCGCCTATGCCCGAATCACAGCGAAGGAAGAACCTGCTGTCAATGGAAGGATCATATGAAAGGAAAAGCTGGGCAGCCAGCATAGATCGGACATTGTTTGAAAGCACGGTCTTCAGCCCGGTGTTTCTCTCGAATATGTCGCATACAGGAACGTCACTTTCGCAAAATGTATCATAGCTTGATACGGCGTTTCGGCGGTCACGGCTTATCACGCCCCTCAGCGCGATCCCTATGCCGATTACAGTGTCACCGGAGATCCCGTGCCTCAAAGTCAGCTCCGCAAGCCTTGAGCACACCTTTCCGATCGCCGGCTCCGGCTCTGCTTTCAGAGGCAGTTCCATTTTTTCCGAAAAGATCAGCTCACCATTGAGCCATGCTGCGGAAAGAATGGCGCTGCCGAGCCCGAAGAACACTCCCAATGCGCATCTGTTCCTGACATTTATTTTCAGTCCTATCTCTCTTCTGCCCGCTCCGTTCCCGGGCTTGAAATCTCCTTCAATGATCAGGCCCTCGGATATCAGCTCGGAAACTATCTTGGTGATGGCCGCCGGGGTCAGGCCCAGCTTTTCGGCAAGTCTTTTTCTCGATATTCCCTGCTCATCATGAACGCAGAACAGCGCGGACGCCCTGTTGCTGCGCCTTACGCTGGACATATTGTCCGATTCGTAACGCATAAGCCCTCCTCTGTATAATCTTGATTATCTGCTTTCCGGGTGGAATCTCTCTCTCAGAAGTATCACCGCCGCTCCTGCAAGGACTATGCCGATCCCCAGCGCTTTCAGCCAGGTCATCCGTTCCCCGAGGAAGAAGATCCCGATGAAACAGCTCACCACAGGCATCAGCAGGAGCCAGAGCTTCACGATCCAGACTTCATGCCTTTTGAGATTCCTGTAATAGAAGAAATATATCATGGTCTGGGCGAATCCCCCGAGCATCACGAGAGGCCAGAGCCCCGGGATATCGAGACTTCCGATATTTGCAAGATCACCTCTCGCAAGTGTGCATACCGCAAAAAGGACCAGGACCACGAAATTGTTGTAGTATGAGATAGAATCCGTATCTCCGTTCCTTTTTTTCTGCACATGCTTTATAAGAAAAGCATTGGCTGTAACGCACAGCGCGCTCAGGATAAAGAATATGTCCGTAAAATGGAATTCAATGCCCGAGGGGTCTATCCCCAGGACAAGAAGCACTCCGGCCAGCATAACGATACTTCCGATCCAGTCGCTGGCGTAAAGTCTCTGTCTGTATATCACGACAGTCAGTATGTTCACCATCAAAACGTCTGTCTTAAGCAGAGCTGTTCCGGTAGCCAAAGATCCTCCCGCGTATCCCAGGTTCGCGAACAGGTCAAGGAGGAAGCCCAGCACTCCGATCAGGATCAGAAACCATACTGTCCTTCCCTGGCGGAACAGCCTGCGGTATCCGCCGTCCAGAAATATCTGGACCGTCAGGAACACCAGCGCCGCGGATCTGAGAAGAAATCCCGCGAGAAAAGCGGATCCCGTCCCGTCCACCAGATACTTGCTGACGGCATAGTATACAGACCATGCTATGATCATACCGGCGATCATGCCGGCGCTTTGTATCTTCCGGTTCATTTCAAAGTTTCAAACATTTCCCTCAGCGATTCCACGTTCATCTCAACCGGATTGTTTCTCATCAGCGGATGGGCCGCACAGTCACGGCTGAGTTTGTCGATATCCGGATCGGGAAGATCCGAAAGGCGGGTACGGAGACCTGCCATCTCTTTAAGCTCATCTATCCTTTCAGCGAGTTCTTCAGTGCCTGAAAGCCCGGCTTCTTTCGCCAGGGCACCAAGTCTTTCGTCCGAGTTGATCCTCACGAAAGCGGACAGGGTGAAGGCGCACGCTTCACCGTGGGGAAGATGGTAATCCTCCGACAGCGGATAGCTGCAGGCATGGCATCCGGCGGTCTTCGGCATGGCGAAACTGAGTCCCCCCAGAAGCGCGGCCATCGACATGTTGCGGCGGGCTTCCTTGTCCTCACCGTTCCTCCATGCATTTTCAAGGTTTCCAAGAACCAGTTTTACGGCCTCTTTCGCCATCAGGTCGCTTATAGGCTGATGTCCCCTGCTCCAGTATCCCTCCAGAGCGTGGGCCAGAGCGTCCAGACCGGTATTCATCGTGGTCCTTTTCGGAACGGAATATGTGAGTTCGGGATCTATCAGCGCCATACCGGGCATGAAGACCGGGTCATTGATGGTCTTCTTTTCCTTTCCGCAGCTTGTTACGGATACCTGGGTGACTTCGCTTCCGGTGCCTGCGGTTGTGGGGATCGCTATAACAGTCAGCCTTTTTGCCGGAAATCTTTTTTCGCCCCTGAAATACGGAAGAGCGTTGTCAGACTCGCAGGCAATGGCTGCCGCGAATTTCGCTGTATCCATGGTGCTTCCGCCTCCCATTGCCGCCACAGCCTCCGCGCCGTACGACCGGGTCAGGAACGCCGCTTCATTGACTCCTTTTATCTGCGGGTTCTCCTCGATGTCCGAGAAAACGCCGCAGATCTCCGGTATCTCCGCAGCCAGTTCTTCCGCTCTGCCGCGGAGGAATCTGTCGCACAGGAGCATGCACCTGGATATTCCCGCCTCTTTCAGTATTCCGCCGAGACCGCGTATCCTGCCTTCTCCGAAGATGATCTTCACAGGCTGGGAATAAATGAAATCATTTGCCATATACCTTGTCCTCGATCTCGTCTATCCTGGCCGCAAATCTGTGCATGTTTGCCGCTCTCCAGTCCTCAAGGTCCTGACACCATTCGGTGGCGAGGAAGATCTTCACCATCTCCACAGCCATCTCCGGACCGACGATCCATCCGCCCATGCACAGCACGTTGGCGTTGTTGATAGCTCTTGCCATCTTCGCGCTGTAAAGGCTTTCGCACGCTACCGCATGGACTCCTTTGAACTTGTTTGATACGACAGACATGCCGGCCCCCGTGCCGCAGATAAGGACAGCAATGTCAAATTCTTTTTTCTGCAGCTTCCCGGCCACATCCGACGCCACCTGATAGTACGGATGCACGTCTTCAATATCTGTGGTACCCAGATCCTCAAAATCCGCGTTCTGTTCCCTGAGGTACGCTGCCACCGCTTCCTTCACGGCAAAGCCGGACTTATCGCTCCCTATCGCAATTCTCATGATGATCCTCCGTCTATCTGGACGAAACGGCAAGTTTCGCCTGTTTTATTATGTTCTCCCTGTTGAGCCCCAGGGCCTCCCTGAGGTAAGGCAGCTTGCCCACCTCACCGAACCTGTCCTGAACGCCGACGCCGAATACCGGGATCCTTTCCTCAGCCAGCGCCTCGAGGACCGCGGATCTCAGCCCGCCTATCACATTGTGGTTCTCCACAGTGAGCACGGCTCCCGTCTTTTTTGCGGATCTCTTTACCGTTTCCGCGTCTATGGGCTTTATGGTGTGTATGTTTATGATCTCGCAGTCGATGCCCTCCCCCGCGAGCTCCTCAGCAGCGTCAAGGGCGTCCTTCGTGAGGAATCCCGTCACGAAAACGGAAAGATCCTTTCCCTCCCTGAGCACGTCAGCCTTGAAAAGGTCAAATCTGTAATCTTCCGGGAATATGTCGGGCAGTTCCTTCCTGAACAGTCTGACATAAACACATCCCCTGTACTCATTGATAACCGGCATTGCTGCCCTGAGCTGCACGCTGTCGGCGGGCTCCACGATAACCACGCCGGGGATGGACCTGATCACTCCGATGTCCTCTATGCTCATATGGGTGCCGCCGTTCAGCTCGGCAGCGATCCCGGGATCCGTTCCCACGATCTTCACATTCTGTTCCGCGTACGCCACGGAGATCGCGATCTGGTCGCATATCCTTCTTGTGGCAAAGGGCGCGAAACTCTCTATCCAGGGTTTGAACCCGTAGCTCGAAAGCCCCGCGGCTATCGACGCCATGTTCTGTTCCGCGATCCCGCAGTCAAAGATCCTGTCAGGAAACGTCTTGCGGAGCCCCAGCGTCCCGCTGGCTTTTCCCAGATCCGCGTCCAGGAGGCACACATGTCTGTCCTCCTCCATCAGTTTCCCGAGACACTCAGCGTAATATGCCCTCATTTCCATGATTCACGCCTCCCCTCTGATTTCAAGGACGGCTGCTCTCGCCTGTTCCTCATTAACGTTCACGTTGTGGTTGCCGCTGCCGAGATCCTCGATCCATTTGATCCCGCAGCCTTTCTTGGTATTCAGTATGACCATGGTGGGCTTTCCGGATCCGATACCGGTCCTGGCGTGCTTTACAGCCGCGCTCACCTGTTCACAGTCGTTTCCGTCCTCGACCTCGATCACGTTCCAGCCGAAAGCCGCCCATTTTTCGTCAAGGGGAGAGATGTCGTTGATCTCCTCCACCGGGCCGTCCAGCTGAAGCTTGTTGAAGTCGGTAAATGCTATGAGGTTGTCGAGCTTCTTGGCGGAGGCGAACATGGCTGCCTCCCAGATCTGACCTTCCTGTGACTCACCGTCTCCGATCAGCGTATATATGACCGCTCCGTCTCCTTCAAGTTTTGAGGCGAGAGCGGCTCCCACGGCGCAGGAGAAGCCCTGCCCAAGGCTTCCCGTGGTCATGTCGATGCCGGGGGTCAGCCTGGCGTCGCAGTGGCTGGGGAGATGGGTCCCGCCCTGATTCAGGGTGAGGAGCTCTTTCTTATCGAAGTATCCCCTGTTGGCGAGAGCAGCGTAGACTGCCGGGCCCGCGTGGCCCTTGGAGCAGACGAATCTGTCTCTCCCGGCCTTTGCGGGATCCTTCGGATCGATATTCATTTCCTCAAAGTACAGGACAGCCAGCAGCTCCACCACCGAAAGGCAGCCGCCTATGTGTCCCACCCCGAGATGCCCGATGCTCGTAACTATATCGCACCGGATATCCCTGCATATCTGTTCAAGATCTGTTTTCAAGCCTGTTTCCTCCGTTTGCTTAAAACTGTTAATCAAATAGATTTTAGTATCAGATTCAATATTTGTCAAGGGTATATCTTGACATTTTTCCGAGAATATCATAGAATTGATTAAAACTTTTAAAAAATGTTCCGGAGGAATCTAAATTGAAGCGATTCACACCTGTGTATATACCCGCTGGAGTCCCGACTTTTCATATGGAAAGCGCCGAGGAATGTTTCAGGGCCTCCGCTGCCCTGCTTAAAAAAACAGACGGAAGATTTGTATGCCCCGAGGAAAAACTGCTGAGCATCGATGCAGTAAAAAGCTTTCTGTCAGGGCTGGATCCGAATCTTGTGGTGTTCCAGAATCTGACCTTCGCCAATTCCGCATATATTTCCGAAGTGCTCAGGGCATGTTCCTGCCCGGTTCTTCTCTGGACCCTGAGAGAGCCCGTGATCGACGGCGGGCGCCTGCGGCTCAACTCCCTGACGGGAGCATACTCCGCCTCCAACGCCATGAGGCAGTTCGGGAAAACGGACTTCACTTATGTTTTCGGCTCCCCTTCCGAGGAAAGGACCGCCGCCGAGATAGGCGCCTCCGTAAAAGCCGCGGAAATAAGGGCTGAGATGAGGAACCTCAGGATCGCGGCAGTGGGACACACACCCCAGGGATTCGGTTTCGGCCGTGCCCTTGACGCAGAGCTTCTGAAGGTATTCGGAGCCGAACTCGAGTCGGTGGAGGCAAGGGAGCTTATTGACCGCGCCAGATCCTATACAGATGAGGAAATACGGCAGTATCTTGACCTGACCGAACAGGCGACATGCGGGTTCTCCGGCACCCCGGAAAAGAACCGGCTGGACCACGCGAGACTCTGCAAAGCCTATTCGGACTATGTCTCGGAGAATAAGATCGGCGCCCTTGCTTCAAGATGCTGGCCTGATTTCTTCACCGCCTTCGGGACTCCCGTATGCACGGTCCTGAGCCTGCTTAACGACAGGGGCATCGCCGCCGCATGCGAGGCGGATATTTACGGAGCCCTTTCAATGTGGATAGGCATGAAGCTCACAGGCGCTCCGGTGTTCTTCGGCGATCCCGTATCACTTGACGAAGATGAGAACTCCGTGACCTTCTGGCACTGCGGAGCTGCCGCCTGTTCCCTGGCACGCCGCGATACCGGTGCCGTGGTCGGGGTACATCCCAACCGCAAGATCGGCCCGGCAATGGACTTCGGTTGCAGGAAACTGGACGGTGCGACCGTGTTCAGGATCGGGAGAGAGGCCGACGGAAGTTTCCGCATGTTCATAACAGAGGGTGAAGGCCTGGACAAGCCCAAGCAGTTCACCGGAACCAGCATAGTCATAAAGACCGACAGTCCCGCCCGCGATATCGTTGAGAAAAGCGTCAGAGACGGCTTTGAGCCCCACTTCATCGTAGCTGAGGGCCGCATAGGAAACACTCTCTGCGCCCTGGCAAGATACCTGGGGATACCGGTATTCAGATATTGACCCGAACAGTTGCCGAAAGGGGCTGCCTATTTTGCTACAGCACCTCCTTTTGTTGTATTCACGCTCTCGCGTGTAACAACATGTTACCGCTAATGTTTTTCCTGTTCAACCGCGCTGACGAGTATGTTCAGGCTCAGCGTCGAAGGTGTTCAATTTTCAGCGTCGCAACTGTTCAACTCGGCCGGCCAAGGTGTTCAGTTTTGTGCGCCATACTCACAATATGGCGGCGAAGCTGAAAATCGCAACGAAAAAAGAGCTAATCGACTTCAAAAAATCGGTTAGCTCTTAATGTTTTTATTCGACGGATTTTACAGGTGTTGCCATTTTGGGTGGCCGTGTATCGGAAACCCTATATTTTCTTAGGGTTCTCGAGATGACGAGTGTTATTCCCACTCCGCCAGACTTAAACATATTTGTTTGAGCTTCGTGCGCTGTGTTTTTTTTATTTCTTCTGATAACTCCTGTTATCTATATTGCCACGAGTCCATTTATTCTGTTATCGTTTCTTGCAACTGTTTGATAACAGAACAACTTCACTGCGAGTGTCTATGTGCCCTAATGATACTTCAAATCCGCTAAACTTTCAATACCAAAATTACATAAATACTACGAAACTGGCTAATATATATGCAGGCCAATCTTTGAGCCTTCACTTTTGGTACCGTTCCAAGCACTCTGTCTTCACGATTCTATAATATTGCTCTAATAACTCTTTTTCTATTGGATAGTGATGATCAATAGTGTCTGCTACCCTACAAAAAATCGATAAATCTTTCGTAATATCATATTTTCCCATCAGATATGCGTTTCGTTTTGCAACATTTATTAGAACCATGTAATCTTCAACAATTTGAAGCATATCTGGGCTACATGATATTGGGATCTTACGAAGGTAAATCAGGAAGATTCGAATGGATAGTTCAAGGAGGAAAAATAACACACAGATATTTTGTGATAGGTGGCACAATTAATGGAATTCCGATTGATCCATGACATCTCCCAAAAATACGAAGATGAGGTGAAAATGAAGAGAATACTATCAGACCTGTCTGATTAAGTCTTTCTTGGACGAGTTCACAGCCTGCTACTTGTAGAGGAGGGATCCTTCTAGTATAATAGAACATGAATGGAAGGGCCGTGTAGATATCAGAAAGTATATGCATACATTTTTCACAAAACGTACGCAATCCGGTTAGCTTAGAATTACCGTAGTCAGAACTCTTATGTCTATGTTGCTCATTTCTAATCTACAAACTATGTTGGCATTCCACAATGCAGGTTGTACAGCTTATCAAAAAAGGAAAGGGATGTACATGAATACTATCCAAGAGATAAAGAGTATGGGGCTTAAAGTTTCATGGACTCTTATTGCTATCGGTTTGTTCGGCAAAGATGAAATACCACAATTGCTTTGGCGTGAAGAAGTTTTGGATTATCTTGATAGTTTGTTGACGGACATTAACGAACAAACAGAAATGATTATTACATTGATATGTAATAAAGATCAACCAGAAGAGTTTGACAGTCTTATACGGAAATTAGCTGCCAACGATGGTTATGATATCGATGTCCAAAAGCGGAAATGGAGAGCGTATATGCTGAAACTGCTGGTTGACAGCAGTAGTCTTGATTATTTTGAGGGACTGATGAACATCTTGGATTTTTGGATAACCCAAATGCATGCACCTAATGACTGCCCTTTGGTATTCCCTGCTAACAGAGAAGAAGCCAAGAATTTCTTTAACCAGGCATCATATGATACTTGCATGAATAGGTGCAAGGCGTGGCTCTCTACAGAGATTTCGGAAATTGTCATGCTTGAATCGCAGATATACAAGATGCTGTGAGACTTTCACGACATTCTAAAACTTTATTCGATTTCACACCCCTGCTAAACCACAATTGTTGTAAGATGGAGTCGTTTTTTCGTCTATACTGATTTTCAACAACTGTAATTAGAAAATGGACTGTATAACCTTGAACATTGGTTTATACAGCCCATTTTTTGTTATCAATCTGAAGCCCAACGCCTAAATGTTTTGTTTTCCTTTGTAAAACTGTTTTATGAACAGTGCACTAGGAGTCCCCCACTTCTGCAAGTGGGGGAGGAATTGCGTCCCGCACGGCGCTTTTTTCATTTTCAGGGTCGTAATACTGTTGATTTCCGGTAAATCATAGCGAAGAATTCTGTTGTGTTCATGAAATGTTTACATTTTGAC
>JAFTCY010000041.1 GCA_017454465.1 Clostridia bacterium
GACATCAGCAATCTCTGCAACGGTCATATACTTCTTACTGCTGCGGTCAGAGGCAAGCAGTATATTGGCTCTTAAGATCGTCCGAGCTGGTGATGTCCCTTTTGAGATAACATCATTTAGTTCGGCACGGTCGGCGTCAGAAAGTTCAATGACATACTTGAAAGATGGCATGGTATTCCCTCCCAGTTTGTTCTGAGAATAGTATACCATACAAATGAGTTTTATGCAAGTTTTTGATGTAACAATGTACTAAAGAAGAGTTGTAGTCGTAGGGGCAGTTTTCAAGTCGGTACTCTTCACTATTGTAACTCTTGCCATCCAGTACATATTTACTTATCGCAAGTATCCTGTTATCTTCCTTTTCAAGTATTATCCATTCAATTCTTTCTTTCCCGTTGGAAAGGTCATTGTCCTGTTCATATTTTCCGAATTCAAAGGTATCACCTGGTTCTGCTGACTTTAGCATGGACATTAAATCTGTCATCTCTTAAAGTTCATATGTTTCGACTACTCCACACCCAAGAACTTGAGTCAGTAATAGGATTACAACTATTATGGAAATAATTATTCTTGACACCTCTACCATCTAAACACAAGAACGGTTTTGTTTTTTGGAATATAGTATGCTACTATATGTTCGCAATTCTATTTCTTATGAAGATTATAACCCTGCAATATGCAATTGTCAATATTAATATATCGATATTTGATATCACAACAGATGTTAAAAAAGTAAAAGGATTGTTAATTTGCCGCATACTTGATTTATGTTATAAGGTGTCGAATTCATCACGGAGACAAGTCACCGTGCATTCTTCGACGTTAATCGTAAGCACCAGGAAACTGTTCTGACACCCGAACGAGCGGTCTTTGCCGGACATGTTGATTCTATGACTATCCTTGCAAGCAACGTCCGGTTGTGCTATCATGGTATCGGATGTTATGAGCAAAAAAAGATAGGAGATAATCATGGAAAAAATCATTCGCTCAGTTCTGGCGGCCGCTCTGATCATTGCTCTTACAGGCCTGCCTGCTTTTATCTCCGGGTGCAGCGGAGACACTCACAAAACATATATTCCCTCGTCAAAGATCGAAGGAAGCTCGCTTTACGTCAGAAAAGTAGAGAACATTCCCGATGATTTCATACTCGGAATGGATGCGTCATGCGTTCCGGCTCTGGAAGAAAGCGGGGTAAAATACTACAGCTTTTCGGGCGAAGAACAGGATGTGTACAGAACACTGGCTGAAAGCGGAGTGAATTTCATCCGGGTGCGGGTGTGGAACAATCCGTATGACGGAAACGGGAACGGATATGGAGGCGGCAACTGTGATATCGACAATGCCGTTGAGATCGGCAGACGGGCCACCTCCTACGGAATGAAGCTGCTGGTTGATTTCCACTATTCGGATTTCTGGGCTGATCCCGGCAAGCAATTTGCTCCGAAAGCGTGGAAAGGCATGGAAATAGAAGAAAAGACGCAGTCTCTATACGATTATACGAAGGAATGCCTTGAAAAGCTGAAAGATGCCGGTGTGGACGTTGGCATGGTCCAGATCGGAAATGAGACTAACGGCACCTTCTGCGGAGAAAAGATATGGTTCAATATGCAGTATCTTTTCTCGGCGGGTTCAAAGGCGGTGCGTGAGATCTTCCCCGATGCGAAAGTGGCCCTTCACTTTGCAAATCCGGAGAAAGTGACCAACTATCAGGAATATGCGAAAAAGCTGGCATATTATAACGTCGACTATGATGTTTTCGCCTCTTCGTACTATCCCTACTGGCACGGGACCCTTGACAATCTTTCACAGATCCTGTCCGAAATAGCGGAAACCTACGGCAAGCAGGTAATGGTAATGGAAACATCCTATGCCTTTACTGCTGAGGACACCGATTTTTTCGGAAACACTATCTCTGACGGCGGCAATGTTGCGAAACCATACCCCTATACAGTCAACGGGCAGGCTAATTCCGTAAGAGACGTGATCGACACCATCGTAAACAGAACAAAGAACGGCATAGGCGTGGTATACTGGGAAGGCACCTGGATCACCGTTGGTACTGAATCCTGGGAAAAGAACAGTGAACTCTGGGAAAAATACGGTTCCGGATGGGCATCCAGCTATGCTTCCGAATATGATCCCAATGATGCGGGGAAGTACTACGGCGGATGTGCCGTGGACAACCAGGCCTTCTTTGATGCGCAGGGCAGACCTCTTGAATCCCTCAGGGTGTTCAATCTTGTAAAATACGGGAACGAGACCGAGCTTCTTGCCGATGCTCTCGAAGACGTCACTCTCACGGTGGATCTGAACGGCAGCATTCAACTCCCGGAATCAGTAAACGCCATCATGACAGACTCTTCAAAACAGCAGGTGCCCGTGAAATGGGACATAACCGACCAGGATATTGAGGCCATGAAGAGCGGCGGCGTTGCCAAATACACAGTCAAAGGTGAGGCGGGCGGAATGCCGGCAGTCTGCTATATCTCAATGATCGAATTCAACTTTCTGAAAAACAGCGGGTTCGAGGACGGAGACGACAACAGCTGGACAGTTAGAGAAATAGGCTCGGCTAATGAGCTTTTTGTTGAGAAAAAAGGCACCGATTCTCTTACCGGGGATTGGCACTATCATTACTGGAGCGCAGCTCAGAACAGCGTTGAATTCTATCTTGAACAGACCCTGGATGACCTTGCTGCGGGCAAGTATAAATTCTCGATCTCCATCATGGGCGGCGACAGCGGAACATACGAAGTTTATGCTTATGCCCAGGTCAACGGAGAATCTGCCGGCAGAGCAGACATGCAGATCACTTCCTACGGGAACTGGGACACGGGGACCGTTAAGGACATTTCGGTCAGCGAAGGCGATGTTATCACAGTCGGCATATTCGTTAAATGCTCCGGTGCCGGAAACGGTGCCTGGGGCAAGATTGACGATGCCATGCTGAACTCACAGACAGACTAGTCTCTGCTACGTATTTATGATGACGATAACTGAATATCATGACTTCACCGCCCCTGAAACACAGCTTACCTGCTGTATTTCAGGGGCATGTGTTTCATACTTTTGCACAAATAACCGGTCATCATTTGGTGCATATCTCCAAAAAACTGTTTTTGTGTTGCAAATCATACATGAAAAATATATAATAAATCCGTATTGAGGCGGATTTGTTTGTTCGCCTCATCGAACACTTTACTACAAATTCTTATTTGGAGGATTTTATGACAAAGAAGCATGTATTCGTATCGCTTCTGCTGGTCCTTGTTCTCTGCCTCGGCGTACTCGCCGGCTGTAACACGAACACTCCGGCCGATACAAAGGACACAAAAGACACACAGGGCACATCAGACCAGCCCGCAACACCGGCAAAGTCATATGACATCGTCGTATGGGTTTCTGAGATCGCAGGTGTAAAAGAACAGTTCCAGGAACAGATCGACAAATACGCCAAAGATAACAACATTACGATCAATGCAAGGATCGAAGGCGTTACCGAAGGCGAATCAGCCACACAGATGATCACGAGCGTTGAAGACGGCGCTGATCTCTTCTGCTTCGCTCAGGACCAGCTGGCCCGCCTCGTTCAGGCAGGCGCCCTGACCAAACTCGGCGTAAAAGCAGGTGAAGCTGTAACAGAAGCCAACACACCCGGTTCAGTCGCATCCGCCAAAGTCGGAAGCGATTTGTACTGCTATCCGCTCACAGATGACAACGGTTACTTCATGTTCTATGACAAATCCGTCATTCCGGAAGATCATCTGAACAGCCTGGAAGATATCATTGCCGACTGCGAAGCAGCAGGCAAGAACTTCTCCTTCCAGCTCAAAGGATCAGCCTGGTACGCAGCATCCTTCTTCTTCGGCACCGGATGCGTTTCCGAATGGGAAACAGACAGTGACGGTAACTTCATATCAGTAAACGACACATTCAACAGCCCCGAAGGCCTTGCAGCTCTCAAGGGAATGCAGAAACTGCTCAAGTCTCCCTGCTTCACCGAATCCAGTTCAGGCACGGCTGACTTCTCAGCAGCCATTCCTTCAGCTGTGGTCGTCTCCGGTACATGGGACGTCAATACCGCAAAAGAGGCTCTCGGCGACAACTACGGCGTCGCAAAACTGCCTTCATTCACTGTAGACGGCAAAACATATCAGCTCGGTTCCTTCAGCGGCTGCAAGCTGATGGGCATCAAGCCTCAGACGGATCCTGAAAAGACATCCGTTCTCCAGGGCCTTGCTACCTATCTCACCGGCAAGGATTGCCAGCTCGAAAGATTTGAAAAGTTTGGATGGGGTCCGTCCAACAAGGAAGCTGCACAGAGTGAAGCCGTTCAGGCTGACGCTGCTCTTGTAGCACTTGCAACCCAGAACGAATTTGCAGTTCCTCAGGGCAACATCCATGGTTCATGGTGGAGCATTGCTCTGTCACCTGTTGCATCAGCCCAGACAGCCACCACAGACGAAGAACTCCAGGCTGCCCTTGATTCCTACAAGGCAGCGATCGACGGCCTCTTCTCAATCGACACCTCAGGTTACATCCTTGTAGGCGCATGGAACGGTTGGTCCAACTCTGACGGCAACTACAGAATGCAGGAAACTGACGGAGTATACACATACACAGTTACTGTAGAGCAGAGCGATTACATGGGCGGCCGTATTGTGACACCGGGCAACTGGGATTCCGACAAGGGTCTCGCTCAGGTAGTTTCCGGCGCCGAGCTTCTTTCCGAGGACGGCGGCTCTGACAACAACATGGTATTCCTTGAACCCGGCACATATGTTGTGACATTCGACGAAGCCAAGATGGAAATCACGGTAGCAAAAGCCGAATAATCAGCGGATCATCAAAACAAAACAGGTTGCGGCATATGCCGTAGCCTGTTTTTCATACCAATATCATTCTAATACAGAGGAGATGAGCATTCCGGGCCGGCAGACCCGGCCCGGGGTGGTCTGTATATTAAGATGACAAACCTTACCGATCTGGAATACCTACGGTTATCCAAACCGCGAAAAATCCTGTATAAGGTTTTGCATTTCCTCGTCAGCATTCCGAAAGCCATTTTGAAACTCTTTAAAAAGATCTGGGGAGTTATAAAGAAGTTCGGAATAAAAGTCAAAGATGAGGCTGTCGACATCTGGACCACGTTCGTCAACGGTTCATGGCAGACAAAAGTATCATACCTTGTAATGGGATTCGGCAATATCGCCAGAGGGCAGATATTGCGTGGACTTCTCTTTTTCCTGTTTGAAGCAGTATTCATTTTCTACATGGTAATGTGGGGCGGTCACTGGCTGTCCAAATTCACAACCCTCGGTACGATCGGCCTTCACAACGAATACGACGAGAAATTCGACGCGTACGTCATCGTGGAGGGAGACGACTCGTTCAAGATCCTGCTCTACGGTCTTCTCACGATACTGTTCATAATCGCATTTATCGTGACATGGCGCATCAACGTCAAGCAAAACAGAATACTTGATCAGATCGTCCGTTCCGGTAAAAAAGTCAAGAGCGGGAAGGACGACCTCAAGTCGCTCCTTGACGATCAGTTCCACAAAACCATGCTTGCACTTCCCTTAACGGGCATAATAGTTTTTACCGTCATCCCGATCATCTTCATGATCCTGGTCTCCCTGACAAACTACGATGCGCAGCATGACGGATATTCCAACCTGTTCACATGGATCGGCCTTGACAACTTCAATGAGCTTCTTTCATGGGGATCCGGAAGCAGCAACCTGTCTGCCGCGTTCGGCGAGATTTTGGCATGGACACTTATGTGGGCCTTTTTTGCAACGTTTACGAACTACTTCCTCGGTATGATTGTGGCTATCATGATCAACAAGAAGGGAATAAAACTCAAGAAGATCTGGAGAGGTTTCCTGGTCCTTACGATCGCCATCCCTCAGTTCGTATCACTGCTTTATGTTTCAAAGATGTTTGCAGACAACGGACTCATAAACGGATTCCTTATGGATATGGGGTGGATAACGAAGTCGATACCGTTCTGGACTGACCCGGTCCTGGCAAGAGTAACGGTCATAATCATCAATATCTGGATAGGTATCCCGTATCTCATGCTTATCGCAACCGGTATCCTGATGAATATCCCTCAGGATCTCTACGAATCTTCAAGGATCGACGGTGCTAACGTATGGCAGCAATACATGAAGATCACTCTTCCGTATATGCTGTTTGTCACCGGTCCGTATCTGCTTACCAGTTTCATAGGGAACATAAACAACTTCAACGTTATATATCTGCTGACAGGAGGCGGGCCTACAAATCCAGACCTGCTGACGAGCGGAGGCTCGGCCGGATCCACCGACCTTCTGATAACCTGGCTGTTTAAAATAACGACAGGTGCAGAAAGCAACTACAAGCTTGCCGCCGTCATAGGCATAATGATCTTCGTGGTCGTTGCGGTGTTGTCACTGATCGTATATAACGTCATCCCGTCAACGAAGAATGAGGAGGATTTCCAATGAATAACAAAGAAATCAACAAAACTCCGAAAACAAAAAAGCACATGGGTATGACGGCCAAGGGAAGGATCAGCAACACCATAATTTACATCCTTCTCGCGGTGATAATAATCATATGGGTCCTTCCGTTCTTTTGCATTTTCCTTGAGTCATTCCGCTGCGAGACACAGGGAATGGCCGGATATGTGATCCCGAAAAAATGGGGATTTGACAACTATGTGAGACTGTTTACAGAAACCGACTTTCTGCGCTGGTACGGGAACACACTGCTTATCGCAGTCTGCACTGCAATATTGCAGACAATAATAGTTCTGGCGATGAGCTATACACTGTCACGGCTCAGGTTCAAGGGCAGGAAACTGCTGATGAACGTAATGCTGGTACTGGGAATGTTCCCGGGCTTCCTGACCCTGATCGTCCTTTACAAAGTACTCAGCGGTATGGGCCTTACCGGTCCTGGAGCCGTACCGGGGCTGATCCTGGTCTACTGCGCTTCCTCCGGTATGGGGTATTATGTGTCAAAGGGATATTTCGACACCATACCGAAATCCCTGGATGAAGCGGCCCGCGTGGACGGTGCAACAAGATTCCAGATCTTCAAAAAGCTGATAATGCCACTTGCAAAGCCTATAGTTATCTACACCATTCTGACCGCATTCATGGCCCCCTGGGGAGACTTCATCTTTGCTAGATATATATCACATGCAGTCAGCTCGGGATATAACGTGGCGGTCGGTTTATGGAGCATGACCGAAAGAACATCTATCGGAACATCATACACGATGTTCTGTGCCGGCGGCGTACTGGTCGCAATACCGATCACCATACTGTTCATGATACTCCAGAAATACTATGTTGAAGGCGTCACAGGCGGCGCTGTGAAAGGATAACGAATTATGGCAACAGTGAAACTTTCTAATGTACAAAAAGTATACGACAACGGTTTCGTGGCAGTCCATGATTTTAACCTGGAAATCAAAGACAAGGAGTTCGTGGTTTTCGTCGGTCCTTCCGGATGCGGAAAATCGACCACTCTCCGTATGATTGCAGGTCTAGAGGAAATCTCCGGCGGTACCATTGAAATCGACGGCGAAGTGGTAAACGACCTTCAGCCGAAAGACCGTAATATCGCAATGGTCTTCCAGAACTATGCTCTTTATCCCCATCTGACGGTTTTTGAGAACATGGCATTCAGCCTCAGGCTGAAACACGTCGACCAGGAAACGGTATACAAAAAAGTAACAGAGGCAGCTGAGATCCTCGGTATAACCGACCTGCTCCTGAGAAAGCCACGTGCACTTTCAGGCGGTCAGAGGCAGCGCGTTGCGATCGGGCGTGCTATGGTCAGGGATTCCAAGGTGTTCCTCATGGATGAGCCCTTGTCGAACCTGGACGCAAAGCTGAGGAATGCAATGCGCGCGGAACTCATTCTCCTGCGCCAGAAACTCAACACCACTTTCGTCTATGTAACCCACGACCAGACAGAAGCGATGACACTCGGAGACCGGATCGTCATAATGAAAGACGGCTATATACAGCAGGTCGGGACTCCGACAGAGGTGTTCGAAGATCCAAAGAACCTGTTCGTCGCAGAATTCATCGGCGCCCCGAAGATGAATATTATGAAAGCAAATCTGGTCCGCAACGGAAACGAGTACTATTCGGAGGTTTTCGGTTCAAAAATGCCTGTTGACGCAGGCCATTGCAGAAAGCTGATCGAAAGAGGCATAGACTCCAGAGAAGTGCTTCTCGGAATAAGGCCCGAGCACGTGACTATATGTGAAGGTCCTGCGGAAGATAACTTCCCGTGTACGATAGAAGTCAACGAAATGATGGGAAGCGAGCTTCACCTTCATGTTGACACTGAGGACGGGTCCAGACTTATAGTTCGCACTCCGACAGTCACGCTCTCACCGGAACAGAGAAATCACCTCGTCTTCGGGGAAAAGCTATACATCACATTCCACGGAAAAGTGACCTACTTCTTTGACCCGGAAACAGAACTCAACATTCTAAGCTGAGCTGACCCTGAAATGATCAAAGGGACCGTATCACGATTGATATGGTCCCTCTTTTCACGTTGAGTAAAACACCAACGGTCACCGAAAGATATCTTTCGAAGCCGGATTCTTACCCCGGATATTCATTTTTCTTCGAACCTCAGTACAACACTGGTCTGTGCTCCGACGGTCAGAACCGTGCCCTCAAGAGAGGATTCGCCGAGTCCTATCACGTTCTTAATATACAATCCCTCTCCCTGCACCGCAGGGCCTATGTCATATGTTACATCCGAGCCAGATGTGTTGTGGATCACCACGACCCTTTTGCCCTCGTATTCTGATATGAATCCCCCAAGCTTGATCCCCTCAAAATAGAGTGCTGTATAATCTCCCCTCGCTATTTCAGGGTTTGCTCTTCTTATCTGGATCAGTTTCTTGTAATAATTGTAAAGGCTTGATGGATCCGTGATCTGGCTTGAGACAGTTCCGTTTGTCTGCTTTTCCTTTTCATATGTGGTACCCACCGGATCATCAACGGTATCATCGTCTCCCCAGAGCATGGCGAGCCTGCGGTTTGCGTCAGTCATGGCACCTCCCCGGGATCCCTTCATGCCGATCTCTTCGCCATAGTATATAAACGGAGAGCCGGGACCCAGTATATATATATTTGCCGCGACCTGGGCATATCCGCTTGCAAGAGTATTGTACCCCGCGCTCCTGTCGGTATCATGGTTCGATACAAAAGGAACAAATACCGTGTTCTTGTTTTTGGCTGCAATTGAATCAAGATATTTGTCAACGTAGGCCGTATATATATTAACGTTCCCCTTTTTGGCAGTTGACGATATAAGTCCCTCAGCCTGTGAGATCGCAAAGTCAAAACATGACGTTGCTTCCGCGTATTGCAGTGTTATGGCATCACTGTCCCAGACCTCTGCAACAGTATACAAATCAGGATGCTCGATCCTAAGCTCCCCGAGATACCAGTTCCAGAATTCAACATTCTTCGGTTCGTTGCCCAGATAGATGTATTTTGCGGCATCGAATCTGAATCCGTCTATACCCATGTCAAGGTAATAATCTGCGATTCTGAGCATTTCCGTCCTGACGGCCTCATTGTCATAATTCAATTCAGGCATGTCAGAACTGAAATTACACTCATACCTGTCTGCAGTCCCTGTTATACTGCCGAAAGTCCTGCCTTTCGAGTTTTCATCAGCCGTGCTGTAGAAATCATAGTATGGATCCGATTTATCACCTGATCTCCTGGCGTTGCAGAACTTTGTGAACCAGAGATTGTCGCGGCTCGTATGGTTTATGACCAGATCCAGGATCAGCTTTATTCCTCTGTCATGGCAGGCAGTGATCAGCTCCTGAAGGTCGTCCATAGTGCCGAATTTCGGATCTATGGTCTCATAGTTTATAACGTCATATTTATGGTACGACGGGGATTTGAATATGGGCGAAAGCCATATTCCTTCAATTCCCAGGCTCTTTCCCGAGTCCGGATCTCCGTCATTCAGATAATCCAGCCTGTTTATTATACCCCTGAGGTCGCCGGTCCCGTCTCCGTCCGAATCGGAAAATGATCCCACGAATATCTCGTAGAAGACCCTGTCGGCATCATCGGCATATGTAAGGTTTTTCAGCGACTCGTCCAAAAGGAGGATCTCTCCTGTGTTTTTATCTATTGCATTACCATCCTCGTCATATGTGACCGTGTCTTTTTTACACGAGAGCGCTGATAGACATATAACCAATATGAGGAAAAGCGCAAGAAGTTTTTTCATACCTGCCCGCCTCCGAAACTGTTATGAAAATATATTATCACACCAGCCATTCTGTGTCAATTGCAGAAAAAAATGAGGCGTCGGAGCACCTCATTTGTGTGTTATGTCTTTCATCGCAGCGTAGCTGCCATGACTGCTTTTATCGTATGCATACGGTTCTCAGCCTCGTCAAAGACTATGGATCTTTCGCTTTCAAATACGTCGTCGGTCACTTCCATGCATTCCAGACCGTATCTTACCCTTATATCATTCCCGATCTCCGTATCCGTGTTGTGAAATGACGGGAGGCAGTGCATGAACCTGCACTGAGTCCCCGCCAGCTCCATAAGTTCAGCTGTGACCCTGTACGGTTCAAGATCCGATATCCTTTCAGTCCATACGCTTTCGGGCTCGCCCATGGAGACCCAGACATCCGTATATATAACATCAGCGCCCTTTACGGCTTCTCTCGGGTCAGAAGAAAACTCAACGGATCCGCCCGTAGTCTCGGCGATCGCTCTCGCATCCTTCACAAGAGGTTTGAAGGGATAATACTTTGACGGCGCACAGGCTTTGAACCTCATTCCGGCCTTTGCGCAGCCGATCATAAGGGAATTGCCCATGTTATATCTGGCATCACCCATGTAAACAAGCTTCTTCCCTTTCAGCTCACCGAAATGTTCTCGGATAGTCATGAAATCAGCAAGAATCTGTGTTGGATGAAACTCATTTGTCAGCCCGTTCCAGACAGGAACCCCCGAATACTTTGCAAGATCCTCAACTATCTCCTGCCCGAATCCCCGATATTCTATTCCGTCAAACATCCTTCCCAGGACTCTTGCAGTGTCTTTTATGCTTTCCTTTTTGCCTATCTGTGACCCCTTCGGGTCCAGATATACGGAATGCATACCCAGATCAGCCGCAGCCACTTCAAACGAGCACCTGGTCCTTGTACTGGTTTTTTCAAAAATAAGGGCTATATTCTTTCCCTCGCAATCCCTGTGAAGCAGCCCGGCCTTTTTCTTTTTTTTGTATTCATCAGCCAGATCAATAAGGTATGTGATCTCCTCGGGAGTAAAATCCAGCAGCTTCAGAAAACTTCTTCCTTTGAGGTCCATTTTTCTTTTTCTCCGTCACTCTGTTATTTCCCTGCTGCTTCCCTGATCACGGAAACTGCTTTTGCAACCAGTTCCATAGGTATATTCAATGCAGGAAGCAGTCTGACTTTGTCCTTCGCGGTGAGGCACAGCACATTGTGTTCCATACATTCGCGAACCACCTCAGCCGCAGGCTTTTGTGTCTTGATCCCGATCATCAGGCCCATGCCCGTTACACTTTCGATTCCCGGGCAGCCGCTGAGTTCATCCATTATATATTTGCTTTTTTCTCTGATTTCTGCCAGGAGTCCCTCATTGATCCTGCTGATCACGTTTATAGCGCCTGCGCAGCTTACGGGATTGCCCCCGAACGTAGAACCGTGATCCCCGAATCCCAGAATACTCTCGACTTTTTCCCCGAGCAGTGTTGCTCCGAGAGGGAGTCCGCCACCCAGGCCTTTTGCGGTGCTGACCACGTCCGGAGCAACTCCGAAATTCATGTATGAATAGAGTCTTCCGCTTCTTCCGTTACCCGTCTGCACTTCATCAACGATAAAGATTATGTCCTTTTCCCTGCAGCAAGTCTCGATCTCTTTTACGAATGCCGCGTCAAGCGGGTTCACACCGCCTTCTCCCTGGATGCATTCGATCATTACACCGGCGATTTTTTCCTTGTCGAGCATCGCACGAAGTATATCCGTATCATTTGCCGGAATATGCAGAAAACCCGGGGTAAGCGGATTGAAAAGCGTGTGGAACTTATCCTGCCCGGTCGCTGCCAGAGTCGTGAGCGTCCGGCCATGAAAACTGTTCTCAAGAGTCACTATTTTATAATATTCAGAGCCCTTTTTCTCCGCAGCGTATTTCCGCGCTGCTTTGATTGCGCACTCATTCGCTTCAGCACCGGAGTTCGAGAAAAACACCTTCTTCATCCCGGTCCTGCTGCACAGGATCTCAGCAAGCCTTGCACACGGTTCCGTATAATAAAGATTTGATGTATGCTGCACGGCTGCGAGCTGAGCAGTGACTGCTTTCACCCATTCCTCATCTGCAATCCCGAAACTGGTCACGCCTATCCCGGAACCCATATCGATATACTCCCTGCCGTTTACATCACAGACGACAGAGCCTTTTCCCGATACGATCTCCACGGGAAAACGGTTGTAAGTCCCGGCTACGTATTTTTTGTCAAGTTCTTTGATATCCATTTTCTCCGGAGACCATCGTACCTGCTCCTTCGTCAGTAAGGAGTTCCATAAGTATGGAATGAGGTACCCTTCCATCCATGATTATAACGTTTTTTACGCCGTCGTGTATTGCTTCGATGCAGCACTCCACCTTGGGTATCATCCCTCCCGAGATAACACCGTTCTCATACAGCCCAGCTGCCTCGCTGATGTTTATCTCGCTTATAAGTGACGAAGGGTCTTCCCTGTTTCTGAGGATCCCCGCTATATCGGTCATCATGATAAGTCTTTCGGCACCTAGAGCGCCGGCGATATTTGCGGCGGCCGTGTCTCCGTTCACATTGTAGGCATTTCCTTCAGCGTCGCTTCCTATTGTGGAAATGACCGGTATATATCCTTTTTCCAGTAGATCCATCACGGGATCGATATTTATATTGACGATCTCACCAACATATCCGAGCCGCTCGTCTTTCTGCCTTGCCTCGATCAGCCGTCCGTCCATGCCGGAGATCCCCATTGCCCGCCCGCCTTTTGTCTCAAGCAGGTTAACAAGGCTCTTATTTACCTTTCCCGCAAGCACCATCTGGACGATGTCTACCGTTTCCTTGTCAGTTACTCGGAGTCCGTCCACGAAAACGGCTTTCTTCCCCAGCCTGTCCATCATGTCATTTATTTCCGGACCTCCGCCGTGGACAAGTACCACTTTGACTCCTATGAGCCACAGCAAAACTATATCTTCCATGACCTGCATCTTCAGGCTTTCCGACGTCATTGCGCTTCCGCCGTACTTTATGACCACGATCTTCCCGTTATATCTTCTTATGTACGGCAAAGCCTCGGTCAGCACTTCTGCCCTTTCAAAATTGGAAATCAAGCTGCTCATCGTATTTCTCCCGTCAAGTTCTGTAATCTCCGTTTATTTTAACATAATCATATGTAAGATCACAACCCCAGGCTGAAGCGGAATATTGCCCGCAGCCCAGATCCACGAGAATCTCTATCTCATTCTCCAAAAGGATCTTTTTTGCAAGTTCCTCCGAAAAATCGACCCCCGTGCCGTTTCTGCAGACCTCTATTACACCCGCATGGCTTTTGAATGAGACGCCGATCGTGTTCACATCGAGCTGTGCCCCGCTGTACCCTATGGCACACAGTACCCGTCCCCAGTTGGCATCCGCACCGAACATGGCTGCTTTCAGAAGGCTCGAGCATATAACACTTTTCGCGACCTGTTTCGCAACACTTTCAGTCTCAGCTCCGCTGACACTGCATTCCAGAAGTTTAGTGGCTCCCTCCCCGTCTGCCGCGATCATACGGCATAGAGAGACATTTACTGCGTTCAGAGCCTGGGCAAAAGCCTTGTAATCATCATTCTCCTCTGTGATCTCCCTGTTGCCCGCCATTCCGTTCGCCAGCACTACCACCATATCGTTTGTGGAAGTATCGCCGTCTATGCTGAGCATGTTGAATGTCTTTTTGATGTCTCCTGACAGTGCTTTACGGAGCATGTCCGGGGATATCGCCGTATCGGTAGTAATGAACACCAGCATGGTCGCCATATTCGGATGTATCATTCCGCTTCCCTTTGCGATACCGCCTATCCTGCAGATCCTTCCGCCGATCTCAAATTCCAGAGCGATCTCCTTCTTCTTCGTATCAGTGGTCATGATGCCCTCAGCCGCGCTGTCGCATCCGTCTTTGGAAAGTTCTGCGACAAGGGACGGAATACCGTCCGAGATCGGCTCGATATCCAGAGGCTGGCCTATGACCCCCGTGGAAGCGACTACCACGTCTTTCGGCGAGATGCCAAGTTCTTCCGCAAGGATACAGCATGTTTTCTCAGCCACTGTCCTTCCGTCCGCGTTACACGTATTGGCGTTGCCGCTGTTGCATATTATAGCTCTCGCGAACCCGTCCGAAATGTTTTCCCGCGTTACCTCGATGGGCGCTCCCTTTACAAGGTTTGTGGTATATACGGCAGCTGCCGAACACTGAGTTTCGCTGTATATAAGGGAAAGATCCCTCTTCGTCTTGTTCTTACGTATACCGCAGTGAATGCCGGACGCTGAAAAGCCTTTTGCCGCGCACACACCGCCATCTATAGTTTTCATGACTATTCACCTCAGAAATTACTTGGTGATCAGACTTTCAAGCTCGTCTGTTCCCATTATTATATTCATATTCTGTATCGCTGCACCCGAGGCTCCTTTTCCCAGATTATCAAATCTGGCGCACAGGACTATGTTCTCAGGGCTTCCCCATGCCGTGATCTCAAGGTCGTCACGGCCTGAAAGTCCGGATGATGAGAGAAAGCCTTCTTCATCTGTGTTTTCCAAGACACGTATGACCCCGTTGGTCTCACCGTAGTATTCCCGGTACCTTTCAAGCACGCCTTCCGGTCCGGCAGTTCCATCCCCCGGTATAGCCACAGTCACCTGCATACCTGAATAATATGACGAAACCACCGGGCAGAACGCAGGAGCCTTTTCCAGCATGCATATTTTCATGATTTCCGGCAAGTGCTTGTGGCACTGCCCGAGCCCATACATTCGCGGAGAGCAAAGTTTCTCTCTGTTGTCGGGATCCTCATACTCCGCTATCATCTTCTTTCCCCCGCCCGAATACCCCGTAAGAGAGTATGCCGTGAACCAGGTATCTGTGCCGAGGAACCCGGTCCTTACAAGAGGTTCGACCAAAGCAATGACCCCTGTTGCGTGGCATCCCGGGTTTGCTATGCGCTTTGACCTGGATATCCTTTCTCTCCTGCCGCGGAGTTCCGGAAAACCGTATTCCCAGCGGTCTGCCGTTCTGTGAGCCGTGGATGTATCGATCAGCACCACATCAGGTTCCTCAACCAGGCCGGCAGCTTCTGCAGCTGCAGCATCGGGAAGGCACAGAAAGACCACATCAGCTCTGTTCATGATTTCCCTTCTGGCATCCGCATCTTTTCTGAAACGTTCCTCGAGCGACAGAAGCTCTATGTCTCTTCTGCCCAGGAGTCTTTCACGGATCCTCAGGCCTGTAGTGCCTGCGCTCCCGTCGACAAAAACTCTGATCACACACATCCCCTCACTTTCTCGAATGAATATTTATTCAGGATTATACAATAATTATACAGTCAAGTCAATATTAACAAGGACAATATACTGGGCTGTTTATGCTCATATTTTGGTACTTTTGTACCTCTTCCACGCTGCAAGTCCAATGAGGTGCCATTTGCAAAGAGAACAGGCGCATCCCTTTCGGAGATGCGCCGTTGGTCATCGGTTGTCTATTCCTTACTTGTTGGTCCATCCGAGAACCGTCTTGCAGTACGTCTGGAGAAGGACAGCCAGTTCAGAACGCTTTGCAAAGCCTGTGGGATCTATCGTGTTGGTTGCCGTGAATACTATGAACTGTTTGCTCTTGGCGTATTTCACTGCTTCTTCCGCCCAGTCAGCTATCTTCAGTCTGTCTGTGTATGTCAGAGTCACACCTGTCACATCCGTGCTCTTGTTCTCTACAAATGTAGCATATCTCTTCATGATCACATACATCTGCTGGTGAGTGATCTCGTTGTCCGGGCCGAACTTGCCGTCACCGTATCCTACGATCAGACCCATCTGGTTTGCCCATGCGATATAGGGAACATACCAGGATGTTGCAGACGAATATGTAACGTCAGTGAACTGTGATACCTTTCCGTACCTTGCGAGCGCTTCAGTCTCGCTGATACCGGCAAGACGCCCGAGGACAGTCACGAACATTGCTCTGGTCATCGTTCCGCTGGGGGAGAATCTGGTCGCCGATACGCCCTTGAACAGGTCGTTCTGGTATACGAATCTCACGGAATCGTAGAATGCATCTGTTTTGTTCACATCGGTGAAAGGATTGACCCATTCCTGATCTGTGGTCTCGGTATCCTCGCCCTTTTCAAAATCTATCATTATCACACAGTCATTCTTAATGACCGTCTTGTATGTGACAACACCGTTGTTCTTGGTGTATCCGGTCTTCCCGATAACGCTCTTTCTGTCGACTGCAAACTCATCAACTTTATATCCCTTGTCAGGTGTTACTGTGAGAGTGAGTTCATTGCCGTGAGGAACTATGATAAATCCGTCCTTATCAGCCTTGGGAGTGCTCGTGAATTCTCCCCTGTCGCTGATATCGACTTCTACCATATACACGCCCGGAAGAGTAGGTTGGTCGTCATAATCCCTGGTAAAGTAGAAATAGTCGTCCTGATCCAGTTTGATTTCAAGGTCTTCATCGTAGTAAACGAATTTGCCCTGCTCTTTCGCGGAGTTGGTTATTTCAAGTCCGTATGCATTGACCATATCAGGATCAACTGTATCCGAATAGAACTCAAGCTTATGGCCGGAAAGGTCTATCTGTACATTCCTGTCGACCTTGAACAGCAGTCTGCTGTTCACCCTGTCATCTTCGCCGAGAACTATCGTAATACCGACCGTGGGAAGATACTCGTCCAGCGAAAGCACCATAGTATCGCGCAGTGCATCTGTAATGCCCGCATACGCAGCGATCATCTTGCCTCCGTAGTAAATAGCGGCAGATGTCTTTGTGACTTCAACGGCCGTGTCTATGGAAACATCGTTTATATACAGTCTGATGTTGGCATACTCTTTGCCCTCAACAGTGAACACATCGTCCTTTTCGAGAGTGCTGCGGTAGGACTTTCTGGAGTTGGGTTTGCGGTCGCCTTCCTTTGTAAGGACTTCGAGACTCATATCGTCTTCATAAAGCGCCAGCTCATCGCCGGTGATCCTGTACCTGTTGCCGTTTCTGATTTCGGTATATCTGATCGTGTCGATATCCGTTATGTCAAATGTGTAACCTACCGGATAGCCGTCCTCCTCCAGTTCGATGTCAAGGATCTGGTATGGATCCAGATCACCCAGGCTCTCGGAGACCGTAAGTCCGGTGAGGATAATCGGATATGTGTTATTATTATACTTGAATTCGATCTTGATGGTGTTCTGCCCAACATCTGTAGGCTTGAACCTGTAAAGAAGGTTTGTCGACAGATAGCTGAACGGGATCGAATATACTGTTGTTCCGCTGCTCTTGAGATCGATCGAAGTGATGCCTTCCCAGTTCAGAAGGTTGCCGACTACATATACCTTTCTGGCAAGTGCACCGTTGATCGTAGCAGTGTATCCGGAAGCCGGGTTGGCGCTTACCGTGATGTTAACCGCGTCAGATGTAACTCCCCTGTAGGAGACAGCTACGGTCTTGTCGGCAGCCGTAAGAGCCCTTGACGCAGGATTAACGACCGCACCATTGAGTTTGACTTCATATCCTGAAGTCAGGTTTGCGGTAGAACCATCACTGTATATGACTTTGATCGTCATATCGGTAAGCAGATCACCGACCGCGAATTCAGTCTTCGCAAGTGAAAGAGTCAGGCTGGAGACGGTAAGTTCCTTCACCGTGATCTGAACAAACGCCGTGATATCCTCATCGATCTTCGAAGTAACTATGACCGCCACATCACTAGCTTTCAGCGCGCCTTTGGGGCTGAGTTCATACTGGGATGACGTCGCTACAACACGGTCGCCGTTGTCAAAGATATTCGTGACTTCCATCCCGGCAGGTTCGAATGAATCACCGCTGTTGTATACTTTTTTCGTAGGCTGCTTTGACACTTCCATTTCCACCAGCTGGCGGTTCTTAACCTCAACTGTGGTTTCAGCAAGTTTCCCCGAATAATCGCTTTTCATGACAATAATATCGCAGTATCCGGGTGCCACCGCGGTAACCAAACCGTCGCTGTTGACTGTGGCAACAGATCCGTCGCTGGAAAGCCATATAACGGAATCCGTGCCTGTATAAATGGATCTTACATTAACGGTATGGTCAATGGTACCATCCGCATAGATAGTATGGTCTGCTTCTGTCGCAAGGACCGCAAGCGTCATGAGTGAGGCCACAGCCAGAACAAGCAGAAATACCTTAAAAAACTTCTTCATAATCCAGGTTCCTTTCATAAAAATCTGACAGATTAATCATAATTGTTGGGTATATTTAAGCGCCGCGGAGCATCTTGCGCCGCTGGCATGATTCCAATTCTGTATTATATCACAAAAACTGCTGTTTTTCACCCGGTTGCCAGAAATTTCTTCCGTATATATGCGACATATACGGCAGCAGTCTGTACATCTGCTGCTGTTGACGACCCTGAAACAGTTTATGGTCAGTATACAAGGGGAGAAACTGCATTTGTTATGTACCTGGAATATCCACAATATATACAATAGTCAGAGTTCATAGGATATGTGCAATAAGCAGTATTCCATCCGTTACAGCACACACAGAACTTTTTATGCATATTCCCATTTGGACCAGTCCCATAAAACATAAACAAACTACCATATGTGTGAATAGAATGATTTCCGAAAATGACACTTGCACCCATAAGATCAACGGATGTAGGTGATTTCAGTTCTAACTAATGATAGTTCAAAATCCTGTTGGCTCACCGGTTCAGATAATTCTCAAATCTCTTGATATCGGTCTTCCTGCCAATAACCGTCACGGTATCCTGTGCATGGAGGGATGTATCAGGCCTTATATCAGCCGTAATGGCCCCATTGTGCGATACAGCGACGATATTCAGCCCAAAGTTCTGCCGAATGTTGAGTTGCTGGACAGTCTTACCTTCAACTGCCGATGTGAGAGTGATCTCAACAAGGTCAAGTTCGTCACTGAGGCTCAGGTACTCTATAACATTTGGAGAAGAAAGCCTGGATGCGAGGCGAACCCCCATATCATGCTCCGGATGGACCACTTCAGCTCCCAGAAGCCGGAGTATTTCCCCGTGCTCGGCGCTGTTGGCCTTGGCGATTATGCGTTTGACGCCCAGTTTTTTTACGTTCATGGTCGTAAGAACACTGTCCTCAAGATGGCCCGCCATACCTATGATAACACAGTCGGCCTCTCCTATGCCTGCCGATTTGAGATTTTCGTATGACAGATCATCAGTGAGAAACGCATTCTCGGTAAACTCGGATGCCAGGTCTATGGCCTGTTTGTCCTTGTCCACGACTATGACGTCGTACCCTTTTTTGGCCATTTCCTCAGCTACCGCGAATCCGAATCTCCCGATCCCGATCACGGCAAAAAGCATATCCTGCTGTTTTATGGCCCTACCGGCTTCTCTGTTCCTGTCTTTTTTCTTTCCCATGCTTCCAGTCTCCTTATCCTATCGGATAGTTTTCTTCCGGCCTTGACAGTCCGGAGCTCTTTTTTGCTGTCCACAGTGATGCGATTGAAAGAGGTCCCAGTCTTCCCACGAACATCGTGAAGATGATTATGACCTTTGAAACGGCTGAGATCTCGGATGTTATACCGGTCGAAAGGCCGACCGTGCCGAATGCGGAGAAGCACTCAAACATGACATCACGAAACGGGATCCCGGGGTTCAGTATCGAAAGAAGTAATACGATCAGGACCACCCATGCCAGTCCCAGTCCGATTATAACAAACGCCTTTTTACCGGTCTCGTCCGGTATCTTTCTCTTGAACGCCCTGGTCTCTCTGCCGGTCGAGTATGAAATAAGGTTCTTTGTGACCGTGAAAAGAGTGGTCGTCTTGACGCCGCCTCCGGTAGATCCGGGGGAAGCGCCGATAAACATCAGGACACACATTATAACAATACCTGCGTTAGTAAATCCGCCCATCGGATATGTTGCGAAGCCTGCCGTCCTGGCCGTCACGCTGGCGAACCACGCCCCGACCCAGGATATCCCGTCTCCTTCCGTCAGCTTGATAACAAGTGTACCTGCAACTATCAGCAGCGATGTCATCAGGATG
The DNA here is from genome assembly GCA_017454465.1 of Clostridia bacterium. Classification (GTDB taxonomy): domain Bacteria; phylum Bacillota; class Clostridia; order Oscillospirales; family CAG-272; genus UMGS1696. Next base: position 20,360 of record JAFTCY010000041.1, read on the forward strand.
ACTATCTTGGTGTGAAGACTCAGTCTGTCTCCCCGGCGCCTTGTAATAAGCTCCCTTATCACGAAGAAGCCAAGTCCTCCGAATATGATCAGGAGCGCAGTTACTATATTGAAATATACGTTTCCGGTAAATACCGCGAGGCTGTTCCCGTTGCCGAAGATATCAAATCCCGCGTTATTGAAAGCAGAAACGGAATGGAATACCGAAATCCATACTGCCTGTCCCACGGGATACATCTTTACCAGAGTGAAAAACGACAGAACGGCACCCGCCAACTCGAAAGAAAAATCCATCAGTAGCACCGCTTTTATGAGCGGACGTATCCCGTGCCAGGTCTGGTAATTAAGAGCTTCTTTAACAAGGCCGCTGCTCCTAATACCCAGCTTTCCCCCTGCGAGGGCAAACAGCCCGGCTCCCAGTGTGGTTATCCCGAGTCCGCCTATCTGTATCAGGATCAGAGCCACGATGTGTCCGAAAAGAGAGAACGAGGTGCCGAGTTCGACCGTGGCAAGTCCGGTCACGCAAACACAGCTTGTGGACGTGAACAGAGCATCCAGGTATGTGACCTCGCATTCACCGGTATGGGCCACAGGCAGTGAAAGCAGTATGGAACCCAAAAGGATCACCGACAGGAAACCCAGCGCCACTGTACGCCCCGGTGTCAAGATCTTTCTGATACTCATCTCTCCTCCTTTCCGTCCGGCTTTGACCAGCCGGTCATATGGTATTTGAAACTTTTTCCGCTGCAGCCATTATCGCCAGGCGCGCGCTCTCATAAGTAAGCCCCCCCTGCATGTACGCGTTATAGGGAGCTCTCATGGGGCCGTCGGCAGAAAGCTCAATCGACGAACCGCCTGTAAATGCCCCTGCCGCCATAATGACCTCATCAGGGTATCCGGGCATAGCCCAGGGAACAGGAGTCACGTGTGCGTCAATGGGAGACCCCGACTGGATACCGGCACAGAATGCCTCAAGAGCGGCTGCGCTTCCGCAGCAGACAGTCTGGACGATGTCATGTCTTTTTTCACGCCACCCGGGACTGACCCCGAGTCCGAGAGACTCAAAAATATATGCAGCAAGATGCGCTGTTTTCAATGCCTGGGCAACTGTATGCGGTGCATAGAACAGCCCCTTCAGTATATTTCTGGTCTGTCCAAGGGAAGCCCCGACATCAAGGCCCACGCCGGGACAGGTCAGCCTGTTTCCGCACAGCTTAACATATTCTTCCCTGCCTACGATATAGCCTCCCACATCAGCCATTCCGCCACCCGGGTTCTTTATCAGCGAACCGATCGCAATATCCGCTCCAAGGCTTTTATCCTCATTCGGCACTGTGCAGCACGGTTCATACTCTTCAACGAACTCCCCGTAGCAGTTATCCACGGTAAATATAGGCTTTTCAAGCCCGTTTTCACCGGCAAAAACCTTCGTATGGTAAGCAGCCTCCGTGATCTGTTTTACCGACAGGGCTGGCCTTGAGGAATAGCCCCTGGATCTCTGGACATATACCATCTTCAGCCTGTTGCCGTATGATTCCATCTTTTCCCTGAGTCCGGCAATATCGATACTTCCGTCAGGCAGAAGATCTACTGAATCATACAGGACGCCCCAGTCTCTCAGCGA
>JAFTCY010000042.1 GCA_017454465.1 Clostridia bacterium
CCTGTCCGCGGCTTCGTCCGGATCGACATTCGTGACAGTTACAAGGGCGTCAGGATCCGGGCTTGTGAACTTCAGGCGTATGGTGGTCTCGGACCCCAGCAGAAGCGCGTATGACGTGTTGCTGAGAATGGAGTCATTATCAGTTTTAGTGATATACAGCTGCTGATCCATCATAAATTTTTGAATGTTTGTTATTGATTCATTCGTATATTTGTCCTCGTTGTACGCTTCGATGGTCATCAGAGTCCCGTCCGGTACCCCGGAGCCATACCGCAGCAGGAACGGAGTCATGTAATGTCCGTAGTCTGCTATTGCCTTCACGAGAGCTACCGCTTTTTCGGGATATAAAGACTCATGATCCACCATATATGTGACGTACTCCCTTACGCTGAAGGCATCTTCTGTTATTCCGGCTGATGCTCCGTCTCCGCCGTAGTGTAGATCAGCGTCGATCGTCTCGGACATCTGCGCCGAGTTTACGAAGCATACGAATCCGTAATAGCCGTTGTTATTTGTAAATCCGGGATCGAAGTATTCCGTGCTCACTTCGTTTCCGTTGATGGAGAATGTAACATATGTGCCGTTTATATCCCTGTACGCTTCAGGAACGTCTGCGTAGAACACAACTCCGATCTGTCCCGTCAGCAGCATGGTGTGTGTCCTGAAGGCGGGAACGCTGCCCTCGGCCCATACGGCGTCAAGCGTGATGTCAGACGTGACTGCGCTTGACCAGTCATAAGGCCGGCCCTCAAGATACCAGCCCAGGAACGTATGTCCTTCCCAGACCGGCCTTTCCGGAACGTCGGTACGGGTGCCGTGAGCGGCATGGGCGGTCTCAACAGTTATGCCCGCGGCCTCGGCTTCATCTCCCGTATTGAAAGTGACTGAATATGTCTTTATGATCCAGACGGCGTAAAGGTCCACGGTGATCCCGTTTTCCGCCGTAAGATTCAGTATTTCGGCCTCATCCGCAAGGACAGGCTCACCGTCTGCGGTATAGGCCCATCCGGCGAATTCATACCCTTCGGGAGCCTCGAAATCGGCATGCTCCAGCTGCCCGGCTGTATCATAGAAGAATTCCTGAGTTTCCATCTCACCGGTTCCGCCGTTCGCATGGAACCCTACATAGTACATATTGGGAGCCCAGTACGCTGTATAATGGCGGTTTCCGGTAGAACCGGTCTCAATGGTCACCTCCGCCGCCAGTCCGGACATGCCCGTGCCGTTCCAGCCGTTGAAGGTATATCCGTCCCGTATGGGGGCTGCAAGAGTGAAGGTCGGGGTATCGCTGGTGTAGCTTGTAGGGTTGTCGCCGTACCCGCCGTCCAGCTCATATGTGATCGTATAGTCGTAGCTTGAGCCCACAGTCTCTCCGCGGGAAACCGGGCTCATGGCAGCGGCTGTGTTGCCGGACAGGTCGCTTACTGTACCGTAAAGGCTGTTTATGATCAGCCTGGTTCCCCTGTCCGCTGTTATCTTTCCCGCAAATGTCAGAACGTTAGTTTTGTTTCCGGCAATGTAGTTCAGCTCTCCCCAGGAAGTGGACAGCGCCCTTTTGCCGTTTGCGGAGTCGGCGGATATACTGACTATTTCATCGTACGGAATCGAAATGTACGCCGTGTTTCCTTTCGCGTTCAGTCCTGCGGATACAGTTATCGAGTTTACGTTAGCGGCAGGTCTGTTAAATTCATACGCCGTTATCTTTACACGGACATTCTTCACAAACCAGTCATCGTTATTGCTTCCGGAGGCGTTGAACCTGATCCCCAGGCTTTTAAGGTTGACCGGAAGAAGGATCCTGCCGTCGTCGGCGCGGCTGCCGTATCTGAATCTCTGCTGCTTTAGATCCCCTAAGGTGTTTCCAAGGCCGCTCCATGGCTTACTTACCGCTCCGCATCCGTCCTGGGCTGAGGTCACAGGGAACGAGTACTTATAGTATGTCGTGTTCACTGATTTGTCAAGGTGTACGAATCCGGCCATGTAGAGCGATCTTCTCACTGTACCCGGGTCTCCGTCTCCGGCTCCCGTGTCAGCGTTTTCGGTGTCGTTTGCCAGGATCTGGATATACTGGTACCCGTCGCTCTCTTCCTTAGCCTCGAACTCAGCTGTCATGCGCAGTTCCGCGCCCGTCAGAGCCAGGTACTGGTTTGTTTCCGCTTCTGTGAAGAAGTCTGTTGCCGGGACCGGCCAGTAGGCCTGAGCGTATCCGTTGTCTGTCACTTCCTTCTCAGATGAGAAAACGGTATAACTCTTTTCAGTGTTGAATACTCCAGTCTCGGGAATGTTTGTCCCTGCCGCGAAGGACCTGTCCGCGGAACAAAGCGTAAAACCTCCCATATCCATTACCTCAAAGCGGTAATTGCGGTTAGTTCCGCACTGGAACCTGTCCTGATAGCTGCTCCCGTTCGGATTTTCCCTTACAGTAACAGTTTTTGTTTCCTCCCCGATACCGAATTCGATCGTGCCGCTCGAAGGGTTGAAATGTGATCCGCCGAGGGCTGAAAGCCCGACCGTCCTGTATCGCACCACGTCACGCGAAGTGGTTATATTGCGGCTCACCGCAAATGTGCAGCCCCCGGAATTCACGGCGGAAACAGCCACCGAATATGTTGGCGCGGGAATATCTCCCTCCGAGTATATCGTGAAAGTTTTCACGACCGATCCGCCGTAAGAGCCCTTTCCGCTTACGGTTATCTCATATATTCCCGGTTCTGCCATCTCGCTTACCGGTTCGCTGCCGTTGCCGTTTCTTACTCTGAATGACGCCGTGTAATGTCTTCCGTTTTCAAGGAGTCTTCCGTTCCGGTATACGAGCGGTACAACAGGGTTCCCCGTAGTTACTCTGTATTCCGGCTCGAAGGTTATGCTCGTGGCATCAAGATCGGCGTAAAACTTTAATTTTCCTTCGGATGTGATCATGCTTGCGGGATCAGCCTCATCAACTGAATAAAACTTCGAAGCGTCGGATGCTGTGATCACATACCCGTCGCCTTCAGCAAATTCGATTCCGTCGTATGTGGGATCCACGCATATCGCCGAGCCGTCTTCCAGTCTTCCGTTAACTTTTATCGGACTGGTCTTGATATTTGAGTCGGTTACCGTTGACCTCCTGGAATATACTTCATCTGTAATTACGACATTTCCTTTTACTTTGAATGATGTATTCTCTCCGTATTCGATCACGACTCCATTCGCGTACATATTCGCGTAGTTATTTTTTATGGAACCTCCGGTCATCTCAAATGAAGTGTTTTCTTCTATATAGACTCCGCCTCCGCCAGTCTTATTATATTCGTATACCCTGCTGCTCAGCGGCGCCCTGTATCTGCCCATCTTTCCCGCGGAATTGCAGCATATCGTACCGCCTTCCATTTTTAAGGAACCGCTTTGAATATATACTCCGCAGCCAACAACGCTCTCGTCATGTATTATAATGGTGGCTCCTTCAGTGGAATGTTCGATCTCAAGCATTATCGTTCCTGTACCGCCGGCTATAAAACCGCCTCTTACAGTTACCGCCCCGCTGGAAGGAGAATCCGATACTGAGACGGCCCGTCCGTCAACGCACGTAATGTACCTCTCGGTACCGGCAGTTCCGCTGTCCCTCAGTACCAGAGAGCCGCCGGATATTTTCAGCACCGAGGCGTGACCGTCTCCTGTATATAGAATGCCGTACCCGTTCAGGTCAAGGACCGCGTTTTCACCGGTTTCAACAGTAATTCCCTTGTCCCATACTATATTGTCGGAAAGGGTCACCGAATCACCGCTTACCGTTATCTTGCCGGAAAGATCCGTCTCCGAAAGAGCCTTGAACTGCGTCCAGCTCACACACTCTCCAGCAGTTTTGCCTGCATGTGCTTTCATACTCACCACTCCTTGTACGTAATACGGCATGGCTCCGCTAAGCATCACGACGGATATAAGGAGCGCAAGGAAACGAGTCATACGGCTGCTTTTTCTTCCTTCAGTACTCATCATTCTTTCCTCCGGAAAATCTTAATACGGTTATATTGTGATAGAAGATTTATCACTATGCTCATGAAATAAGGCATGGATCTGCCCTTTCTATAACATTTTAGCATATAAAAAGATGTTTTGCATCACACAAAAGTGTTATTTTCCGCTTTTTTCCAGTTTTTTACACCATTTTTCTTTGCCGGATCTCCGAAGCTTCATTTAAACGGGCGCGGCATGTGGTACTTCCACATGCCGCGCTGTTTGTCTTTTTTCACAGAATTCACGGGTTATTCTCTTCCAAAGGCTCTTCCGGTGTCGTAGGAATAGTGCTCTGGGTTATAACGTCACTGCCTTCCAGGAGTATCACTTCGATCTTGGGAACGATATACTCTTTCATTATTCCGCCTCCTCTCAGTCGCCCACAAAGGCATGGGCGGCCAGGTAGTAGTAATACAGGGACGCCATTGCCTGTTTTGCGGCCAGGTTGCTGCTGTATCTGCTGCTTCTGAATATCGTGTCGGCATATGACAGCGCGCTGACGGTGATCTCCGCCGAAGATCCGCTGCCGTCGGTGACCGTCACCGTGTACATGTCGGCCAGCTGCGCCGCGTTTATGTTCTTGATCTTGACCGTGTAGTTCATGCCGTCATTTGTTATCTCGACCTTGCCGGAAGGCAGCTCCGCCGAGCCGAGCTTCACGGAAACAGATCCAACGGATTCCGCCGTGAACTTAAGCCTTACCGTGGTCTCGGAACCCAGCAGCAGAGCGTATGTGCTGTTGGAAAGGATGCCGTCAGGATCGGATTTCGTAAGCCTGTATTCCGCGACTGCGCTTCTTGCGGTCTCGATGTCAGACCCGGTCATATTCCTGTAGTTTCCTATGGTCGTAAGAACTCCCTGAGGAACTCCCGCGCCGTAATCCCTCAGGAACGGCGTCATGTAGTGACCGTAGTCGGCCAGAGCCTTCACAAGGTCTATGGCTGCCCCGGTGAACACGCCTGGATGCTCAGCTATATATCCTGTGTACTCGCGGACACTGTAGGTATTGGTCACCGTGCCGGGGATACCGTCCCTCGTATAGGACAGGACCGCCGTGATCTGCTCCGACATCTGTGCCGAATTCACAGGGCATGTGAACCTGTGGTACTGTCCGCTCATGTCACCGGCGTCAAATATATCGGTCGCCGCCGTGGTGCCGCTTATTTCAAATGTCACTGAAACCCCGGCCTTCTCATCTTCTGTCAGCATTGACAGATCGGCCATGAAGTTCATGTTGATGGTTCCGTCGAGAGTCATGCTGTGTCTTCTGAACGCGGGAACCGCATCGTCTGTCCAGGATGCAGTGAGAGTGATGTCTTCCGTGACACGCGTGGACCAGTCGTAGCTCTCCCCTTCCCTGATCCAGCCGATGAAGGTATGTCCAGCCCATACGGGATCTGCCGGTCTCTCTGCTGTCGTTCCGTGGGAGACCTGGCAGGGTGCGACCTGACCGGATTCCTCACCTGTGACGAATGTAACTGTATATGTCTTTACGGCCCATACAGCGTATAGCGCAACTGTAGAACCTTCAGGCCCGAGATCCGTCACCTCATCGCCCGCCTGGTATACAGCATCTCCGCCGGGAGACGTTGCCCATCCCGCGAATTCATGTCCTTCGGGGGCTGTGAATGCGCTGGGATACAGCTCATCCGCTGTGTTAACTGTCATGTTCTGTACAGGCATCGTGCCGGTTCCGCCGTTTCCGTTGTATTCTATGCTGTATCCGGAAACGCCTGCTTCCGTGATGGTGAAGCTTGCCCTGCCCACGTACGCGGTCTCAAATGTGCTGCGCTGCACGATGACTTCGTAGTTTCCTGCCGTATCCGGCTTGGATGTTCCGAAATAGCTGGTGTCTCCCTTGCCGGAATAGCTGATGTATGTCTCGCCTATCCAGTTCTTTCCGTCCGGAAGCTCGGGAAGCGTTATCACGGGATCGGGCAGTTCCGCCCCTTCGGCGCATCCTGACTGGACAACTGTGATGGACGTGGTGTCCGTATTCCTTGTCCAGCGGGCGTGAAGCACGGTGTCGCTTTCATATACGGTGCTGTATCCGGCGTCTGTCTCCGATCCGTTCTCTCCTGCGATGTACCAGCCGGCGAAGTTGTATCCGGTGACTTCGGGTACAGGATACTCACTCAGTGTCCCGCCTTCGGGCACATTGATCACGTCAGTGCCGCATTTGCCTATGCCGGGCTCGAATGTCACGGTCACATAGGGCGTCCAGCGGGCGTAAAGGGTGGTATTCTCACCGAAGGAGCTGCCGGACGTCACTTTGGTTCCCGATTGCGTGAACCAGCCTTCAAACAGCATCCTGTCTGATGTCATGACAGCCTCAGGCAGCTGGCCTATGGCCCTGTTAGCCCTTACTCTCATTTCGCTTACAGGACACAGCACGCTTGCTTCTCCTGCATTCAGACCGAAAGTAATCATTATGCTGTCGGCCCAGTGTGCGTAAAGGGTCGTGTCCGAATCGAATACGGTATTCCCGTCACAGGAGGTGCCGCCCTCCGGCTGCGTGAACCAGCCCAGGAATATTCTGTTCTCGTCATAAGCCGTAGGCATCTGGCCGAGAGAATATCCGGACTCGGCCGACGCGCTCGTGACAGAGCATTCAGCGCTCTGTGAGTTTACATCGAACAAAACCGTCACGCTGTTCTGCGGGAAGCTTACGTCGATGGGTGCGGAGGTGTTCCCTGCCGCGTCCATGGCCTGCACGCAATACGTGCTCATGTCTTTGAACAGGAGCCTGACGCTGAAGCTTCCGTCAGCTCCCGCGGTCACGGCGGTCAGAGGATCGTCTTTGTTCACGTCGTAAAGGAATACGCCGGCGCCGGCCTCCGTGTGGCCGGTTATATTCATCATCTTTCCGTAGATGGTCTCATGAAGGGCGAACCGGCCCATGTTGTCCAGGATCAGCGGAGGAGCCACTGAGTCGTAGCTTACCGTGATATAGTCAAGCACATAGTCATGGGTCACGGGATCGGCCGCGATCACCCGGAGCTCGAGAGGCGCGCCGGAGGAAAGTGACGCCATGGCGGGAACCGTCACCTCAAGGCTGTATGTCCCGCTCTCTGAGACGTTCAGTGTATATGCGTCGGTGAAGTTCGTGACGGACATGTCAAGGGCTCTCTCTGAGCTTATCGTAAACTTGCCGCCGTCTTCCTTCACATAGAGGATGTGCCTGTTTCCCTCGCCCGTTGTCACATTGTCCGAGTATGAGATCTCAGGACGGTGGGCGGGAGTAAGGATCACCGGCTCGGAATACGCTTCGTATCCTATGAGGTATGTTCCGTCTTCATTGTTTATGACGCTTCTCACACCGGCGACATAGCTCTTTCCGGCCGTAAGGGTCGAAAGATCCATGATGATGCGGTCCGCAGGAGCGTTCACCGTGAACTGAAGGGCGTTCTCCGAAACGATGCCGGGTTTCGAAAGATCATATTCGTAGACTGTAACCTGATATGAGTCAGGATTCTGGCCCGTGACTGCGTTCCATGACGCTGTCATGGTGCTGTTTCCGGAATAGCTCATGCTTACGCCGGAAGGCGCCTGGGGCACGGAATCGTTGGTGTAGTCCACCTCGTCGAAGCTTATTTTATCGGCCACGGTCCAGGTGGAGACTGTCTTTCCTTCGCCGTCGGAAGCCGTTACATATTCGAGAAGCAGTATGCTCGGCACATATCTTCCGGTGGGAGCAAGGTCTCCTTCAAGATCGAAGGCCAGATCTCCGTTGTATGTTCCGGATGTAAGTATATCCGTTTCGGCCAGCAGATAGTCTGCCGAGCCTGAAGCGTCGCCCAGCACCAGCTGGACCTTGTACTGTCTTTCGCTGTCGGCATCGGCCACGGCGTATCCGGCCGTGCCGTTACCCGCACTGAACGTCGTTTCATCCCCATCGAGGGACGCGAACTCGACGTTCTTTATGACTTCAACTGACTCGATGAGAACTCCGCTTTCATTTACTGCAAAGGTATATGTCCCTGCTGCATCCGGGGCGAAATACACAATGCCAGGGTTCGCGTAGAAGTTGGCGTCGTTTGTCTGCTCTCCGGTCAGGGGATCGAATTCAGCCTCTGTCAGACGCACGCTCTTCCCGTCAAGGGTAATGCCGATCATGTCGCCGTCAAGGACCGCTGCCTCGTCGTCAAGCCTGATGACCAGGAATTCCTTCTCTGCCGCTGCGTCGCTTACCACCGCCTGGAAACTGTTGGTGGCTCTGGTGCGGACGAGGACGATGTCCCCGGGATCGCCGAATTCGGTGTTTTCGCTGTCATATGGCCCGTTCAGGGTATTCATCTGGGTCATGGTCTGCATCCCGGCCTCGATAATGGTGGGAACGTTCTCGCCGGTCTCTGGGTCGACGGATTCCGTAAGGACCGACATGGTCCTCATACCGCTGTTCACGTACCCGCTGAGATCCAGTGAGTCGCCTTCGCCCCAACCTCCGGAGAGCTTGATTCCCTTGTCGCCCAGGACATAGACTATTCTGACGTTGCCTTTGAGTTTTCCGAAGCCAACCACGACCTTGGCCCCTATGGCGGCGTCAAAGTCGATCTTCGCGTTCTTGGAAAGCTGCTTGATGATGCCTGAAGGAGACAGCCCGTCGAGCTTTGACGCGTCAACACTGGTCGACGCGGTGGCCGCCGCGTAGTATCCAAGGTCCACGCCCGCCAGTTTCACTCCGCTCAGGGGGAAGAATCCGCCGATTATCTTCTTCGGTATGTTAAGTGACGCATTCAGGTTGCCCGACGCGTTGAGTCTGTAGATGAAGTGGACAACGCTTCCGGTCTTGCTGTATCCGGCGAATCCTCCGAAGCCGATATCGCCTCTCGCTGAAATGAAGGCTGGTATCTCAACAGGGTCGCCGTAATAGTCGCTGACAGGAGCGTTGGGAAGGCTGACAGAGATCACCAGGTACTCGCCCATCTCAGTGGAAAGGCCCCAGTACTTGACATTGTTGTATGTCTTTTCCTCGGCGTCCCATTTGGCGTAGATGCCCAGTTCCTGGATCCAGTCAAGACCCGCTATGCTCAGGTCCTCCATGGTGAGGTCGAAGCCGTCAAGGCCTACGGAAAGATTGATCCATCCGTCGATCACGTCCATGATGCTTCCCTTGGCACCAACGGTAAGTCTGACCGGAGGCGCGCCGAAGCTGTCCATTGCCACGGTATCCGCCAGTCCCGAAATACCCAGTTTTCCGCCCTGCAGGTAACCTATGACCGTGGGAGGAACAAGGGGAATGCCTCCGTCTTCAACGGCGAGCTCAGCGTAAAGAGTGTCAAGGAGTATCACGCCCCGGGCTTCCTTGAAGGCAGCCTGGAAAGCGCCTTCGAATATGGGAGTCTCAAGGTTCACGCTGAGGGAGAACCCTCTCGTGCCCCTGAATGTGTTTATTTCTATCTCTCCTCCGCCGCTTACCGGGAATCCGGCGATGGAGGGCACTTCAACGTGCCCGTTTCCGGCGATACCGTCAAGAGCCAGGCCGCTTCCGTACTTTATCTGAAGTTCCGTGATATCTATTCCCGCGAAATCGGCCACAGGCGTGGTGAATTTGAGAGTGCCGCCGTATCTGACAGCGCATTTCTCCTTCAGGGGAGCGATGCTCTCAAGTCTGAATTCGCTTCCGCCGAATTTCGGCACGGAGAACACGGCTTTGTTCTGGGTGACCTGGTCCGGATCAAGGGTGATCAGGAAAGCGAGCTCGCTGCTGTAGTCTCCCGGGCTGAATGTGAATTCCAGCTCGTCGTCGGCACCGGCATTCTCATATACCGTATAGTCGGGTGTCGAGAGCTTGGCGCTGGTGAGCGTGACGGTGACCGTTCCGTTGATCTCTTTGACTGTCACATTGAAGGGTCTCTGGTTGTGTTTCCCGGGAGACGCCGTGAGTGCGCCGTTGGGCACCAGTGACACAACCGTGTCACTGTCCCGGGAGATGAGGGACCATACTTCGGCCACGTTCACGTCTGAGCATTTGAAGCCGTAGTGACCGGCGTTTATGACCGTAAGCAGCGTCAGTCCCTGTGATCTTGCCTGTGACGCGATACCTTCCGCGCTGTCACCGTGGAGTATGATGCAGCCGTCGCTGGCCTGGGCGATGCCCAGGTGAGAAACAGCCGCTTCGTTTTCAGACGTCACACTGTTCTTTATGCTGAGCAGCTGTTTGATCTGCTGGATCGTGGGCGATTCAGAAGGAGACTTGATGGGCTTTCCGGGCCACAGGCCCTTGCCCTGGACCACAGCCCCGTCCTGAATGATGAACTGACTCTCGTTCTCTGTCAGGATCATGAAGCCTTCGCCCACGTTCATGACCGTGCCGCTGAGCAGAGTTATGGACGTGCCTTCCGGCGGCGTGAACGTGTACTCCTGGCTCGGCAGATCGATCTGGCCGCGGATCCTGTACGCGTAGTTCTTCGAAACTTTCGGTATGATCACGCGCTGACCGGACTCATAGCCCATCTTGAGGATTATGCTTGCCCCCGTGATCATGGAAGGCCTGAATGAAGGGTTGAAGTACAGATCATCAGGATCGGGGTCTCTCCTGAGGGCGTCGAAGATCGTGCCTTCATACTCGTTTATGTACTGGGCAGGATCCGCGTCGCTCCCGCCTTTCTGCTCAAGGATAAGCAGCGGGTTTCCTTCGAGATTGCCGTACTTGAGTATCTCGGTGGTATTCTCGTAATATTCGTTCGCGTTGCCGCAGGATGACCCGACGACATATCCCGGCTCTCTCCCGGTGGGATATCCGTCCTCAAAGGATCTGTAATACTCCTGGTCGGTATATGTATAATAGTTCTTCCAGACATCCTCTCCCGTATCGGGATCTTCTTCTTTCGGATCAAATATGTTGCCGTTGGAATAATAATATATTGTGTTTCCCGGGTCGGAATAGGCGTATCCGTTCACGTCATATGATGTGTTGTCACAGGACGCGTTCACAACGGAAGCCCCGGTTACGAGGATTTGTCCGCTGCCGCCTCCCATTGTAGGATAATATGTGTATACATCGGTATAGATCCCGTCGGTCCAGTCAGCGGGGCTTGAATTTGTCCAGTCATGCCTCGTCTCAAAGCCGATGCATGTCCTGACAGGGCTTCCCCATCTGACCTGGCCGCCTCCGATTGCGGCTGCTCCCCATTCGGCTTTTGCATTGACTGTACCTCCGATAATACGGATGACGCCTCCGCTGCCGCCTACAGCTCCGCCTATTGCCGCGCCGCCATAATGGGATATTGCGTTAACTACACCGCCGGTCATGATGAAGGTGCCTCCGTCACGGGTGAAGCCCGGGGTGCTGTTTTCCTCGTCTATTATCCTGTTGCCCTGTTCGTCCAGCTCGTACTCAGCTTCTACCCAGACTGATACCCAGGATGAGCCTGATCTCTGAACAGGTGAGTAAGTAGTATCAGAAGTCTTGCGCAGCCAGTACCCGCCTTTATACGGGTTGAAGCGGTCGTCGGCTGAATCGTAGTAAAGGTATCCTGTCTGAGGATCCTGATAGATCGGCACCAGGTCTGACGTATTTCCGTTCCAGGCAAGGTAGTGTCCTTCCCCGCCTTCCTTTTCCTGATACGCGATAAACGGCACCTGGGTGGAACCTCCGATCGCTGCTCCTCCATAGCAGGTATAAGCGTTGAGGATACCGCTCACCACGCTTACTCTTCCGTGAGGCAGAGGATCAAGGGACGGCGTTCCGCCGATGGCGGCGCAGTAATAATGCCCTCCGGGTTCGTATTCTGTCCCGATGGTCAGCGAGCCGGTTCCCGTGACCGCAGGATCGTCCCTGATCACAAGCGCCGCGCTGTTGGCCACCATTATATCCGGGGTCTGCCCGGAATTTCTGTTGGGAGTCCGTATATTGCTGTCCCCGCCCAGCATCAGATTCATTACGACATTTGAGGTATATGCCACCACAGGCTCCTCCCACGGTGTGACATCGTATACCGGGATCTCGTCGTCATTCAGGAGAATGTTGCCGAGGAACATGGCGTCACGAAGTCTCAGGGTGTTCATTCCGTTTGATGTGACATTCAGCACGGTGCTGTTAGCGATCCCCAGCTCGCTGCGCCCGTTCAGAACGAAGGACAGGCCTTCAAGAGCGCCTTCATAAGCATCAAAAGCCGCAGCTTCCGTATCTGATATGGTGAGAGACGAATGCTCATTGAGAACGAAAGTATCGAAGTCTTCCCCGAGATTCATCTCGCAGTTGTATAATTCGGCTCCGGCGATCCCGCCCAGTATGCCGTCCGTTTTGCTTCCGACCTTCAGCGCGTCAATGGTAAGGTTGGCAAGACGGACTGTGCTCCTGAGCTCTTCAGGTGACTTCTCGTTGTAACGCTCGCTGCCGAGGGTATAGAATTTTCCGTAGTTTTCCTCAAAATTGGAATGATAGTACTTGTAATCGCAGTAAGTATAACCTTCGGGAATTCCGCAGGGTACGTTCACCTGGGCGTGGACCTGACCCGGAACTGTGCTGTTGGTCTCGTTTCCCATATAGACGTGGCTGTTGTATCCGTTCACATTGACTATGAACTCGCCGTGTCCCATATAATCGCCCGTCAGCGTGTCGTCGTCGACATAGCCGACGTTGCAGTTGACAAGGTAAACGTTTATGTTGTTGCCGTCGACGGTAACGCTGTGTAGGCCCTTGGTATGGCGGGTGACAGTTTCGTCAAATACATACTTCGCGAGACCGCTGCTGTAGTACTGCTTGTAAACTTCACAGCTTATACCGAAGTTTACGAGATACACGTCGAAGGGCTCCTCATATTCGCTTGTGCTTCTGCGCGAGATATGTATGTCAGACAGTATCGTTTCGGGATACGCGGACTGGGCCGTGTTCCTGGGCTCGCCCCACAGTATGACACTGTCTTCGCCTGCGGGCTCCCAGACATCAACCTTTGTAAGTTCATCAAGGTTGTAGTTGTATCCCGTATGCTGCGTCACGGTAACGCAGTTCGGCATGAAGGAGATGTTCTGCGCCCTGAAGTTACCGTAGTTTATGTCCGGGTGATGGGGTGACTCCGGAAGTTTGTACGTGGTTCCCGTGGGCGGGATTATCTCCATGTTGCGGTATTCACCGCACATGGTGCATACGTAGACAGTATAGCCGATATCCGTCTGGGTCGGCTTATGGACATAGGTCTGATTGGAAACGGTCCAGTGATGTTCGGTTCCGTTTCCTCCGAGACATTTGTCCGATCCTGTCCATACAGTGGGCTGGCTGTCGTCCGCCTGAGTGAATACAGGCAGTATCCCCAGCACCAGCGATGCGGTAAGGACCAGTGTAATTATCCGTTTTGTCAGCTTTGAAGCGTTCTTCATAACGGTTTCCCTCCGTTGAAATTCACTCATTGATTTATTTCCAAAATGATAGATGATTTATCACTGTTGCGATCAGAAAATTGTGTTGTGCTTTTCCCCGGCCTCAGGGTCAATGTTTTATGACATACCTGTCAAGGATCATGTTCTTGAGGATCTGAAGCTCCATCGTAAGGTCCTCGGGGTCATCGGTATGCACCACCACTCCCTGGGCGAACCTGCAGCATACTGCCAGCATGATGTGCATGGTGGAGTTGAACATGACAGTCTCTCCATCGTCCGTCCTTATGCTTCCGTCAAGCAGTCCCTTTTCATAAAGCCTGTGGAATTTCTTCACGAAAAGGGCGGCCGCCACGAGATATTCGGACATCTGTTCCGGCTCGGGATGCTCATGAAGGATGTATCCGTTGAAATTCTGGTTGAACTTCAGCATGTCTGGATGCTGCCGGTAAAGGGCTATATACGAATCAAGATAGAAAGCCAGCTCTTCCGCAGCGTCGGCTCCGGCAATTCCCCGGGCGGCATATTTCCTCTCCACCTCGCCGAAGTACTCACGCCACTTCCTGGCGCCGATGGCTATGACAAAAAGGAGCTTGTTGGAGAAATACCTGTAGACCGTGGCGATCCCCAGGCCGCATTCATCCGCCACCTCCTGCATGGAGACGGTCTCTATTCCCTTCTCGGCAAATATCCGGAACCCTGCCTCGAGCATCATCTCACGGCGTTCGGCCATCTCTCTTTCGTCTTTTTCAATGTTTCGCAAAATTTCATTCCCCCTTTCCGGAAAGGAATGCTTTAAGTAACTGTTCCCGTTCCGGTATAATGTGATAAGTCCTTTATCATTATATGACTTATATCACACTGAAATCAATAGGCAAAGCAAAGAATTCCGGATTTTTTTGTCCGGAATTCCACTATTTTATATCTCATATATTGCGCCGTACTTTTTCTCAAGATAGGAGATATAGTCGTCGGGGGTAAAGTCGCGCCCGCATATCTCGCGGATCCACTGCTTCGGAGGGATAAGATCGGCTCTTCTGAATACGTTCTCCGCCATCCAGCCGTTGATCTTTCCGAAATCCCCCGCCAGAACAGCCGCGGGAACGTCGAATTCCTCCTTCATCCGGTTATAATACATGGCGTTGTACATGTTGCCCAGGGCATATGTGGGGAAATACCCGAAGGCGAAGGTCCAGTGCACGTCCTGAAGGATCCCTTCCCTGTCGTTTGTGGGCTCTATGCCCAGATACTCCCTGTATTTCCGGTTCCACATCCCGGGAAGGTCCTCTATCCCGCACCTTCCGTTCACTATCTCCTTTTCCAGCTCGTACCTCAGGATTATGTGGAAGGTGTACGTGAACTCGTCAGCCTCCGTCCGCACCAGCGTGGGCGTCACGGTGTTCACTCCCTCGTACAGCTCCCTTTCGGTGACGTCCGAAAGCTGTTCCGCGAATATCTCTTTCGCTTTCGGGAATATGAGGCTTATAAACTCAGGCGACCTGCCGATGACGTTCTCATAGAATCTCGAGACAGACTCGTGCATGCCGGAAGTCTTTCCGCTGTCAATGAAGTGCTCAAGGTGCTCCCTGGGCTGCAGCTGCTCGAACAGCGCGTGGCCTCCCTCGTGGGCCACCGTGTAGATGTTGGCGGTGAACTGGTTCGGCTTGTAGTTGGTGGTGATCCTCACGTCGTCACGCCCAAGGGAATTGGTGAAGGGATGCTCCGTCGTGGCGAAGGTCCCCCTGTCGAAGTCATAATGGAGTACCTGAAGTATGTACCGGGCCATCTTCCTCTGCTGCTCGTCGGTAACGGTACGGGAAAGGAAATCCGTCCTTATCCGCTTCCCGCTCTTCAGTATCTTTCCCATAAGGGGGATCATACGCTCCTTGAATCTGCCGAACCATTCGTCAAGGTCGGCCTGGGTGACGCCCCTCTCGTGGTCGTCAAGAAAATCGTCATAGGGGTCGCCGCTGTGCTCCTCCCTGAGCCTGTCGTTCCTTAGGAACATGTCCCGCACTTCCCTGAGGGACGGAGCGAACACGGAGAAGTCCGCCGACCTCTTTCCGTTCAGCCAGTTCTCATAGGCTCTGGATCTTATGAGGGAGTCCTCATAATTCATCTCGGGAGTGATGTTCCTGACTTTTGAATATCTTCTGTGAAGCTGTACCGCCATGACCCTGTCAAGCTCGTCCAGCAGATCCCTGTTTTGATAAAGGTTTTCCGCCGCCTTTATGAATTCATCGGATTTCGTGAGCCTGAAAGCCTGGCTTCCGAGAAACGCGCTTACCTCGCCTTCCGCGGCCATGGCTTTTTTAGGGCATATGGTCTCCCTGTCGAAACCGATTATCGCCGTGGCGCTGTGGTACAGCTCCGCGGTCCTGAGGGTCTCCCTGACAAATTCAAGGTCCTTCTGTATTTTTCCGCTGTTCTGGTCCATCCGGTCTTCCTCCATATGATATCATCTTCTGTTTGGCATTCCGGTTTTATTCTATCATACCGCCTGCCGATTTTACAGACTCCCGGCGGAAAAAAGAATAAAAAAATGCGGCCCCGGGACAGATCTCCCGCAGGCCGCGATTATATCTGATCGATGATCACTCGATAACTGCGTCAAGGAGCTGGCAGTGCTGGTAATTGCCTTCCATATACGCGTCAAACACCCGACTACGGTGATCTCCTTGCCCTTCTCAGGGTATTCGTCCGGAAATACCCTCTCGTCCCTGGGGATGAATTCTATTCCCTGGGCACAGCACGACGTGGCGTCCGATATGATGCAGGCGAAATAGTATCTTCCGTCACCTTCTGCGAAGGCGAAGGGGCCTCTCATCCTTACTGTCTTGCCGAGGTAGTTCTCCGGACTATCCATCATGTTGTACACCTCCGAGTATACCATGGTCGAGCTCATATTCGTAAGGTCGATATCCACCTCACGCGCTTCCTCCCGACGCGCAGGAGGTGAACGCCGCGGCCGCCAGGCAGGACCGCCGGCAGCAGGGAAAGCCGTTTTTTCTTGACTCTGCTCCTTTATCCGATCATTTCCGGATGATTCTGAATTCCGCCGCTCCGTTTTCCGACACGGCCGCCGCCGGGCCGTCGAATGTCCCCGCCTCCAGGGCGAAGCCATATTCCGCGCCCATATAGCGGAGAACAAGCTCCCGCCCGGAGCAGGATACCGCCTCGGGCATGTGGTCGTCGTACCGGCCGATGCGGTACTCCAGCC
>JAFTCY010000043.1 GCA_017454465.1 Clostridia bacterium
GTCGGTGATGTCGTTGAACTCATGTGTGAATCCGTCTGTCCCGATCCCCATGACTCTTGCCACGCGGTTGATGATAGCCGCGATCTGGGCTCTCTTCAGCGTGCCGTCGGGTGAGAACCTGCCGGAGCCTGTTCCGTTGATGATGCCGAGAGCGTTCGCCGCAAGAACAGCCTTGTCAGTGGTATCGGTGAAGGCGCCTTCGTTGACGGCAACACCTTTTTCGGTCATTATGTCATCGATGCTCTTGCCGGAGGCTTTCTCAAGAAGGTTAACGAACATCTGGGCAACAGCGCCTCTCGTTACGGGAGAGGTGTAATTTGCCTGAAGGTTAGAAGGAACCAGCCCCTCTTTTATTCCCGCTTCCACCTCGGTCAGCGCCCAGCTCGATACTCCGTCAAGGTTGGGTTCTGGAGTGGCTGCTGTATCAGTATCCTGAGCTTCTCCGGGAATGCCCCTTGCCGGATCGTACAGTATGACCGTGTTCACTCCCTGAGGTTTGCTTGAGAATTCAGTCATCCACTTGCCCCAGGAAAGCCACCCTGCGTAGCCTTCATCATAAGTGCTGATGGAGCTTATCCTAAGCACGCAGATACCCATCTCGTATCCGTGGAGGTCCTTGTTGTTCAGGCCGTAATGAGCAAGCGGTATCTTGATGATGCAGTGCAGTTCATCCCGCCCGTCATCGAACTGATAAATCTGCGGCGGATCCCCCAAAGTGTTGGAAGCATTTCCCCATCCGGTCGTCCAGTCGTCGAACTGAAGGTTCCAGAAGAAATAATACATATTCGTGTCCGCTCTTCTCTCTTCTGTCGTCAGATCTGGAGAATGGCCGCACGAACCGGTCACATCCGTCATGAGTTCAAGAGGCTGGAGATAAAGATGGATTCCGTCTCCCCTGTGAGCCTCTTCGCCTCCGGCACCGCCGGATATATGCTCATCGTGGGTCCTGAACGCGATGTAGAAATTCTTTTCGTCATACAGGAAGTACATGTAGAAATCCGAATCCTCCGGAACTATGGTGGTCCTTCCGTTAGGGCCTGTCCCTTCGGTCGTGTAATAGCATGTATCTATGAATTCCTGCCAGTACTTCACAAGTTCGGCATTGGGGTTGTCCTTGGTAACATATATAGCGGGCTCTCCCCACGACTCGTCTATTTCCTCCATATTCGGAGCTTTGTCTGTCTTGCGTCCGTACGCGATCTCTCCAACAGCCGCGTTTGCCGCAACTGCCAAAACGGTCAGCATCACAGAAAAAATAAGGATCAGAGACAGCTTCTTCATGGCCCACCTCCAAGCGACATCCATCATCGCCTAATTCTACCATTTTTGCTTTTGTTTTTACAGTAATTTAGCGTTATTTTTTAACCCGCTTCTGTCATTTCGTATGATTATATAAAAGTTAGCAACGATTTTTGTTCAAAATGCTAACAACAATTGTTGGTTGAGAAAATCAAAAAATATCCGCTTCACCAGTCCAAGTGGTAAAGCGGATACTTCGTATTTATGTGTTCTATTTCAGCGCGTTCAGTGCTCTGTAGGTAATAAGGATCGCCTGCTCAGTGGTAAGGTCGCCGCCCGGATTGAACCGGCTGTCGCCGACCCCGTTTATGATTCCGGCATACACCGGCCATCCCAGTTCGGGACTCACCCACGAGTAGTTACCGGTTATATCCGTGAAGCTGTGTGTATATCCCGCGGTGTCCACTCCCATGACTCCTGCGACACGGTTTATGATCGCCGCGATTTGGGCACGTTTGAGAGTACTGTCTGGGGAGAATCTTCCGTCCCCCACACCGTTTATTATTCCCAAAGCATTGGCGCACAGCACGTTTCTGTCATCGGTATCCGTAAAGGCATTCCCGTTCACGGAGACACCCTTATCTGCCATGATCTCCTCGACGGATCTGCCCGAGGCCTTTTCAAGCAGCCTGATAAACATTTCGGCCACCTCGCCTCTCGTTATGGGTGACGCGTAGTTGTTGCGGATAGATTCCGGCACCAGTCCCGCGGATACCGCGGCTTCCACTTCGGCTATTGCCCATTGCGAGGGCTCGTCAGCAGCGATTATCGATGAGATCTCAATGTCTGCTATGATGTTCGCTGATGTTACCTCGTCCCGAACGGATGACTGTTTCTCAGTTTTCCCGCAGTCACCGCATGTGAACGTAGTGACCTCCCCCGAGGTCGTTCCGTTGTTCCAGCTGTGTTTCCACGAATCGCTCGAGCACTTGCTCAAAGCGCCTGCTGCAGACATCGAACATCCGGAAACTGAGGGAGAAGAATATATGATATAGCTGACGTTTTTTACAAGTTTTTCGGAAAACACGATATCATTTCCCCTTGTCACGTTCACCACTGTTCCGGCGGCCAGATACGACGAACTTGACAGGTAACCCTGGCTCCCGGATGACGGACCTGTTTCCATCCCCCTGCTTCCTGCTCCGAATACCGTGGCACCGTCGATGAGAAGGCTGCTCTCGCAGTCAAGTGGCGAATTGTCCCCGTTTGCCTGCATGCTGAGAATTGTCTGCTTTCCGCCGTACAGATATATGGCGCCGTTTGAGTCAATTCCGTCACCGGAGCAGTTTATGTAAATTTCTCCTCCGTATACATATATGTTGTAATCTCCCGCATTGCCGAAGCCGCCCGGTCCGCCTCCGAAACCGCCCGGTCCGCCACGGTTACCGCCATGTCCTCCTCCCGGTCTGCCGAAATCATTGCCCCATCCGAATCCGAAATCTGATCCGTTTGAGGAGCCTCCCGCCGCGTTTATACCGTCGTCTCCGGCGATGATGCAAAACCGTCCGGAATAGATGTAAACATTCGCTCCTTCAAGTCCTTCATAGCTCTTGCTTACAGTGATGTCGGGATCCCTCTCCAGACCGTTTTCCGTCCCAAGTATGAGGTCTCCGTCAGCATGCACTCCGTCGTCTCCCGTGGATATCTCAAAAGTGCCTCCTGTAATGGATACATTACCATCTGAGTGGATCGCGTCATCTGCCGAGTCAATCAGGAAACTGCCGCCGCTTATGCTCAGTGTGCCCGCGAAGCTTTCTTCTTCCGCGTCGTTCGACACCTTGATCCCTTTAGCGCTCATTGTATCCCCGTTGAATGAGTTCGATCCGCTTCCCCCGCCGCAGGTAAGGTCAAAACTGCCGCCGGTAATAGCGATATCCGCGTCGCTCTGAATTGCGTCGGACCCTGATGTGACGGATATGTCGCCTCCGTTTATGCTGACCATTGTTTTCGCCCGGATCCCGTCGCTTTCAGCATCTATCTTTATTTTTCCGCCGTTTATTGTGATCCTGCCCTCGCTTGCAGTGTCGTCAGGATCGGATTTCAGGCCGTCGTTTCCGCATGTTATGACCACCGTGCCCCCGTTGATCTCCATAGACCCGTCTGAGGCGATGCCGTTGTTTGCAGCAAGCACTGTGACATCTGACCCATTGATCATTATCACGGAACCCTCACCGGCCTTGATCCCGTTCTTGCATTTACTGCCGTCGGCCAGCAGAGTCCCGCCGCCGTATATTGCAAGACGCGCACCGTCGCCGTTGATCTTGACGGCTGCGCCCTCAAAGCTGTCGCTCACTCCGTCATCGGCAGGATCCTCAAGATCGGTCAGGACAACTTTTCCGGATATGATCAGATCCACTGAAGCTCCTTTTTTGATAAGCAGTGGCGCAGTTGAAGCCGATGAAAGAGTCAGATCCTGAAAGACCAGTCTAACACCCGTTATACCCTTTTTTACGACTACGGAGCCTGAAGGGCATTCACCCGTCACAAGGAATGTGCCCGGTCCCGTTATCGTAAGCACCGTACCGCTGATTGTGTAATTATCTGAATTACCTGCCACAGGAGTGACCGCGTAATCAGAAAATACGAATACCGCATCAGCGGCAGTAACGGTTTCCGCCGCCAGTCCTGTGATCGAAGCGGCCAGGACTGTTACCGCTATAAGAAATCCCGCTATAAGTTTTATCTGTTTTTTCATTTCTGTTCTCCTCTACTCAAATTCCTGTTCCGGTTGGAACGCCGGTCCTTAGTGCACGTCGGAACCTGGGCGAAAGAGT
Source organism: Clostridia bacterium (assembly GCA_017454465.1). GTDB lineage: Bacteria > Bacillota > Clostridia > Oscillospirales > CAG-272 > UMGS1696. The sequence continues at coordinate 4,074 of JAFTCY010000043.1, forward strand.
CCGGATTTTTGTTTTTTTTGCCGTTCAATGGCTAGTATCGTAATAAAGCCCGTCCGCGAATGAGAACTCCTGGGTCTTGTCGCCGTATGTAACTGTATATGTCTCACCTTCTTTAAGTCCCGGAGACGAATAGATCACGCATACAAAAGATCTTTCTATCCCGACAGACCATCCTGTGCCGTCATCTACAGACAGCGTATCTCCCCCTGCAGAAGGGAAATACATTAGGGCAGCCGGCTGAGTGCCTGCATTGAAGTTACGTATTTTGCCGCCCGAACCGGTCCCGATCACATATCCTCCCGTGATGGAAAGAACATGTTCATCACCGTCCCCGAAGTCAAACACGCAGTTTCCGTTGTTTGAAGGGCCCTCAACGATGACAGTACCGCCTTCTATGTATATGGAACAGTTGGAATCCAATCCGTCACCCATAGCGTCGATGTGCAGTGAACCGTCTGTTATCCTGATGTCACCAACAGCGTATTGAGTGCCGGAAAGCGATATTCCCTGCGATTCAGCTCCCATTTCGACAGATGTGTTTATGCCGTCATCACTTGATATAACAAAAATCTCTCCGCCGGATATGATCACAGACTCGGCATCGATCCCTTCATAGGATTTTGTAATGCTTAGGCGGCCTCCCGCTATCTCGGTAACCGCGTCCGAACTTATTCCGTCGTCACTGCAGGCCAGCGTCATATTCCCGGATTCTATAAGGATGCTCCTCGCAGAATGGAAAGCGTCATCAGAAGATGAGATATCGATGTCAGCCCCCCTGAAATATATGTTTCCGTCACACTTAAGGCCCTTCTGGGATGTTTCAGATGAGGGATATGCCTGCCCGCCTCCGGCAGTCAGATGCAGTTCCCCTCCTTCGAGTGAAATAAATCCGGTAAATTCAACAGGTTCGGATGTACCGATATCAACGGCGTCATACCCTGCGTCCACTGTGACAGTACCGTCAGTCATGACAAAGTATCCGGTCCCCTCATCGGAATCCACTTTAAGCCCGTCTTTTCCGGAAATGACGTTTATAATTCCCCCGCCGATCCTTATGGAATCATTGGCCCTTATTCCCGCATTGTCCGCAGTTATGCTTATCGTCCCGCCTGTGATGACTATGTCATCGTTTCCTTCGATGCCGTGCTTGGCCGAGATGATCTCAAACGTGCCGTTTCCGCTGAAGCTTATATCGTCCTTGGAATATATGGCTCCGTCCGAAGACTTTGTATTATTCAGCGCAGATGTTCCGACTGACTGGAATATGACCTTGTCGGCATCAGCAACATACACGCATGGGCCTTCATTCGTCATTGAGACATTCTCGAACACAAGATAGATATTGCCTGTCTTCTGGCCCTCATCCACCACTATCTGGACGCCTTCGGATGATCCCTGTACCAGATACACGCCCTTTGACGTTATCTTCACAACAGAGCCGGAGGATCCCCTTGTCGAATCGGAAAGAGTACCGGTATTACCGGACAGGGTTATAACAGCGTCCGGGGTTTCAAGATACGCTTCGCGGAAATCGCCATCCGAAAAATAGCTGCTGTTGTCATTTTCTGCGCCTGTATCAGCCGGATCTTCTGCTGACGGCGAAACGCTGCACCCTGCAATAAAGGTCGGAAGCATCAACAGTCCCGCAAAAATCAGAGATAAATATTTAGCCTTATTCATAAGCACTCTCCGTCAGAGCTGCCTTGTCTCTTCCGTATATGGAAGGATCGATATTTCGAGATTGCCGTTCTTTGTCCTCAGCTCGTCGATAAACGCTTTTTCCTCCGCCGGATCCTTCATGGTTATCTTGTATGACAGCCTGAACATGGATCCCATGCCAGTGGTCTTTACTCCCACGGATTCATATTTCTTAAGATAGTGTGAAAAGATCTCATCAAACGCACCGTTGTATTCAAGAGACTCGGGTATCGTTATCTTGAGGAGCTGCTCTCCGGCAAGGCTCTTGTGTTCGAAAACATGAAGGAATGAGAAAAGAAGGAAGATAACTCCGAGGCCGAGGAGGATCACCACGCCGTACCCGACGTATCCCATACCGAACGCGATACCGGAACCCATTGCTATAAGGATCGAAACGATTTCCTCAGCTGTTCCCTGTGCGGATCTGAATCTGATGAGACTGAATGCACCGCCTATGGCCACTCCGGCACCGATGTTGCCGTTGACGAAGGTTATGACCGCGGAGACGATGAAAGGAATGAGGGATGTGACCAGGAAGAATCTTTTGTTGGATTTTATCCTCAGGCTCATGAGCCACGAGTATATCACTCCCGAAACTATAGATAAACCTGCCATTATGAAAAACTGTGCAGGAGTCACTGTTGATGTGTAGATTGAATCAAACATTCTGCTTTCCTCGCTTATCTAAAGATTGTCTTTAACATTTAGCAACTGCTGACGGTAAGCTTCTCCGTATTTTGAAAAGCTCCCTTTGTATATCTTTCCGCCCGAGAGAAGTCTTGAAAGCCACAGAGGCATCGCGTTCTGGACTTTTATCTCAAGTATCGACCATCCGCTGTCCAGCAGCGACTCCCCTTCCATGGATTCGGTAAGGTTCAGATGATCTGTCCTGTACCGGGGGTCATAGTCTATTGTCAGCCGGAGGTCCCCGCCCTGTTCAAAATACGCTTCCCTGTCATATATTATGAGGCAGGACGGAACCAGATCCCTGTAATAATCCCGGAAGTTGGTGATCTCGGAATTTATCTGGCCGGCAGCGCATATGTCTCCTTCTCCCGCAAAGAACTTTTTGACGAGGGGGACAGTGGTCTGGACCCTTCTTTTGTATACGATCCCGTATGCCTTTCTCTTCAGTTCAAGATACACGGGAGATGCTTCCGTAGCCAGCCCGTATGAGCGAAGCCGTATCTTTTCCTTGAATTCCGGCTTTTCAACACTTGTCCTTATCAGGCGGAAATCAGGAGTATCGTAATACAGCGAGGCAATCGATGTTCTGCCGTATTTATCAAGCTGCATATGACCTTCCAGCCCTTTTTTCAGGTATTCTGTCTGTTCACCGGAAAGCAGGTATTTCAGTTCATACCGTTTCATTACAACTACCGGTTTTTCAGCTGCATCCACCAGGACCACCTCCCTTCGTACAAAATCGGCCTTCAGTTAACTGTGATGTTAATTCGTATTGTTCATATACCGGTGTATAATCCCTCTGACTAGAGTGCGATAGTAAGTATGAATTCTCCTTTTTCGGCCCGAGCCGAGCACCTGCCGCCGTGGCTCCTGACTATGTCCCTGACATATGCCAGACCGAGCCCGTCGTTATGTCCTTCGGCCGCAGCCGCGTTTTTCAAAGTCGTGAACCTGTCGAAGGCGTTGTCATATATGCCGTCTTCCAGTGAAGTGTCGTTGGAGAATATCACTGCTATTCTTTCATTGGCCTTTGACATTCTGACATTGAAATGGGTGACAGAGTATTTAATGGCGTTTGTCACAAGCTCGTCGAAGACTTTCTTCATAGCGTCCGCGTCACAGTTGAAGCTTATATTCTCTTCTATCTGCTTTCCGACAGAAATGCCCCGCTCCACGAATTCCCTTGATTTTCTTTCAATTCTTTCATTGACGAGCCCTGAAAGATCAACTTCAGTTTTCGTTCCGGCATTATCCTCGTAAATGGCCAGTGACGACAGCTTCCTGATGACCCTTCCCATGCCAGCGACCTGTTTCCTAATGGAAGCCGTCTGCTCGTTCACACCGTATTCCTTTTCAAGTATCTCATTCTGTGCGCTTATGACGGTCAATGGCATCTTGAATTCTTCTTCGGCACTTGAGATGAACTGCTTCTGCTTCCTGTCCGCGTCTTTCAGGGGAGCGAACACTTTATTTCTCACCATATTCAGGAACAGGTAGCTGAGGATCACGCCCGCGATCCCGCCGATCGCTGAGATTATGAGGATCCTGTACGACGGATGAAGTTCCCTTCCCTGGTCCACCACAGTAATGAAGATCCTGCCTTCATCACTGTAGACCCTGTATCTGTATATTCCTTTCACCCATCCTGTCTTTCCTTCTTTAAGGCTGTCAGCCATTTCGAGCGCTTCTGACTCTGAGATAGCCGAGATCCTGTATTCGATCAGTTCCCCGGTCTCAAATCCTTTCGAATAAGCCACCGTGAAAAATCTCAGGGAGTTGTTCATTTCAGGAGAATCCGGTCCCATAATGTCTGACCGGCCGCCCCAGCCCGTATCCCCGCCCGGTGTTCCCGGAGCATTCATTCCGCCGGGCCTGTCAAATGTCCGGATATTCAGCGTACCGTGCTGATCCGCTATTCTCTGGGTCAGTTCATCCGCATCGCTTGCCGCCATGGTAAAGTTGACGATGTTTATGACTCCCAGGATGACCGCAAGCAGCACGAAAACCGCAAGCACCGCATACCATAAAAACTTTTTTTCAGCTTTGCTCATATCTTCACCTGCTGTCAACCAGCATGAATCCTTTCCCGTTGATATATTTTATCTTTGCCTGACATCCTTCTTCGGCGAATTTTCTGTTAAGAGACTCTGTACATGACATCCCGTACTGTATATCCGTTCCGTCTCCCCCGTCTCCACTGTTTTCTGCAGCAAACTTAAGGAGCTGCTTTTCCGAAAGGGTAACCGGACTGTTTCCAATGCGGTTGTTTTTATACGAGATGTTTCCTGTCCCGGTATCATAAGAAACCGTTTCCCCGTATGATCCGTCCGCCCTCGTTATGACAGACTTGAGTTCTCCGGGAGGAAAAGGCAACGGCATGTATTCAGTGACCGGATCTTTTAAACAAAGCAGAGCCGGTGACATTCCTTTGTAAACAAGGATCACTGAAGGGATCTTTTTTGCATCCAGTCTGGAAACTATGGTCCTGTAATTGACTCTCGGGAGTTTTGAATCGATCACGCACACGTCGAAATCCTGCTCCTTCAGCAGCGAAAGAACCGCTGTGCCGTCAAAGGCAGTCTTAACATATCCGAATTCATCACAAAGTAATTTTTCATATGCTTCCAGAAAGTCCCTGTCCGGACTTGCCAGCAGAATCCTCATATTATCGTCTCGCACCTTTCTTCCTGATCTTTGAGCAGATTATATCACATATTTCTTAAACAAAACTTAATTTTTTTGACCAAATCAAAAAAATATGATAAAATTGCGGAAATACGTGCTCTGACAGAGCGGAAAGGAGAGCTTCATGAAAGATCTTACGATCGGGATCATTGCCCACGTTGACGCAGGTAAGACCACCCTGTCCGAAGCTCTCCTCTACAGGACCGGAAAGATCCGCAAACTGGGAAGGGTAGACAGCAGGAACACGTTTCTCGATACTCATGAGATCGAAAGGGACCGCGGGATAACCGTTTTTTCCAAACAGGCGATCTTTGAGACCGGTAATACCAGGATCACGCTGATAGACACGCCCGGGCACACCGACTTCGCCGCTGAAGCGGAACGGAGCATATCCGTGATTGACTATGCCGTTCTCGTTATCAGTGGGACAGAGGGCGTCCAGGTCCATACCGAGACATTGTGGGAACTGCTTTCGAGATATTCTGTTCCAACGTTCATATTCGTTACAAAAATGGACCTTTCGGGTTTCTCGAGAAACGAACTGATGGAAGGTATCAGCAGTCTTTCAGACAGATGCATAGATTTTTCAGACCTTGAAGCAGCATATGAAAAGGCCGCGGTGGCTGACGAAGCGATGCTCGATGAATATCTTGCAACGGGAAAGATCAGTTCTGAAAGCCTTAAAGAGGCCGTTGGCAAAAGAAAGATCTTCCCCTGCTTTTTCGGGAGCGGACTGAAGCTGAACGGCATAGACGCCCTGCTCAGTGCTTTTGAAACATATACTGAGGCCGGGAAATACCCCGCGGAATTCTCCGCCAGAGTATTCAAGATCGCCCATGACGTTCAGGGGAACAGAGTTACTTTTCTGAAAATGACCGGCGGAAACATCTCGGTTCGCCAGCCGGTCAGGTATATAACCGACCATGACGAGGAAGCTGAGGAAAAGATCACTTCCATAAGATTCTATTCCGGAGAAAAATATGAGACTGCGGACTCATGCCCTGCAGGCAGAGTCTGTGCCGTCACCGGACTGTCCGGCGCAAAGATAGGCATGGGACTGGGGGCGGAAGAGCACAGCGCCTCACCGTTCTTTGAACCTGTCCTGACTTACAGGATCGTTCTGCCGAAAGACGCTGACGCAAAAAAAGCCTTCACAGAACTCAAGTCCCTCGAGGAAGAGGAACCCCTTTTAAGACTTGTCTGGAATGAGAGATTCGGAGAGATAAACGTACAGGTCACAGGACAGGTCCAGTGCGAGATACTGACTGTGCTCATAAAGAACAAATTCGGTTACGACGTGAGTTTCGGACAGGGGAAAATAACGTACAAGGAAACGATCAGCGCTCCCGCCGTGGGGATCGGGCACTTCGAGCCGCTCCGGCATTATTCTGAAGTGCATGTGCTGCTTGAGCCCCTTGAAAGCGGATCCGGTATCGTGATCGACAACGCGGCTGACGAGGATCTTCTTGCCGTTTCATGGCAGAGGCTCATTCTGTCCTGTCTTGAAGACAAAAGGCACCGGGGAGTGCTGTGCGGAGCTCCGCTGACTGATGTAAAAATCACTCTTGTTGCCGGGAAAGCTCATCTGAAGCACACATCAGGCGGTGATTTCAGGGAAGCCTCATCGAGAGCGGTCCGTCAGGGACTCATGAAGCTAAGATCTTTGGGGAAATGCGTGCTTCTTGAACCGTATTACAGCTTCAGGCTTGAAGTTCCGTCAGAGTGCATCGGTACAGCAATGGCGGATGTCATATCAAGAAACGCCAGATTTCACGAGGCTGAGGCAAAACCCGGATATTCCTGCCTCACCGGCACAGTGCCGGTTTCAACATCAAGCGACTACCATGTGAGAGTAGCGGACTACACCCACGGAAAAGGAAAATTCACTGTCCGTTTCGAGGGATATCTGCCGTGCCATAACGAAAAGGAAGTAATCGAACAGACTGCGTACGATCCCGAATCGGATCTTCCAAACCCTCCGCATTCAGTATTCTGTGCCAGGGGAGCGGGTTTCGTCGTTCCCTGGGATCAGGTAGGTGACTACGCCCATCTGACTCCGGACGGACGCCTGGCAGACGGATCCGGTCAGGAGATAAAATATGTCAGCCGTCCTGTCAAGATCGATGAAAAGGAACTTGAAGCCATCATGGAGAGAGAGTTCGGGCCGATAAAACGCAGGATATACTCCAAAACAGCCGAAAACTCCGTTACTCCCAATATAAAAAGTCCAAAATACAAAAAATCGATGTATATAATCGACGGATATAATGTCATATTCGCCTCACCCGAACTCGCGGCGATCGCTGACTGCGATCTTGAGAATGCCCGCAGGCATCTGTGCGACATCCTCCAGAATTACAGGGCTTTTACAGGTAAGGACATCATAGTTGTATTCGATGCGTACAATGTCAAAGGGGCTAATGAGAGAAGGTTCGAGCAGAACGGGCTGAAGATCGTCTATACAAAAGAAGGAGAGCTCGGAGATACATATATTGAGCGTCTTATATACCAGATTGGAAAGGATTTTTCTGTCAGGGTCGTTACTTCTGACGGACTTATACAGCTTCAGGCACTGCGGACAGGCATTCTTAGGCTTTCTGCCCGAGAGTTCTGGTCTGAGATCACATATGTTGATGATGAGATCAATACGATGCTTGAAGATCTGAAGAACGAAATAAATAAAGAAGGAAAAGAATAAGACAGCAAGCAAAGAAACGGCTCGTTAACAAAACGAAGCCGTTTTTTTTCGCGGTGCTTTTTTGCATTCAAAAATGCAGAAGAAAAACAGAAGCACCCCAAAGGAGGTGCTTCTGAAATCTAATTTGACTTAGATATTTTTATATTACGGATTATTTCCCGTAGTAGGTTTTCAGGTTAGCGATGTCCTCAGCTGTAGCAACACCCTTGAATGCGAGAGCGTCGTCGATGAAGCCGGGAATCCTGTCGTAGCTGTCTGTGGAATCGTTACCGAATCTGATGACAGCTGCGCCGTTCCATGCTGCATCACCGAACTTGGCGTCATAAGTGTACCAGTCGATTTCGCTGAAGTTAACGGAGA
>JAFTCY010000044.1 GCA_017454465.1 Clostridia bacterium
CCTTCTATGTGTTCCCCAATATCTCGAAATTCGGCATGAGCTCGGAGGAATTCTGCAAGCGTCTCCTTGACGAACAGGGCGTTGCCATAGTTCCCGGCACCGCCTTCGGCGAAAGCGGCGAGGGATACGCGAGGCTTTCCTACGCCTATTCCGTGAACCACATAGCCAAAGCCCTGGAAAGGATCAGAAATTTCATTTCCTGACCATACCGCCTGCAGACCGTATCTTGACAGCGTTTGTACGGAATAATATTAGACTCGTGAGTTGATAACTCACGAGTCTATTTTTTGGAGGAAATATGTTTTTCTGCAGGGAAAAGGAGCTTTCCGAACTGAATGAGCTCTATAATACCGGGACCTTCCAGTGTGTGGTCATATACGGCAGAAGACGGGTCGGAAAGACCTCGCTCATAACAGAGTTCTGCAAAGACAAGCCCACAGTCTTTTTTCTCCGCCCTCGAAGCTTCTTCCGGAGAAAATCTCGAAGCGCTGTCCGGCGTCATCTCGGACTATAAGGCACCGGGATCCCCGGCTCCCGTGTACAGGACATACGGCGATGCCCTCAGCGGGATCACGGAACTGTCGAAAATAGAACATCTCATATTCGTGATCGACGAATATCCTTACCTCGCCAGAGCGGAAAAGTCGATCTCGTCCAGGCTGCAGCATATAATCGACCATGTGTGGAAAAGCGGTAACCTGTTTCTGATCCTCTGCGGGTCATCCATGAGTTTCATGGAAAACCAGATCCTGGGATATGAAAGTCCGCTGTACGGCCGGAGGACCGCCCAGTTCAAGGTACTGCCGCTTTCATACAGGGAGACTGCCGCGTTTAACCCGCAGCTGGGGAACGAAGACCAGGCGCTGGTATTCGGCGTCACCGGCGGAACGCCCCACTATATAAACAGTCTGGGGGTACAGGATGATATGGATGAGGCCCTGAAAAGGAATTTCTTCAGGGATTCGTGCTATCTGTTCGGTGAACCGGAGAACCTGCTCAAGCAGGAACTGCGGGAACCCGCGGTCTACAATTCCGTTATAGCCGCCATCGCGCAGGGAGCGACGCGCCAGAACGAGATCGCGTCCAAAGCCGGACTTGACCGGGCGGTCTGTTCCAAATATCTCAAAGTTCTGCTGGATCTCGGCATACTGAGGAAAGAAACCCCTATCACCGAAAAACCGGGAAAGAAAACGATCTATTCGATCCGTGACAACCTGTTCCGGTTCTGGTACAGGTTCGTCCCCATGAACATGTCGGCGATATCCTCCGGCAGGATCGAAAGAAACTATGACCTGAGCATAAAGCCTCACATCCCGGGATACATGGGTCTTGTGTTCGAGCAGATGTGCAGGGAGTATCTCCTCAGATACGCGGATGACCTGCCGTTTCCGCTGACCGGCGTCGGACAGTGGTGGGGGACCGATCCTGAAGAAAAAAAAGAAGTGCAGATAGACATAGTCGGCACCTCGGCCGATCCGGAGGAATTCATCATAGGTTCGTGCAAATACAGGAACGAGCCTGTGGGGACCGACGAGCTGGAACTGCTCAGGCACTATGCGGACGTCTTCGGCAAAGGACGCAGGTATCATTACTGTATTTTCTCCAAGAGCGGTTTTACCAGGGGACTGGCGCAGAAAGCCGGGAAAGAGGATCTGAGGCTGGTATCGCTGGATGATCTTTACAGGAAATAACAAGAACGGGGGTGATCGCTTCACTCCCGTTTCGTTTTGCATATTCATCTCTGCCGGCCCTGCCGGTCCTGCCTGGTGATCTCAGAGGACCAGGAACGCTCCGATACGGAGCGCGTGCCCCTCGGATCCTTCCGAGTTCGTGCCGGACACTTTGAGCTTCAGGACGTGTCTTCCGTCAGAAAGCCCGCTCTTTATAACCGCCGAATTGGCCCGGCTGAAGTCTTTGCAGTATTTGTCCCAGGAACTGACTGTGAAAGGCTCTCCGTCATCGACGGCGCATACCGCGTCGCCGCTGTCCTTGGCCATCATCCACATGACCCCGATCTGCTTTCCCTCGAATTCAAGCTCGAGCCCGCCTCCGGGCTGATCGCATTCGATGTACCGGGGATATTTCCCGCACAGAGCTTCCTCCCTGACGCGCCAGCTGCCGTCATATCCGGCGCAGAGGCAGTCCACCATCCTTGCCCGCATATGGGACTCCCCGTCCGGCACGATGGGCTCCGGAAGGGGATACGGCCTCAGGCCGGCTTCCTTTTCAGCACCTTCAAGCCACTCCCGCATTCTGGCCTGCAGGACGGAAAAATACACGGCGTATCCGTCGTCATTGGGATGGACCGTATCCTTCGTATAGCGCAGCCAGTCGTCGGCTCCCGCCTCCGGGGACCCGTCCGCAAGGACCCGGTGCATCAGAGCTCCGCCTATGTCTATCTCCGGAATGCCGTACACATGGGACACCGTGCTGTGGGCTGCTCTCGCATGCAGCACCCGTCCCTGAGCCATGTTGTCGCACAGATATTTCGTCGCAGTGTAGACCGTGACTATCTCAGCCTCGGGAACAGCGGTGCGTATCTTGCGGAAGCACGCCTCCGTGTTTCTGAGGGCTGTTCCGTAATCCAGGTCCTGGTCATTGACCGAAAACTCATAAAACACGAGATCGGGGCGGAAGCTGCACACATCCCTGTCGCAGCGGTGCACCCCCAGCGAGGAGTCCGTTCCGCCTATTGCGGCCTGGACGTGCTTTATCTCGCACCCCGGCCATGTTTCCCTGAGCCACGCCGTGGTCCGGCCTGCCCAGCACCTGTCATATGAGCTGGACCCTGCCCCCTCGGTGATGGATCCCCCGAAATAGGCGACGGTCAGCCCCAGTCCGTTATTCAGCCTGTATGCGGTATTCTCAAGCATTGTACTTCACTTCCTCTCAGTTAATGCCATGTCAGAGCGACAGCCTCTTCTGCATGTTCTCATAGTAGACGCAGTATAGCAGCGCCGTTTCCTTCGTGATCTTTCCTTCACGGTACAGTCTCAGAAGACTTGAGTCCATGGTGCACATGCCTTCGGCAGCCCCGGACTGGAGTATGGAATCCAGCTGGTGGAGCTTGTCCTCCCTTATCATGTTCTGGATGGCGGTGTTGGTCTTCATGATCTCAAAGGCAGCCGTCAGCCCTCCGTCCACGGTGGGCACCAGCTGCTGGCATACCACTCCCTTCAGGATCTGGGCCAGCTGGATCTTAACCTGCTGCTGCTGGTTGCTGGGATATACGTCCAGTATCCTGTTGATGGTGTTTGATACGCTGCTGGTGTGGAGGGTGCTGAACAGAAGGACTCCGGTCTCTGCGGCGGTGATGGCCGCGGAGATCGTCTCATAGTCCCTCATCTCCCCCAGAAGTATGACGTCCGGGCTTTCCCTGAGGGCGGATTTCAGCGAATCCAGATAACTGGGGGTATCCACCGATATCTCTCTCTGGGTGACTATGGATCTGTTGTGCCTGTGTATGTACTCGATGGGATCCTCCATGGTTATGATATGGGCGTCCCTGTTCCTGTTGATCCTGTCAATTATGCAGGCGAGGGTCGTGGATTTTCCGGCCCCCGCGGAGCCTGTTATGAGCACAAGGCCCTTCTTGATGTCTCCCATCTGGAGGACCGTCTCCGGGATCCCCAGCTTCGCGGGATCGGGCAGTCCGAACTTTATGACCCTGATGACGCAGGAAAGGCAGCCCCTCTGCCTGAACACGTTGACCCTGAATCTGCCGAGATGGGGCACGGCGAAGGAAAAGTCGTCGTCCTCGTCGTTCTCAAGCTTCACCATAGTTCTTTTGGACAGGTCATAGATCTCCCTCACCAGTGATTCGATGGACTCCGAAAGCATCATATCGCCTCCGGCCCGCTCCTGGCGGCCGTTGCACTTGTATGTCACCGGAATGCCGGCTATAACGAAAATGTCTGATGCCCCCATTTCAAGGGACTTCGAAAGGATGTCAAGAAGCGTCATGTCTCCGTCTCCGTTTTTGTAATATATGATTGCAGAAAATATCAGTCTCCGTCCCACAGATTCCCCGCGGACTCGTCGGGTTCCCAATGCTTTCCGTGTATCCATTCCCGGATCTCGTATCTCCCGGAATCAAAAGTGAAAGCTATCCTCAGGTATGCCCCGTCCTTCTCAAAGGTCTTTGTGTATATGCCGTCTTTAAGCCCGGTTCCCGCCGGCACGGCTCCTTCCTTCAGAGCCTCAGCAAGGAATTCCTGGCCTTCCTCCTCCAGGGCGTACCTGGTCTTCACGGTCCCGGCATAGGTAGAGGCAAGGTTCATGTCCGCCCTGGCCGTTGTGAACGTGAGGATCGCAAGGGTCGTCATGCATATGCATACGACCGTCAGCAAAATAGCCAGCGGCCCCAGTTTTATCGGAACATCCCTCATGATCCCACCTCCTGTGTTGCGTAAAATTTTGATGAATTGTTAATTGTGTTAACGCCTGCCGGACCCCTCAGCTGCCGCTTCCGGATGCCGGCTGAAGGCAGACCGCCGTGTCCATAGAGAACACTTCCCGGCCGGCCGAGATGTCTGTAACGATTATATGCCCCCTTGCCGCGCCCGTTTCCTGACCTGAGGTCTCCGGGGCGTCATCATCCGACGCCGCACCCGCTCCGGTCCACTGCAGGGTGAGCCTGAGGGTGCCCTCCGGATCGGGATTCATGTCCCGGTCATAATACGCAGCCACTGTGCTCCCCGCCGGGTCGAACCTGGCGTTGCCTTTGTCAAGGAGCCTGTAGAGCTCCTCGGCGCCGGAGCATGAGGACATGGCCTCCGCGGCGTTCTCGGCCAGGATAACGGAATTGGTAAGAAGCTTTGCCTCGGTGCTCCTGACTTTTGCCGCGCCGAAGGCCTGGGTGATCAGAAGTATGATGCAGATGAACACGCCTATGAGGATAAGGGTCTCCACATAGAATCCCGTTATTCTTTTCTTCACTGCCCGTCACCTCCGCTCCTTAAGTTGACAGTCACGGATCCTGCGTCCGTTGTGATCTCGAGGAGACTCTCCGAGATCTTTTTCACCGTGAATATCTCGCAGCCTCCGATGATCTGGGCGTTTTCAGGGGAAAGGGGAGCTCCCGCCTTGGCGAAATCCTCCACGAGGCTTCCTCCGTATCTGTAGATCCTGACCGCGTATTCCGCTCCTCCGCTTCCCTTCTGGGTAAGCACCAGAACCTGGCCGTGTTCCGAATCCTCCACGGACACGCCGTCCTTTGTGTCATTGCCCTTTATGCTCGTTGAAATGTATGAGGAAAGGCCTCTCGTGCCGTAGTTGCGGCTCCGGATTTCCACCGTGTTCCGGTAAGTCAGGGCGCCGAAAAGCACCAGGACGAAGAACCCGGCGAGAAACAGCGCAGCTATGGCTATGGTATACAGTCCCAGAGGGGATCTGTCAGATCTCTTCATCGGAAAGGCCTCCTTTCAGTGTCATTTTCCCGGCTTCGGTATTACCTCCACCGCCGGGGGGAGGTTCGACGCGAAAGCGTCGTATGTCACGTAATAGTCTTTTGTATTCACGGCGATGCCGTAATGTTCCTCCAGGTATCTGAGGTTCGGGGGATATACCCCTTCGACGGCGTAGCACTGCCTTGCGGCGTCCGTTACCGTCTGCCGGATGGCCTCCGCCCCTTCGGTCCTTCTTTCGCTGTTCGCCCCGTTCACGGCCAGAACAGCCAGAACGGCGGCAGCCGCTATGACAAGGACCAGCAGCAGGACAGGCACCAGCCTGTTCTTCTTTTTGTCAGAATACATCCTGCCCTCCCCGTCAGCCTATGGAGCTCATCATTCCTATGAGGGGAAGCATCACCGAGAGAAGCGACAGGCCTACTGTCACCATGAGCACGAATGACAGCACGGGATCCACCGTCCCCACCAGCCTGTCCACCCGGGACGAGCAGTCCTCTTCCAGGTGGGAATTGAGTTTTTCAAGGACTTTGTCAAGATTACCGCTGCGCTCGCCGGCGAGGAGCATCCTCCCGTACACCGGCTCGAAGACTTCCTCTTCGTACGCGGCCTGGGCGAATCCGTGGCCTTCCTCCATGCGTCTCGCGCATTTTTTCAGTTTTTCCTCCACAGGCCTGCAGTCGGCCATGGGTATGCTGTCCAGCACGGCCTCGTCCTGCAGTTTTCCGCTGGACAGGAACGTGGCGAACGCCCCGCTGAAGCGGAACATGCCCATGGACTCAAGGATCTTCGATGTGGCAGGTATCCTGGAAAGGGCCGCCTTTACGGTGTCCTTCTTTCCGGTCTTCCAGAGTATGAGGCATACGATGAGCACCACGGCCACGGCTATCATCAGGATAAGGGCTAACCAGCAGAATCCGTATGCCCAGTTTATGTAGTTATACGCCGAGGACGATATGCTGCCCAGCATGGAGTCGTACACCTTGACGAAGGAAGGCAAAACGAAGGCCAGCATGACCGACAGCACCGCGATGATGAGCACCAGCATGGCCGCCGGGTATATGATGGCGTTTCTTATCTTGTCCTGGATCACCTTCTGATCCGCGTAGTATGTGCTCAGCCTGAACAGTATGTCCTCAAGATGTCCGGAATCCTCTCCGGTCTTTATCATCTGGAGCGCGTATTCGGGGAAGATGCCCGTGTCCTCCATGGCCCGGGAAAGGGTGCTGCCTTCCTCCAGAGACTTCTTCATGTCCGCGAGGGCGGATTCCAGTATTCCTCCGGTCCTGTTCTCCCCGCTGTGGAGGAGCGAGACAGCCTCTTCGGTCTGTATCCCGGACTGGATCATCATCGCCATGCTCTCGCAGAAGGCGCTGACGCCCATATTGTCAAGTTTCCGTCTGCTCATCTTTATCTCTCCGTCATATTTATGTATGTGATCAGTAATAGTAAACGTCTGAGTAGTTGCTTCCGTTGCCCACGAACTCGCTGTCAGTTCCTGTGGCCGAGAAGGTCAGGTCCAGTCTGGTCCACTGCTCTCCCTTGACTTCGAAGCTCACGGTGATCCATCCGGTCTCCCTGGTATAGAACATGTTCCATGCGTGGTAGATGTCACCGGGCGACACGTATCCGAACACCAGCTTCGTGGGAATACCCTGGCTTCTCAGCATGGCGGCGGCCAGCACCGCGTAGTCGAAGCATATCCCCCTGCCGGCATACAGCGTTTCATCGGGATCCGACATATAGTTCTTTGTGACCGACCGGGCCTTTTCCCTGTCGTAGTTTATGGTATAGCAGATGAACTCGTATACCTTCTTCACGTAGTCTACCGGATCCACGGCCGATCCGGCGAGCCCCGCCGCCCTTGAGACGCACTGGGAATCCTTGCTATAGGGCACGTAGTCAGAAGGCCGTATGAAGGGCTCGAACTCGCTGTCCATCACCACGTCACAGGTCTCCGAGTAAAGCTCTATGTACCGGGATTCCGTGGTATTCTGCATTACCCTGAACTTATACTCCCCGTCGCCGTGCTGCAGCGGGAACACCGAGGGTTCGCCGTCCGAGGAGATGTTGTAGTTGTAGGTCTTTTCCCCGAACTTCACCTGGAATTTCAGCCTTGAGTCAGATTTGGCGCTGACGGCCACGTAGCCTTTGTTCAGGCAGGAAACGTCAAGCATCACGTCACCGTCGACATGGGCCTCATCCGGATGGAACTCCGCGGTCTCCAGGGGAGGTATCTCATATGAGACGTCCGGCGTCCTGACCGGGAGCGTTTCGCCGGTATCATTTTCAGCCGGCCGCGTTTCCGCCGGTTCAGTGCCTGGCGCAGGTCCGGGCGCGGTGCCGGGCACCTGTCCCGCAGTGTCGCTGCCGGGTCCCGGGGTAAAGGAGGGGGAAGGGCCGGTGTTCCCGGCGCCGCATGACACAAGCAGAAGAAGAAGAAGAAGAAGAACCGCCGTGATCAGGCACAGCGTCCTATTCCCATGCACAGGCATCCCTCCCTTCACCGGTATTCCATACTCCCCAAAAGTATACCATAGGAGGTGAAAAATAACAACTGCCAGCGGGGCATTCCTCGCATTTTCCCGGGACAAAAAAACACAAAAAACGGTGTTATCCTCCCGGGCGGTGCCGGAAATCCCGGATAAATGCGAAATATATGCCATAATTCCGATATTTATTGTAAAAAAACACTTGCAATTTTTCTCCCGCTATGCTAGAATAGCCAATGCTGATTTTTGAAAGTATTCAAACGAATCCCATATATGGAGGTGCAGGTATAATGGCTAAGTGCAGTGTATGCGGCAAGGGCGTTACATTCGGACATAACGTTTCCCACTCAAACCGCAAGACAAATAGAGCTTGGAAACCGAACATCAGAAAAGTCAGGGCTGTTGTTGACGGAACGAATACCACAGTCTATGTCTGCTCGCGCTGTCTCCGCTCCGGCAAGGTAACGAGAGCATAAGTTCGGGTCATGAAGAACGATCAGAGCTCCCCAGGTACTCCACCCGGGGAGTTTTTGACTTATCGAGACGGCCGGTCCGTCCCGGGCGCCTGCCTCGTATCGGAGGAAGCGCCGGAATGCGAAAGCATTCTCAAAAAGATCTTCGGTGACGGATTCAGGGTATTCCGCATCCCGGAGGATACGGACATCCCGTATCCGGTAAGATGCCATCCCGACATGATATTCACCGTCATAGGCGGATCCGTCGCAGCGCCCGCCTCATATTACAGAAAGCACGCCGCGCTTCTCTGCGACATAGCCGGGCACACCGGAAAATCCCTTGTCCTGGCTGAAGACGAAAGAGGCGCCCTGTACCCCTCGGACACCGGGCTGAATGCAGCTGTGGGACGGGACTTCGTCATTGCCAGAAAAAAGTCCTGTTCGGAAAGCGTCCTCGCCCTCGCCAGGAAGGAAGGGCTTCGGCTGATAGACGTGAACCAGGGATACGCCGGCTGCTCCTGCATCGTCACGGACAGCGTGGTGATCACGTCTGACCGGGGCATCCATTCTTCCCTTGTTTCCGCCGGCATAAGGTCGGAATACGTGTCAAACGAAGGGATAAGGCTCCCGGGCTACGACCGCGGCTTCATCGGCGGCGCCGGGGGATACGCCTGCGGACGCGTCTTCCTTTTCGGGTCTCCGTCATCATTCCCGGGCGGCGGCAGGCTTTCAGAGATATGCGGCAGAGAAAACATCAGCATAACAGAGATCCCATGTTTCCCCTCCGTCACCGATTACGGGGGCTTAAAATTCATTTTCTGATTAGAGGTCAACATGGCATACAATAACGGCGAAATGATAATCCACGCCTCTGATTTCCCCGAGAACGACTCCCTTTTCTGCTCCCTTGCGGGATTCACGCCCCCCTTGCAGGAATACAGGATAAGCCGCGAACCGGCGAAATCGTACATATTTGAGTATATCATCTCCGGAAGGGGATACATTCAGACAGGAGACGAGATCCTCTCTGTAAAGGCAGGCGATTTCTGCCTTATAAAGAAAGGCGAGCGGATCATAAGCAGCTCGGACCCGAAGGACCCGTATGAAAAAATGTGGTTCCATGTGGAGGGAATGATGCTTGAAAAAGCGGTCAAGACCATGATCCCCTACGGGGTCTACATAAACGCCTGCGACGTCAAGCTCGCCTTCGAGGAGATATTCGCGCTGCTTGACTCCGGAAAGAGCAGCCTGGACCGGGACGGATACGTGAAATTCATGAGTTTCATCTTTTCTATCCTCACGGTGGCCACACAGGACCTGTACTTCCCGATGAAAGAGGCCGGCAGCATTGCCGAGGCGGTCAAGAAATACATAGATGACAACATCTATTCCGACATGTCCCTTGAGGATATCTCCGGGCATCTGGGGATAACCAAAATGAGGGTCATCAGGGTCTTCAAGAAGAAATACGAGACCACCCCGGGGCAGTATATAATCAACAAAAGGGTGGATATCGCGAAATCACTTCTGAGGAACACCATAATGTCCCTGGCGGATATCTCAGCCCTTCTGAAATACGCCAACACGCAGCATTTTTCAAACACGTTCAAAAGCATCGTCGGCATGACCCCGGGAGCCTACAGGAAAAAGACCACCCGGAGGAGCACGAAGCGGAAACTGCCTGAGACTGTATAGAAAAAAGCATGGCCTGACGACCGGTCGGAACCGGTCACGGCCATGCTTCTTTTTTTATTTCAAACCTTATTCAGCGTCTTCCGCTTTCTTGTCAGCCTTTCTCTTCAGGCCGAGGATAACGTTCGTAAGGATACCGAGTATCAGAGCGCACGCGACCTTGGTGATGGTGATGGAACCGAAGGTGAGCTGCATTCCGCCGATACCGGCGATAAGGATAACGGATACCACGAAGAGGTTCCTGTTGTCCTCAAGATCCACTTTCTGTACCATCTTGAGACCGGATACGGCGATGAAGCCGTACAGCGCCATGCACACGCCGCCCATTACGCAGGACGGGATGGTCGAAAGGAACGTTGAGAACGGAGCTATGAAGGAGATCACAACCGCCAGGATACCTGTCGTGAGGATGGTGCTTACGGAAGCGTTTCCGGAGATGGCAACGCAGCCGATGGACTCACCGTATGTGGTGTTGGGGCATCCGCCGAACAGAGCACCTGCCATGGAGCCCACACCGTCGCCGAGAAGGGTCCTGTGAAGGCCGGGATTCTCGAGAAGGTCGCTTTCAATGATGGAGGAGATGTTCTTGTGGTCAGCGATATGCTCGGCAAACACGACGAATGCCACCGGGATGTACGCAACGGCTATTGTGCCGATATACGCTCCCATGGATCCCACCTCTCCGAACTCGTACCCGCCGCTGAAGGCCTTGAGGAAAGTGAAGTCGGGGATCCACTTCATATCGTTGAACAGTGAGAAGTTGATGATCTGGAGGGATTCATTGCCTGTTGCGTTTCCGATGACAGTGAGAATGGCCGCGAGAGCATAGCCTGCGCAGATACCGATGATGAACGGGATCATCTTTGCCATCTTTTTGCCGTATACGGAGCAGAGCATGGTAACTCCGAGAGTCACCAGACCGATGAGGAGGCAGATATAACCGTTTGCGTTCTGCGCGTCTACCATGTTGGTTACGATCTGTCCATTCTCGATGGCAAGCTCTTCCACTTTGTGGGTGACGTTTCCTTTAAAAAGATCGCCAACGGCATTTCCTGCAAGCGAAAGCCCTATGATGGCGACCGTGGGGCCGATGACTACAGCCGGCATGACTTTGGATACCCAGCCTGCACCGGTGAACTTGACTATTATCGCGATGATGACGTACACGAGGCCTGCGAATACAGCGCCGAGAATGAGACCGAGATATCCGAGAGACGCGGATACTCCGCCTGCGAATGCCGCTGCCATTGAGCCGAGGAACGCGAAGGATGACCCGAGGAACACGGGGCTCCTGAACTTGGTGAAGAGAAGATAGACGACTGTTCCGATACCTGCTCCGAACAGAGCGGCTGCGGGACTCATGCCGTGCCCGATGATGTTAGGAACAGCGATGGTGGCTGCCATGATTGCAAGAAGCTGCTGGAACGCAAATGGAATCAGTTGCGCGAATTTCGGCCTGTCTTGCGGCTGGTAGATAAGTTTCATAGACCCTCCCAAATTATATATAAATGAAGTACCGCTGACTCATGAAAAAAGCCCGACCTGCGCGGTGGGCTCAAACAAAATATTCTGTCCAACTCACCGGTATAGGGCTTGAAGTGAGGCGGTTTTTCTTCCCTGTCAGTATATCATATCGAAAAAAACGTGTCAACGAAAAAGGCGTTGTTTTTAACGTATTTCCCTTGTAAAAATGTGTAGAATTTTTTGCCTTCACAGTGTGCAATTTTCACAAGTCACTGCCTTCTTTCCTTCATTCATTCTCACGAAGAAAACATAGGATGCATCCTGAATATTGCGACTGGAATATCACCAGTCAGATAGGTACCTTGCCCGACACACAGAAAAACGGTGTAACACGATCTGATCACACCGTCTTTGTTTTGCTGTCATTCTGGAATACACTGCACAAAATCTTTTCTTTTTCATTGTCAGGACTGTCATCTGCCGTTCCAGTTCATAAGCCTCTGTCTGAGCAGTGTATTACGGGCCGACGCCTGCTGCCAGTGGACAGCGCACGCAACGGCTTTTTTTGTTCCCACGATAACAAGACCCCGCTTTGCTCTTGTTATGCCGGTATATACCAGATTTTTCTCCAGCATGATGTAATGCTGCATCTCAATGGGGAGCACCACTACAGGATACTCGCTCCCCTGGGACTTGTGGACCGTGGCGGCGTACGACAGTACCAGTTCATCCATGTCAGTCTGGTCATAGCTTACCAGTCTGCCGTCATAATTCACCGAAAGCGTCCTGGCCCCCTCGTCGGCATCGAACACCGTACCCATGTCTCCGTTGAACACTTCCTTCGAGTAGTCGTTCCTGATCTGCATTACCCGGTCTCCGGCTCTGAAGATCACTCCCCCGCGCTGTATCTCGTGTTTTCCCTCTTTCCGCGGATTCAGGGCCTCCTGCAGTACCTGGTTCAGGTTTACGGCGCCCACTGTTCCTTTTCTCATGGGAGTAAGCACCTGGATGCCGGAGGCGTCAATGCCGAAATACTTCGGCAGCTTGGTCTTTACCAGTTCGACCACCTTACCTGCGGCAAGGTCAGGGTCTCCCTCATCCACGAAGAAGAAATCAGTGTTCCTTCCGTTGGACAGATCAGGCATCTCGCCGCTGTTCACCCTGTGGGCGTTAAGTATTATACGGCTTTCCCTTGCCTGCCTGAATATGACCGTCAGCCTTACCACGGAAAATCTGTCTGATTCTATTATGTCCCTCAGCACATTGCCCGGTCCCACCGACGGAAGCTGGTCAACATCACCCACGAATATCAGTCTCATGCTGTCGGGAACCGCTTTCAGAAGGTTGTACATGAGCAGAACGTCTATCATGGAGCACTCATCCACGATCAGAACGTCCCCCTCCAGCTTATTGTTTTCGTTTTTCTGGTATCCGCCCACCGGATTCGCTTCCAGGAGCCTGTGAATGGTCTTCGCCTCTCTCTTCGACACCTCGGACATTCGTTTTGCCGCACGGCCTGTGGGGGCGCACAGAAGGACTTTTTTGCCCATTATCCTGAACGCCTCTATTATGCCGAGAGTCGTGGTCGTCTTACCGGTCCCGGGTCCGCCGGTGATCACCGTTATCTTTGATCTTACCGCGGTCTCGATAGCCTGTCTCTGCACCGTCTCATAGGTCATGGAGGTCCTTTTCTCCACCATGGAAACTATATCTCCGGGTATGCTGTCCCCGGGCGCCGGTGTGCTTTCAACAGTCATGAGCCTTCTCGCCACGCCCAGTTCCGAGAAGAACAGAGGCGGAAGATAAATGGCGGATCTGTCGCTTTCACCGTCCTCAGCCTGCAGCGGTTTTCCTTCATCCCGGGGCTCCTGTATATTGTCAAGGATAACATCCTTGTTCTTTATCATGTCGTCCAGAGTCATGCTGACGAGACTATCGTCCACGCCAAGAAGTTCCACAGCGGTCTTCACAAGCATGCCGAAGCCGGCAAAGCAGTGCCCTTCATCGGACAGCCTGCTGAGGGAATAAAGGATCCCCGCCCTGATCCTGACATACTTTTCCCTGTCAAACCCCAGTTTCTGCGCGATAGTATCGGCTGTGAGGAACCCTATCCCCCAGATATCATCCGCCAGTCTGTACGGATTCGCCATCACATTCTTTATGCTGTCCATTCCGTACGCAGCGAAGATCTTTGCCGCGTGGGCGGTACTGACATCGTGGCCCTGAAGGAAGAGCATGATGTTCCTGATCTCCTTCTGCTCCGACCAGCCGTCAGTGATCTTTTTAATGAGTCCGCTGCGCAGTCCCTTGACTTCCTTCAGCCTTCCGGGGCTGTTTTCTATAATGTCGAGGGTATCTGTTCCGAACTTGTCCACGATACGCTTCGCGTAACCCGGGCCGATGCCTTTTATAAGGCCGCTGCCCAGGTACCTTTCGATCCCGTAGGCAGTGGCGGGAAGGGTCTCATCGCTCCCTGTGAAAGCGAACTGTCTTCCGTACTTTTTATCTGTCTTCCAGTCTCCTGAAAGAAGGAGGATGCTTCCCACATGAACGTCCGGAACACACCCGACAGCCGTGATCACCTGCCGGTATCCCTCAGCCCGGCAACGCAGCACCGAATACCCGTTGTCGGCGTTCCTGTATGTTATCCTTTCGACTGCGCATTCAAGCTTTTCCATCGGGAGATCCTCCTTTCTGCCGTTTTGTTTTCTCTGTCCTTATTCGCCGGTCTTAAGCACTTCCGAGGCCTCTTCCAGCCTTTCCCTTATCTGGATGTGCTGGGGGCAGGCATCCTCGCAGGCCCCGCATTTGATGCATTCATGCGCCCTGCCCTTCTTCGCCCTTGCAACATTGAACCGTTCGTTCCTGACGGCCCTGTCCCGGTTTCCGAACTTCTTGTACATGTTCAGAGCCGAGAATGTGGCCGGGATCCCTATGTCCATGGGGCAGACCTTGGTGCAGTATCCGCAGGACGTGCACGGTATCAGCGAGATCTCACTGAGGGCCTTCACCGCGCCTGCTACCGTTTCCTTCTCTTTCTCGTCAAGAGGCCTGAAATCCTTCATGAAGGAGATGTTGTCCTTCATCTGTTCCGTACTGGACATACCGGACAGCACGGCCATGACACCGTCGAGGCTTGCCGCAAACCTGATGGCCCAGGATGCGCAGGACGCTTCGCTGTCCGCGTCTTTGAATACTCTGCTGACCGGCTCCGGCGGCGCTGCCAGAAGCCCTCCCTTGACCGGTTCCATAACCACGACCGGTTTTCCGTGCTTCCTTGCCACCTCATAGCACAGACGGGACTGGATATTTGGGTCATCCCAGTCGGCGTAGTTTATCTGGAGCTGTACGAATTCAGCCTCAGGGTGTTTCGTAAGCACGCTGTCCAGTTCCTCCGCTCCCGCGTGAAATGAAAATCCCACGTGCTTTATATTTCCTTCAGCCTTCTTCTGAAGCGCGAATTCCCAGAGACCGTAATCCTCGTACAGGCCTGTCCGTCCCTCACCCAGGTTGTGAAGAAGATAGTAGTCGAAATATCCGGCGCCTGTCCTCTCAAGAGAATCCTCGAACTGTTTCAGAGCATCCTCTCGGTTCTCGCACCGGGCCCACGCTGCCATTTTTGTCGCCAGAGTATAGCTTTCCCTCGGGTAACGCTCTACAAGAGCTTTCCTTATGGCTTCCTCGCTGCCGGTGTATACCCAGGCCGTATCAAAATATGTGAAACCCGCTTCCATGAACAGGTCCACCATGGCCTTCGTTTCATCGATATCGATCTTTCCGTCTTTCTCGGGAAGCCTCATAAGTCCGAATCCGAGTTTTTTTGTATCTTTCGCGGGGCACTGCTCCATAGATCCAAGCTCCTTGCTGCTTTTTTGTTATACTATACATTATGAAAACGAAATTTGCAACGGGTGAGTGACCGCATTTTCACCCTAATGCCGCAACGCGTCATGTGTATTCCGCATTCAGCGCCTGGCCGCTTCCGAAGCGGTGCCGCCCGCAGTCCCTGTCATATGGCCGTGAGCAGCTCCCAGGAGAGCAAGAAGCCGATCGACAAACTCATGGACAGCACTTGACTTGAGCAGTTGTATCATGTATAATAAATTACGAAAAAAGGTGTAAATACATTTTTTCGAGAAACAGGAGGGCGACATGGAGATCAAGAGAGACCTTTATCTAAATCGACTGATCAGGCGGGAAAAGAACGGGTTGATCAAGATCGTGACGGGTGTACGGCGGTGCGGCAAATCATACCTTCTGTTAAACCTGTTCCACAATTATCTGCTGGATAAGGGCATTCAGGAAAACCATATCATTGAAGTCGCTCTGGATGACAGGAGCAACAAAGAGCTGCGCGATCCCGACAACATGCTGAAATATGTAAAAGAACAGATCACCGACAGAGATACCTACTACATCATTCTTGACGAGGTGCAGCTTCTTGCGGAGTTCGAAGATGTGCTTAACAGCTTCATACATATCCGCAACGCGGACGTTTACGTTACAGGCAGCAATTCCAGGTTCCTTTCTTCCAATCTTGTTACGGAGTTCCGCGGCCGCGGAGATGAGATCCGCATCCACCCACTTTCCTTCCGCGAATACTGCTCTGCCTGCAAGGGCAGTGCCGATGAAGCCTGGGACGATTACTGTACCTACGGCGGGTTGCCGCTGATCCTTTCCCGTGAAACGCCGGAGGAAAAGTCGGAATATCTCATGTCGTTGTTTCAGAAGGTGTATATCAGCGATATCGTCGATCGCAACAAGGTACGTAACCGCGAAGAGATGGACGAGCTGGTGGACATTCTCGCCTCTGCCGTGGGTTCTCTGACCAATCCGCTGAAATTGGCAAACACCTTTAAAACAGTCAAGAAAAAGAACATCAGCGACAAAACGCTGAAAAAGTATATGGACTATCTAACGGATGCTTTCCTCGTGAGCAAAGCCGCCCGGTACGATATCAAGGGACGGAATTATATCGGTTCACCGGCGAAGTTCTACTTTGAGGACATTGGATTGCGCAATGCGAGGCTGAACTTCCGGCAGGCCGAAGAAAACCATATCATGGAGAACATTATCTATAACGAATTACGTATCCGCGGGTATCACGTGGATGTAGGAATCGTGGAGCAATTCGGCAAGAACCGTGAGAATAAGACTACGAAAAAGCAGCTCGAAGTTGACTTTGTTGCAACTCGCGGAAGCGAGAAGTATTATATCCAGTCTGCTTTTGCGATGACTACACCCGAAAAGCAGATGCAGGAGGAGCGCCCACTCAACGCAATTGGTGATTCCTTTAAGAAAATCATTGTTGTGCGTGATAACATCAAAGTTCGCAGAAATGATATGGGAATCGTGACCATCGGTATCCGCAACTTCCTGCTGGATGAAAACAGCCTGAACCTGTAAGTCCGTTTCACGGAACTATATTTTTCGGCATACCTCAGCTGAAAGAGATACACGAACAAAGGTGAGAAACAGAAGGACCGGTCACGTATGCATAACGGTCAAAAATGAAAAAGGAGCTGTTCAGGCCCCGGTGAATGATTCCGGGTCTTTAAACAGCTCCGTTTTATTTCATCCTCTGCCTTACCGGCAGACAGTAACTCCGGTCCCTATCCGGGAATGGAGATCAGACGCCTCTCTTCGCGCGCTCGATATGTTCAGCCTCTGTCTCGTTGTACTTGGTTACATGTCCCGGAATAGGCATGAGTTTCTCGTGGATAACGTCTATGATGCCGTCAGCCTGCGGGAAGTAGTACTTTTCGAGCTCGAAAGCAGGTGTGATCCAGTTTCTGGAACCGAACACTGCCGGAGGAGCATCCAGATAGTCAAATGCCATCTCGGTAATGTTGGAGGCCATGTCTCTCATGATGGATCCGCGGTCCACAGCATCGCCCACGATGATGATCTTGCCAGTCTTCTTGACGGACTCGATGACTTTCTCGTAGTTGAAGGGAACCATGGAACGGGCGTCGATGACCTCAGCGGAGATGCCGTACTGCTCTTCCAGCTTCTTAGCCGCTTCAAGAGCTCTGTAGAGCACAGCGCCGATGGTGAGGATGGTCACGTCTTTTCCTTCTCTCTTGACATCGGGATCGCCGAACTGCACTTCGTAGTATCCTTCAGGAACGCCTTCCTTATGGAATTCTTCGCCCTTGTCATAGATCCTCTGGGATTCGAAGAACACCACAGGGTCGGTGCCGTTGAGAGCCGCGTTCATGAGGCCCTTTGCGTCATAGGGCGTTGCGGGGAAGCATACCTTCAGGCCGGGGATATGTGAGCAGAGCGCTGTCCAGTCCTGGGAATGCTGGGCGCCGTACTTGGAACCTACAGACACTCTGAGGACCACAGGCATCTTAAGGATACCGGCGGACATGGACTGCCACTTGGACAGCTGATTGAAGATCTCGTCTCCTGCGCAGCCGATAAAGTCGGCATACATGAGCTCGACTATGGCGCGGCCGCCTGCAACTGCATATCCCACGGAAGAACCGACTATCGCGGATTCGGAGATGGGTGCGTTGAAGAATCTGTGGTAAGGAAGAGCCTCGGTGAGTCCGCGGTAAACAGCGAACGCTCCGCCCCAGTCACGGTTGTCTTCGCCGTAAGCGATGGTGGTGGGGTCTTCATAGAACTTGTCGATGATGGCTTCGAACAGACCGTCACGGATATTGAACAGTTTCATCTTCGGGATAGCCTCGCCCTTGTCGTCGAAGGCGTATCTTGACTTGCCGGCGATCTGCTTTACTCTCGGGTTCTCTTCCTTCGGCATGAGAACTTCGGGTTCTCTGGTCTCGTCCATGGACTTGACATGCTGGTTGGAAAACATGATCGAGGAGATCATGTCGGGATTCTTGGAAAGATCCATTCTCGGGGAGACTTCGTCATCTATTGCGAGCTTTATGATCTTGGTGATACGGTCGATTATGCCGCGGTCGATCTCGTCGAATTCGGCTTCCGTTGCGATCTTGCCCTTGACCATCTTTTTACGGTACGCCTTGATGGGGCAGGCTTCCTTCCAGGCTTCGATCTCTTCCTGAGTCCTGTATGTGGAGGCGTCGGAAGGCGAATGTCCGGAAACTCTGTATGTGGTCACTTCAAGGAGAGCCGGGCCCTTGCCGGACAGAAGGATCTCCTTCTTTCTCGTGGTGGCGTCAATGACTGCGAGAGGATCGTAGCCGTTTACTTTCTCGGCGTGCATCTGGTCGGGGTTGAAGCCTGCCGCGAGACGGGCGGGATATGTGAAGCCCATGGTCTCGCCCATGGTCTGGCCGCCCATGCCGTAGAAGTTGTTGAACACGTTGAAGAGGATCGGCATGCCGTCGGAGGAATACTTGCCGTCCATGCCCCAGAGCTTCGTGATCTGGTCCATGGAAGCGAAGTTGAGGGATTCGAGCACGGGGCCGCGTCCGAGAGCTCCGTCACCGGAGTTGGCAACGACGATGCCCTTCTTGTGGTTGGATCTCTTGTAGAGGGCTGCGCCCAGAGCTATGGGAGCCGCTCCGCCGACGATGGCGTTGTTCGGAAGGATACCGAAAGGAATGAAGAAAGCGTGCATGGATCCGCCGAGGCCCTTGTTGAAGCCGGTGGTGCGGGCAAAGATCTCAGCCAGGGCTCCGTAAAGCAGGAAGTCTTTCGCGAGGTCTTTGATGCTGCCGCTCTTGTTGTTCTTTTCCACGACTGCCAGTGTCTGGCCGCCCAGGAACTCCTTCATTATCTCGTACAGTTCCTTCTCGTCCAGCTTGTTGATGGAGGAAAGGCCCTTCGCCAGGATCTCGCCGTGGCTCCTGTGGGATCCGAATGTATAGTCGTTGATGTCAAGGCAGTATGCCTGGCCTACAGCAGACGCTTCCTGGCCGATGGACAGGTGAGCCGGACCCGGGTTGTTGTACTTGACGCCGTTGTATTCGGATTTTGTCTTGATCTCGTTGAGCATGGTCTCGAATTCGCGGATGGTCCGCATATCGTGATAGATGCGCAGGAAATCCTCTTTCGAATAGATCTTCTTTTCCTCAGCGAGGGTCTTCTTGTACTGGCAGAGCGGGATCTTTTCAAATTCAATGAAACCCGGGGTAAAGACTTTGCCGGGATCTACGTACTGACTCTTTGGCATGATAATATCTCCTTGTGTTTATTGTTGTTTTCGTTGATATTTTATACGGATCGTCCGGTCCGTCAGTCTATGGAGAACATCGCTTCCCTGATGACTTCGCATACGGTGGGATGCGGGAACACGAGCTTTTCGACGTCGGCCACTCTCTGATGACGCGCCACCATGGCTGCCGCGCCGAATATGATCTCGGATGCGTAGGAACCGATCATGTGAACGCCCAGGATGTCATGGTGCTCTTTTCCGTACACCACCTTGACGATCCCGTCACCGCCTTCGTTCTCGGCCACGTACCTTCCTGAATATCTCAGGCTGATGGTGGTCTCAAGAGCTTCGATGCCGGCTTTTTTTGCGCTCTCCACGGTCTCGCCCACGGATCCGACTTCAGGATTCGTGTATATGACTGAGGGGATGGCTCTGTAGTCCACGGAGTCCTTTTTGCCCAGCATGTCCGCCACTGCGACTTCTCCTTCGCGGTAAGCGGTATGGGCGAGCATGACCTTGCCGTTGACGTCGCCCGCGGCCCATACGCCGGGAACATTGGTCCTCAGCCTCTCATCTGTAACGACCGCCCCTCTCTCGAGACGTACGCCCAGCTCTTCCAGGCCGATGCCTTTGGTCCTTGCCCGGCGGCCTGTGGACACGAGCACCGTGTTGCACTTGATGGACTCGGTCCTGCCGTCCTTTTCGTATTCCACGACGCCCTCGCCGGCCTTTCCCTTAACGGACGCGACCTTCGCGCCCAGGATGAATTTGACTCCGCGCTTTGCGTAGTTCTTTTCGAGGATCGACGAGATCTCTTTTTCCGTGGGTCCCGCGATCTTGTCCAGCATCTCCACGACATAGACTTCGGCTCCCGTGGAGCAGAAATACGATGCCATCTCCAGTCCGATGACTCCTCCGCCGACCACGACCACTTTTCCGGGAATGGCGCGTATGTCCAGGATCTCGCGGTTGGTCATGGCGAATCCCGCTTCATAGCTCTCCTTCAGTCCGGGGATCGGGGGGACCACCGCTTCGGAGCCGGTGCATATGAGAAGTTTCGGAGCCGTGTAATCAGCGCCGTCAGCCGTGACAGTGAAGCCTTCCGGGCCCTTGCCCTTTATAACGGCGGTCTTGTTCACCACCGTGACGCCTGCGCCTCTCATCTGGGCGCCGACGCCGGACACCAGCGTCTTTACTACCTTGTTCTTTCTGTCGACTACCTTTGAATGATCCAGCTTCGCCCCCTCGACGGTCACGCCGTAGCTTTCGCCGTGGTGGGCGTAGTCAAGGATCTTCGCGGAATAGAGAAGAGTTTTTGTGGGAATGCAACCTTCGTTCAGGCACACGCCGCCGAGAGCTCTTTCCTCAAAGAGCACTGTCTTGAGCCCGCCGTGGGCCGCCTTTTCGGCCGCGTTGTAGCCCGCGGGGCCTCCGCCCAGGACTATAAGGTCAAACCTGTTTTCCATAAAGCCTCAGACCCTCCCTTATTTCGCAAGCAGAAGCTCGAAATTCTCAAGAGCGGTGCACAGTTCCTTCAGGAACTTGGCTGCGGGAGCGCCGTCAACCGCCCTGTGGTCGAAGGTGAGGGACAGACCCATTGCGGGATAGACCTTGCCTTCAGCGTCAAGTCTGTTGGTGGTGCAGCATACGCCGAGGATGGCGGTCTGCGGGGGATTGATGACGGGTGTGAAGCTTTCGACGCCCATGGATCCCAGATTTGAGACCGTGAAGCTTCCGCCTGACATGTCATCCGGCGAGCACTTGCCTTCCCTTGCCTGGGAAGCCAGTTCCTTCGATCTCTTTGCGATCTCGGACAGGGTCATGGCCTCCGCGCCGAAAATGACGGGGACCAGGAGTCCGCGGTCAGTGTCCACCGCCACGCAAACGTTGGCGTGCCTGAACTTGCGGAACTTGCCGTCCACAAGATTTGCGTTGATCTCCGGGTATTTGGGAAGTATCCTGGATACCGCGTACAGCACCATGTCATTGATGGTGATCTTGCCCAGGCCGAGGGTCTCCGCGCCGGCCTTGAGCTTTGCCCTGTAGTCAAGCAGGGACTTTGCGTTGAATGAAGAGTTGAGGGTAAGCTGCGCCATTTCCGCCAGGGACTGGTGCATGGACTTGGCGATGACCTTCCTGACATTTGACAGGGGCTCTTCATCGTATGCCCTGAGATCTGCGGGCGCTGCGGCTGCCGCGGCAGGAGCCGGAGCCGCGCTCTCCTCAGCTTCATTATCTGTTTCAACAGGCTTGCCGGCAAGGAACAGCTCCACTTTTTCGGTAGTGGCCACGAATCCCTGGTCCAGCGCCTTGTTGATGTCTCTTTCGATTATTCTTCCGTGAGGTCCCGTGGATACGACCTTTGTCATGTCCACTCCGCTCTCCAGAGCCAGTTTCCTTGCTCTGGGAGAAATGAACACCCTCTCTCCCGAGGATTCGGAGACGGTGGCTGCGGCTTCCGCTGCCGCCTTCGGGGCTTCATCAGCCTTCGGCGCCTCGGTTGCGGCCTGGGCTTCAGCTTTCTTCGGAAGCAGAGCCGAGATGTCTTCCCCGGGCTCGCCGATGATGCATACCGGCTCAAGGCACGGCACCACATCCCCCTCATTCCAGAGCACTTCAAGCACGGTGCCCGAGAACTGGGACGGTTCGTCGAAAGCGCTCTTGTCAGTCTCGTAGGAGAACAGTATGTCCTTCACTTCGACATGATCGCCTTTTTTCTTCTGCCAGGCGGTGATGATGCATGACTCAACACTCTGGCCCTGACGAGGCATAATGACTACATTTGCCATATGTATGTCCTTTCTTGAATAGAATTAACTGTTTTGTTCCGCAGCGCCGGTGATCCCGTAAGATCACATTCCGTCGCCGCAGTATATGATCCGGATCCCGCGGTCCCGGGCTTCCTTCTCCATGTCTTCGGGAAGCTTCCCGTCCGTTACCAGCACGTCGCAGTTGGAAAATGTGGAGAAAGTGTACGGCAGGGACTTGTCCATCTTGGATCCGTCCATGAGTATCACCACGAGCCTTGCCTTTTCGGCCACGATGCGCTTCAGCTCGCATTCGGCGTAATTGCCCACTGTAAAACCGCTTCTCAGGGAGAGCCCCGAAGGCGACAGGAACGCTATGTCGATGTTGATCTCCGCCAGGAACCTTGTGGCCTGCAGTCCCGTAACGGTCTGGTTGTCTCCGTCGAGCCTTCCCCCCACCATATTGACTATGGGCAGCCCGATCTTGCACAGCTCTATCGCTATGACCGGATCCGTAGTGGTGAAGGAGAATCTTTCGTTGGGGACGAATTTTGCCAGTTTCTGGGTGGTGGATCCCGAGTCGATGAAGATCGATCTTCCGGGCTCAAGGAACTTTGCAGCCTTTTCGGCTATCGCCTCTTTTGACTGTATATTTCTCTGAAGCCTGTAGGTAATGGATCCGTCGGACTGGTTCGTTATGAACTTCATGCTCCTGGCTCCGCCTCTGACTTTGATGGCTTCTCTTTCCCTTTCCAGGTATTCGATATCTCTTCTCAAAGTCATCTCGGAAACATCCGGAAACATCTCGGACAGTTCCTTCAGAGAAACGAAGGCCTTTGTCTGAAGCAGCGAACGTATCTGTTCACGTCTCTCGTTGTACAAGCTATCTCCCCTTCCGTTAATTCTGTTATATGTGTTAGAATCCATAGGTATTTTACATTTCATGTGTTATTTTGTCAACTGAAAAGTGTTAATTCTAACATATTTTCTGTTTCTTTTCTCAAATTTTCACATACACCCGGTATTCCGGGACCGGAACCGCAATATTGTCCATGATCCGGTTTCATCCATTGTCTATATCTTCTGCCATCGCAGCCAGAATTCCCGTATTAATGTTTGACATATACACGCCTCGCGTGTATAATAAGGGTATGATTTGTACATTTGCTGACAAAGAAACGGAAAAAGTCTTCCACCAGATTTTTTCAAGAAAACTTCCCAATGACATTCAGCGAGTTGCTTTACGGAAACTGATCATGATAGACAATGCGGACAGTTTGGAGGATCTGAAAGTGCCGCCGGCAAACCATTTGGAACAACTACATGGTGACCGCGAAGGGCAGTACAGCATTCGTGTGAATGATCAGTACCGTATTTGCTTTTGGGTCAAGGGAAGAAATGACTTTCTTCAGGTCGAGATCGCTGACTATCACTGAAGAAAATTAATGCAATGAAAGAGGAGAATAAAACAATATGACTGATTACATTCCGGTCCCAACAATCGGTGAAATTCTCAGGGAAGAGTTCATGCGTCCGTTGGGTCTCTCGGCATACCGGCTCGCGAAAGAGATAAACGTGCCTGTTTCGAGAATACAGGCGATACTGAACGGCAGAAGGAAGATCACCGCTGATACGTCTTTGAGGCTTGCCAAGTTTTTCGGCGTTTCCGACAAGTACTTTCTCTCCCTTCAGAATGACATAGATATCAGGGAACTCAAGACAAGTCTTGCAGCTGAGATATCCCGGATCCATGATTTCCGTACTGTAGCTACAGGTGAAAACTATACACGTCAGACATAAAACCGGATATGCTGTGTGAAGATACACAAATTTCATCAAAGCGTAGTCACACAACATGAAAAAATCATTCTGCCGTTTTTAAAAAAAGTTCTCTTTCTCGATGGACTTATTCGGATGATTGGTATATAATTACGGGTGAAATTCACAGGAGGCTTATCAAAAAATGAAAAAACTCTGCATCACAAAAGTATTTGCAAGACAGATCCTCGATTCCAGAGGAAACCCCACGGTTGAAGCTGAAGTAACTCTCTGCAACGGCACAGTAGGCCGCGGCTGCTCGCCCAGCGGCGCATCCACAGGCGAATTCGAAGCCCTTGAGCTCCGTGACGGAGATAAGAAAGTATATCTCGGAAAAGGCGTAAAGAAAGCGGTATGCAACGTCAACGAGATCATTGCTCCCGCTCTCGTGGGCGCGGATCCCACTGACATCTACGCGGTAGACAAGATCATGCTCGATCTTGACGGAACGAAAGACAAATCCAAACTGGGCGCGAACGCGATCCTGGCAGTTTCCATCGCCACCGCAAGAGCTGCAGCAACTGCCCTTGAAATCCCGCTCTACAGATTCATAGGCGGCGTTCAGGCAACCTCTCTTCCCGTACCTATGATGAACATCCTCAACGGCGGCGCGCACGCTGACTCCGCTGTGGACACACAGGAATTCATGGTAATGCCGGTGGGCGCTCCTTCCTTTGAAGAAGCTCTCCGCTGGTGCGCTGAAGTGTTCCACAACCTCAAGTCCCTCATCAAGAAGATGAACGACGTCACGGCAGTCGGAGACGAAGGCGGTTTTGCTCCCAACAGCCTGAAGAGCGATGAAGAAGCGATCGAAAAGATCCTGGAAGCCATCAAAGCTGCAGGATACGAGCCCGGCAAGGACTTCATGATCGCGATGGACGCGGCCGCTTCCGAATGGAAGAGTCCCAAGGGAAAAGGCTTCTACCATCAGCCCAAATCCGGTCTGGACTTCACCACAGACGAGCTCATCGCCCACTGGGAATCCCTTGTTGACAAATACCCCATCATCTCCATCGAGGACGGCCTTGATGAGGAAGACTGGGAAGGCTGGAAGAAGATGACGGCAAAGATCGGACACAAAGTACAGCTGGTAGGCGACGACCTGTTCGTAACCAACACAGAGCGTCTCTCCAAGGGTATCGCAAACGGCTGCGGCAACTCCATCCTGATCAAGCTCAACCAGATCGGTTCGGTTTCCGAGACCTTGGAAGCCATCAAGATGGCGCACAAAGCCGGCTACACGGCCGTGACCTCCCACCGTTCTGGCGAGACCGAGGACACC
>JAFTCY010000045.1 GCA_017454465.1 Clostridia bacterium
GCTTATATGCCCGAAGGCGCCACTGTATTCCATAATTATAACGGGACCGCCCCGGGCCTGGCTGTCAGCGACGGCAAAAAGACCGCGATACTTCTTCCCGGTCCGCCTCTTGAGATGGAACCCATGATGACGCGGTCCGTAGTACCTTATCTTAAAAAGATGACCGATCACGTGATCTTCTCAAGGACAGTACACATCATAGGAGTCGGGGAATCCTATGTCGAGTCAGTACTGAAGGATTACATGCTGTCGCATACGAACCCGACCGTAGCACCGTATGCCAAGACTGGAGAGGTCCAGCTGAGGATCACGGCTTCAGCTAAAAATGAAGAAGAAGCCTCTTTGATGATCGAGCCTGTAATAGAGGATATAAGAAAGATTTTTTCGGATTATATTTACGGAATAGACGTCGGCACGCTTGAAAACGCGGCGGTTCAGCTCCTTAGGGAACACGGACTTACTGCGGCAACAGCCGAAAGCTGTACCGGCGGCGGAATAAGCCAGCGTATCACGAACATCCCGGGTGCATCCGAGGTGTTCGGATGCGGGGTCTGCACCTATTCAAACGAAATGAAGGAAAAGCTGCTTGGAGTCAGCCCCTTAACACTGAAGCAGTTCGGCGCAGTTTCGGAAGAAACCGCCAAAGAGATGGCAAAAGGAGTAAGAGAGCTGTCAGGCGCTGATTTCGGGATCAGCGTGACAGGGATCGCCGGCCCGGGCGGAGGAAGCGCGGAAAAGCCTGTGGGTCTGGTATATATAGCTGTCGATTCCGAGCATTACAAAAAAGCGGAAAGACTGATGCTGTCCCGCGGCCGTGAGAATGAGCGGTCATTCATACGCATCACAGCCGCAAACAACGCCCTGCGGCTGCTCATAGAGGCTATCCACGCGGCTGCTAAAAAAGGCGGCAGCCGCTGACAAATGTACGCTGTTGCATACATAGCGCCTGTGTTATAATTGAGTCATCGGAATCATCGATACATTATCATACAGTATTAAACGTAACGGCTGTTCTCACATGAAAGGAAAAAGAAAATGGACGAGAAGTATTCAGTTCACGTCAGAGACATAATGATCAGCGATCCGTGTGTCCTGGCATCACCCGACACAAAAAAGTATTACATCTATGCACGCATGTTCGACCCGTCAAAATTCCCGGAGGTTAAGCTCGGAGCGACCTTTTATGCCATGGAGAGCCCTGACCTTATACACTGGAGCAGGCCGATACTTGTGTTTGACAAGCCTGACGATTTCTGGGCGGATCTTGACTACTGGGCACCGGAATGCCATTACTACAAGGGCAAATACTATCTTATATCCTCCTTCAGGGCGGAAGGGAAATTCAGAGCATGCCAGTGTCTCGTATCGGATTCTCCGCTGGGGCCGTTCCTGCCGCTTTCCAATACTCCCGTAACTCCTAAAAACTGGCAGTGCCTTGACGGGACTCTTTATCAGGACAGGAGAGGCCGTCCCTGGATGGTATTCTGCCATGAATGGCTGCAGGTGTATGACGGACAGATATGCGCTGTACCCATGAAGGACGATCTTTCGGCCGCCGACGGGAAACCCGTCATCCTTTTCAGGGCCAGCGACGCTCCCTGGACTGGCAAGCTGGGTGAAGACGGTCATGTAACCGACGGTCCCTTCCTTCACAGGATGAAGAACGGGACCCTCATAATGCTGTGGAGCAGTTTCTCATACGGCGGATACACGGTCGGATATGCGACCAGCCTCAGCGGCGATATAATGGGCCACTGGAAACAGGAAGAAAAGCCTCTTTACGCCCTTGACGGTGGTCACGCTATGCTGTTTAAGACATTTGACGGAAAACTGATGATGTCAATGCACTGCCCCAATACGCATATCAGAAAGCGCATGCTTCTGTTTGAAATGGAAGAGAAAGGCGATAAGCTCCATGTGATAAACGAGATCACCGGAAACTGGTACAACGGCATCGACGGAAATATAGGCGGTAAATTCGCCTATCCGAAACAGACGACAGAAGAAGCTGTTTTTACCGATATGTGATCTATATTAATTAAACACATTCAAAAAAGACCGGCACACCTGCTGGTCTTTTTATATGCTTTTCACCCTGTAAACATATGCCCTTCCGTTTTTACCGACTCTGGTTATGATATCGAGGAAGCAGAGGATGTTCACCGCCATTGAAGCCGAACCCTTTGAGATGCGGGCTTCTTTTGAAAAATCCGACACTCCGAAATCCTTATTAAGAAGGCTGTCAGGGACAAGGCGCAAATAGTCACTCTGTGTCCTGATATCTATCTCCTCCATAAAACTGTCAGGGACCCTGTCAAACCGTACTGAACCTCTTTTCCTGTCAGCGCTCCACCCGTTTAACATCCTGTATTCTGTAAGTTCCAGCAGAACCAGCTTTATGTGCAGCTTTTTGCTTGAAAGATAAGGCTTGATCCTGTAGAGCTCTCTGAAAGCATCGAATCTGCTTCCTGTCTTCGGGCTTTTCCTCCTGTCGGTGAGCTCTCCTGTCACCGGGTCGATCCAGCTTATCCATTTGATCTTTGCGATCGGATATATGACTGTAACATCATGATCCTCAAGAAACACATCCAGCTTCTTTCTTAAGCTGTTAAAAGACCTGGTCTGGATCTCAAAAATATCATTTCCCTTTAGTACATCGGCATACAGCCTTCCGATCCTGACCTCCTGCTCTTCTTCAGAGGAAGAATAGAAATCCTTCAGGACCGCATGCAGAGTCTTCTCAGACAAGGTCCCTATCAGATATCTGGATCTTTCAATCCCTACGATCCTCTCAACAGATCTGTCAAATCCC
>JAFTCY010000046.1 GCA_017454465.1 Clostridia bacterium
ATCTCGACTCTGTATGCTTCCAGAGCGTCAAGTTCCGAGGGAGCGTCTGCCGCGGATATCTTTATCTCTGCGCCGGCGGGAAGCTGTCCCCTGATGGAAACATCGATCCCGTCTTCGTTCTCTATCATGGTCTGTCCCTGCCCGGGTTCGACCACCAGCGCGAAACCGTCGCTGTCAGCCGGATAGAAAGTGAATGTATCACCCTCTGAAAGATCGGATGCCGCAGGATCTCCCAGGACATACGCCCTGTTCGTGTAGAAACCTGTGCTGCCGTTTTCGGCAAAGATGCGGTATATGGCAAGCACATATCCGTCAGGAAGCGAAGGAACATCCGTTATCACTACATTTATTCCGGAATCCGACATGCTGGAAGGCAGGAACGCGTAAGCCTCCGCAAGAGTGCAGCCCGCAGGTACCGCGGGGGTGACCGGCGCAAGGAGCTTCTTCGCGAAGGCTCCCGTCGGGCTGACTGAAATATTGACGAAATCCACCCTGGCAAAGGATGATCTGCCGGCCAGTGAATCAGCTATGGCGTCAGCTATCGCGTCATTTATGTCTTCTCCGCCGTCGTAAGACGACAGGAACGATTTAAGGTCAACAGCCATGACGAAGCCGAATTCCTCCAGCCAGTCGTCGAAAATGAGGTCCTCCCATATGAGCTGGGCGGCCTTGGTCAGATCTTCCGCTTCGGAGAGCTCATCAACAGCTCCCTTTGCGCGGTCATCATCTTCAGCCTCAGTTTCCTCAGGCTCCGTTTCAGCCGGTTCTGTCTCAACGGGATCCGCGTCCGCAGGATTCGTATCCTCAGGCTCAGTTTCCTCAGGCTCCGTTTCAGCCGGTTCTGTTTCAACGGGATCCGCATCCGCAGGATGCACATCGTCAGTATGCGCATCGTCAGTATGCGCATCGTTAGTATGCGTCTCTTCAGGTTCTGTATCCGCGGGGTCTGTTTCCGCAGGAACTGTTTCTTCCGGTTCTGTTTCAACGGGATCCGTTTCTTCCGGATCATCTGCCGGCTCCGTGTTCTCGCCGCCCATGATGACGACCAGCTGGCCGTTCACTATCATGTATGTGAATCCGGTGTTGGGGTCCGTGAAGTATTCAGGCTGCTCAGTCTTAGTGTCTTCCGGCAGGGGCTGAAGGTCGTAGAATCCGTATACCTGGTATTTCAGGGCATAGAAACTGTATTCCCCGGTGGCTTTGCTGTACGCCAGCCTGACTTCGCTTTCGTCCTCAACGAGGTCTATGAAGTCCGTCATGGATACGGCATCGAACAGGGGCTCCGCCTTGAGGTTGTACAGTCTGAGGTCATCGGCCTCAAACTTTACGCCCGATATGGTAACGCCGGATCCGCAGGAGTAAAGGTCTTCCTGGTTTCCGTTTCTGTCAAGAACGGAAATGTACAGTCCCCATACCGCCGTCCTGTTCTCTGTGTCCGTAAGGGTGACCGGGTAGGCGAATATATCGTATTTGCCGACTTCGATGGTATGTATCGTGACCTTGAGGTCGGAATAGAAGGGATCGGCATGAGCGAGAAGGGTCTGTCTCTGTGAATTCGTGTAAACGGGAACTTCTTCGTCTCCGAGCTCATACACCGGCTCGGTGTAAGCGTCCTCAGCGGTATCTTCGGCGTCCGATGCCGTTTCTGTATCTTCGGATATGTCTCCGGAAAAGTCCTCTGATCCGTCTCCGGCATCATCGGTATCGCCGCCTTCGTCATTCTCAACGAATCCGGGGGCGTAGATATCGTCCGTGCTTATGTTCTGTTCCTGGGCTCCGCTCCCGATATAGCTTTCTTCAGCGAAGGCCGTCAGCGGAGTTGGTATCATAAAGATCACGGCGAGCACTGCCGCGAGTATTCTGTTCACGTTGTTTCCGGGATGCTTTCTCATGTCTCTTCCTCCTTTCCCGTTATTTTGTTCATCTTTTGACTGATCTTTCGGGATCCTCAGGGACTTTCCCTGATCCCTCCCCCGGCGTCCGCCGGTATTCAGTCCTGTAATGTTCGTTCTGGTCATTTTCTATATATCTTTTCTGTCGGTAGATTTCAAAGTTATTTTCAGTTTCCCGGGGCACCGGGCTAAAGCGGTACAAAACCTTTAAAAATCTGTGTTTCACGGGATTTATGCCACACTCCGCTCAATATAGCATTTTACCACTCCGGACTGCGGATTTGATTAAAAAAAATTGAACGAATTATGATATATTATATGAATACTTTATTAATATCCGCAGAAACTGTTCATTTCCTTAACCAATCCGCCTCCTGCCGCTTTTTTTCAAGGTTTTTACAACGCCGCGGAGCCGGCGGAAACTGTTTTTTCTTTGCGGTCCGGACCGATTCGGGCTCTCACAATCTTGACTAAAAAAAACTGTTGATATATATTTCAAAAAAAGAAACGGCGCCGGAAAGCGCCGTCACGGAAAAAGAGAGGGGGATCCCGCGTGGCAGAACAGTATTACGAAGTGCCGGAAGAGGATATAAGCCTGCTCTACCCCCATGCCGGCCTGGCCGGAGACGGAGGAGACGCGGAACTCACTGAGCTCACCTGCGAGCAGCTGGAGCTGGGGTGCCTGCTGGATCTCAAAAGCTGCGACATCCAGTCATTCTACACCTGCGATACGGACACGATCCTTTACAGGCAGGCCACCTTCTC
Organism: Clostridia bacterium; assembly: GCA_017454465.1. Lineage (GTDB taxonomy): Bacteria > Bacillota > Clostridia > Oscillospirales > CAG-272 > UMGS1696. The sequence continues at coordinate 2,658 of JAFTCY010000046.1, forward strand.
CGACATGAAGGAAGTGCCCGAGCTCTCGCCGGTGCTCTCGAAAATGATACCGTTCCTGAACGATATCACGGAGCTGAGAAGGCTGGGGACCGGTGACTCATCGGAGAACTACCTCTACAGCATAGCGGAGGTGGAGCTGTACACTTCCCTGATGGAGATCCTGAAGGACGAGCTTCTGCCCCTGGCTCCGAGGCTCAGAAGCCCTGCGTTCATCAAGTTCGCCGAACGGATCAACACCCTGACAAAAAGCGAATATTACCGGGATATAAACGAGAGGCTGAAAGAACTGACGTCCCGGGTACGTGAGATAAAGAGCGTCACCATAGGCGTGAACCTGGATTCCACCATGAGGGCGGAAAAGGCCGGGGTGATCTCCGTGAACAACGAGCCCTTCAGATCCGGGGACCTTCTGAACAAGATGCTGCGTCTGGACTTCAAAAAAGACGACATGACATGCATCGCGCCCCTGGTCCCCTTCAAAAAGGGGCAGACCGAGAACAGCCAGACGGCTCTCGCCAACGCCTTCAACGGAGCCCTGACGGATATCTACAGGCAGTCAGTAAAGTCATGGAAGAACGTGGTGAGGCACTATGTGCTTGACAATACGGATTTCCTGCTCAGGATGATGCCGGAGATAGAGTTCGTGACCAAGGCATCGGAACTCATAAACAGGCTGGAGTCCGTGGGATGCGGACTCACGGTGCCGGGGATACGGCCCATGCACGAGAAGGCTTTTAAGGCCGTGGGGCTGAGAAATCCCGTGGTGGCGGTGAAGCTTGAGACAGCCACTGTCCCAAACGACTTTGAATTCGATGAAAAAGGCATGATATATGTGCTGACGGGTCCCAACCGCGGCGGGAAATCGGTGCTCACATGCGCCGTGGGCCTTGCCTTCGTGATGGCCCAGCTGGGGCTGCCCGTGGCGGCCGACCGGTGCGAGATCTCACCCGTGGACCGGATCTTCACCCACTTCCCCCAGGGAGGCGAGGACACCATAGACAAGGGGAGGCTCGGGGAGGAATGTTCAAGGCTCTCCCAGATCTGCGACGAGGTCACCGAATACAGCCTGGTGCTCCTTGACGAATCCCATTCATCCACCGGCTCCTATGAGGGAGCGTATATCGCTGCGGAGGTCCTTGAGGGCTTCTCAATGGCAAGATGCCGGGGCATCTTCTCAACCCACCTTCACGATCTGGCGGCGGCCACCGATTCCATAAACAGCGCATGCCTCCCCAAGGGCGGCGTGTC
>JAFTCY010000047.1 GCA_017454465.1 Clostridia bacterium
TCTGTCTGTTCAGTTCAGCAAGTCTGTCCCTCTGTTCTTTATCGGTGAACGCTATGGTGACCACAGGCTGTCTGTTCATGCCGCTGGGAGCGTACAGTCTCGCTTCAAGAATAGTATCGATTGCTTTCCTTTCAGGCATTTCCGACCTGAACTTTCTGATGCTGCGGCGTTCTCTTATGGCTTTGAGTACTTCGTTCATTTTCTCCTCCTGAAGATTAACGCTCTTAATTTCGGTTACTGACCAGCTGCTTTTTTGTTTGCTGATCCAAGTATAGTTATATACAAAAAAATGTCAGTTTTCAATAGCTGACAAATAAAAAAGCACCTTCTTATCAGGTTTCAAGGTTTTTGAAACAGGTGATATTTTTTGCAATCATTTAGCCTCGAAATGCCATTTTCAGAGGCTTTTTTCGTGTCTGTTTATTAATTAATGATGAACAGAAATAAAATTGTTAACAAATTCGGGGTTCGATCGCTATTTATCGCTTTTCGATGTCAAAACATACCCGTTTGTAAACTTTTTGTTCACATATGTAACAAATGGGCCTTTTTTTCACATCTATATATATAGAGGGGTCTCGCGAAAAAAGGCACCTGAAAAGACCTAAAAAAAGACCGGAATACGGACTTTTCAGGCGGCCTGATCAAGAGTTTCAGAATTTCAGAAAATTTAACACAAAAAACGACGAAGGAGGTAAATGATGAGCGATGAGAAAGATATCGGTTATTCAGAAAGAACAGAGGTCCGGGAGAGCGGGGACGTCCGGCAGGGATGGTCAGGGACACAGCTTTCCTTTCCGGAACCCTGCGACGCTCCGGATGAGGAAACAGTACCTGCTTCATGCCCGCCCGGCGGCCTCAGGACCGTGCTACAGGAAAAGTCAGCGCGCCTCGGGAAAGCGAACGAAAGGATAAGTGAGATAAACAGAAAGATAAGCGACATGTCAAAAGAGGCCGAATTCCTTGAAAAGAAAAGGACCGCATACGATGACAGGCGGCTGTGCGAGAAGGGGCTGATCATGGAGATCCTCATGCCTGAAACGGCAGATCTTCCGCCCAGATATGTTTTCGACATCATAAGACTGGTTACGGAATTTCCTGAAGTCACCGGTCTCATATCACGCTGCGCGGATCATTACAGGGCTCATATTGAGAAGAAGGAGAGAAACGCACGTGGCATGTCCGGTACAGATAACACAAATAAACAGATGCCGAAAGGAGAATACCAGTGAAGACATACTATTTTGACGCGTCCCAGGTAAGAAGGAGCAGGAACGAATCCGCTGTCGCCTTCTCGTCATACATGTCCGGAGAGAAACTGGAATGCAAAAGGGAGAACAGGACGTACGACCTCGGCCACGGGGGAATACTCTACAAGGAGGTAATGCTGCCCGAAGGAACTCCTGAAAGATTCTCTGACAGGGGATATCTCTGGAACAGCATCGAGAAAGCCGAAAAGCAGAAGAATTCTTCCCTGGCCTACCGCTTTCTCATGGGCCTGAATTTCCCGTTTACGGATAAGGAGATTATTGACCTTACGAGAAAATTCGTAAGGGAGAACCTGTGCTCAAGAGGCATGATATGCGACTTCGCCATACATGAACCGGACGAGGGATACAGGACGAAGCACGTTCACATGATATGCCCCCAGAGGGAGCTTGACAGCAAGGGGAACTGGATGCAGAAGAACCAGAAGATCGAGCTTCGCGTAGGCGAGAACGACGTAGTGAAGAAGACCATCGACGTGAACGACTGGGGAACGCCCAGAGTCCTCCAGGATCTGCGGAGGGAATGGGAGAACACCTGGAATCCGGGGCTCAGGGAAAAAGGTTTTGAAGAGATCGGTTCGGTTAGCCCCAAGGCTGTTGGATTCCCCTTCGTCAAACGTTTCAGGGAGTCCATAGGGATCCGGGCAAGGTCAGACCGGGGAGAAGGCACGGAAATAAGGGACCTGAACGAATGGATCGAGATGCTCAACAGGCAGAACCGTGAGATGTATCTCGAGCGCAACCGGCTCATATCTGAGGTAAAACAGATCGAGGAGGAATACCACGGCGACATGGAGCGTTACAGGCAGCAGATAGTGCCGTACCTGGATCTTGCTGAAAAGCATATCACAGGCGATACGGACGACGAGATCCTGTGGCTTGCGGATATCTTCTGGGTCTATGAGAACAACGGAGTCGAAAGCGCGGGCGACTTAGACAAGCTGGAGGAGCTGAGCTCATCCCTCATGAACCTCAGGGACTATCTTGAGATATACAGATCAGATGTCTCAAAGGCGGTAAAGGAAAGATCCCGTATGATCAAGATGGGCAAGGAATACAACGACAGCTTCATCGAGTATTTCAGGGATTACAGTTCGCTGCCCTCCGAGACAAAGAGATCCTTCTACCTGTCCCATTACGACGAGATATCGAAATGGAAGAGCGCCTACGACATCCTGCGGGAACACATGGACAGAAACGGCATCTTCACGCCGGAGGCGCTTCAGCGGAAGAACAGCGAAGACAAGGAAGTGCTGGCGGGTATCGCGAAGGATCTCAAATGCATAGACAGGCAGATGCCCGTGCTTGACGCCGCGATACAGAACATTTCAGAACTGGAGCTGATCTACGGCGAGTATCTCCGTGAGAAATGGCTGCAGGAGGAACTTGAGGACGGCGAAAGGGCGATGATGGGATATTTCGACGATCACTACCCTGACGGCAGGCTGAGAAAGCATGATGAGCCTGAGCTCTGACCCGCATTTTTCCCTGATTTATCAACTGACAAAAAACCGTAAAAACGATTTCACCTGAAATAAAAGAAACGGAGGAACAAAATGGAATTCTTCAACAGCGCGGTAGACATCCTTCAGACACTGGTCATAGCCCTTGGGGCCGGTCTCGGCATATGGGGCGTGATAAATCTCCTGGAAGGATACGGAAATGACAACCCCGGCGCCAAGTCCCAGGGCATGAAACAGCTCATGGCAGGCGGAGGAGTTGCACTGATAGGCATCACCCTGGTGCCTCTCCTGAAGAACCTTTTCGGATGAGAACTGCAAAATGGAATACATTTTCGAAAAGTTCTCGGAGTGGCTGAAAGACCTCCTTGTTGGAGGAGTTATAAGCAACATACGCGGAATGTTCGATTCCGTGAACGAGAAGGTCGGAGACATTTCATCCCAGGTCGGAGCGACTCCGGCCGGGTGGAATGCCGGCATTTACGGAATGATAAGGACCCTTTCTGACAATGTGGTACTTCCCCTGGCGGGCACGGTCCTTGCGGTAGTCATGACCCTTGAGCTCATAGCTATGATCACGGAGCGCA
>JAFTCY010000002.1 GCA_017454465.1 Clostridia bacterium
AAGCTGATTCTGTCAGAATCCGCTTCGTAGTCCCAGAAACCGTCGGCCCATTCATGGACCTCATCATGTTCAGGATTTTCCGGGTCGTTATATGCATTCAGAAAATCAGCATATCCGTACACGCCTCCCACGTCTTCCGGAGGGGCGGCACCGTCCGCGGAAGTGCAGACGGGATACGCCTTGTCATGATCCTCTATGACTGATCTGACCTTGAGGTCGATCTCCCAGCCGTCACCGAAATCATAATAATATTTGATCTTTGTACCCTTTTGCAAGAGCTCGGAGAGAGCATGTTCCGACGGCTCAAGAGCCGGTTCTCTGATGCCGATCATCTCATCATTCTCCATTATACATGTCTTCCCCGCCTTGAATTCGTACAGGTGATAGTCACTCCATCCGAACGCTATCTGAAGCATAACGTGCAGGTCCCTGAAAGTGGAGTCCAGGGGAACGATCAGTTTTCTCCGGGCTTTATATACGGCCAGGTCCATCACAGCCTCGATCTCAAAGGCCTCCAGGGAGACGGGAGTCCTTCCGTACTTTTCCTCCAGCTGGGAGAGCATTCTGTCGCGGGGAAAATACGGATCATCCGTTATCACGCCCACCGGGCAGTTGTTTATCATTTTTATGATGCGAATCGGAATTCTGCCTTCATCATTCCCGGGGTATAACAACTGTGTCAGGTCCTGTGAGAGTCTGTTCATCCTTCCCACGTCCCCCCGGTCCATTCCGGTGTAAATGACAGGGTCCACGTCGGAAAGATCAGCGGTTATTTCTTCCCTTATCCCGTAACGCATGAAAACGGTCTTCAATCCATTCGACACCAGCCGTGGAATATTCTTCAGTTCCGGCTTTCTGACCCCCCATACGACGAAAGCGAAACGGTTGTCGGCGCACATGACGACCAGAGTCCTCCTCCCGTTGATGTCAGTGATATGTACGCACCATTTTTCCAGAGGCCTTAGTTCGCCTTCGTATTTCGCTGTCCCGGAAGGAAGCAGTTCTGCCGTTTTTTTCGTAGAAAACAATCTTATCACAGCATACCTCCTCTTTAATTTGGAAAATCGCCGGGAATGCGATGCACTCCCGGCGATCGATATCCTCAGACCGTCAGCCGATCATATGTGCACAGAAGTTATTAAGATATAACAACTGCACTGTCTTATTTTCCGCGCTTGATATAGTATGTGTGGAGCAGCTCGTGAGCCTTGTGGGAATTGGGCTCGCCGAGAAACTCGTCATATATCTTCTTGATAAGCGGGTTCTCATGGGATTTCCTGTAGGCAAGCTTGTCGGAGTCGGCCTTGTAGAGAACGGAGGCTCTGAGTTTCTTCAGATCCACGGTGTTCCTTACAAGAGCGGGCTGTGTGGGCTGGCCGCCGCCGTTTACGCAGCCGCCGGGACATGCCATGATCTCGATGAACTGAACATCGTACGTGCCGTCCTGAACGCCCTTGAGAAGCTTGTTCGCGTTGGCGGTACCGGAAGCGACCGCCACCTTGAGGTTGATGTCGCCCAGTTTGTACGCGGCGAACTTGATGCCTTCCGTCCCTCTGACATCGTCGAATTCAAGCTTTTCAAGAGGCTTGCCTTCGATGACTTCGGCCGCTGTCCTGAGAGCAGCTTCCATAACGCCGCCGGTGGCTCCGAAGATGGCGCCGGCGCCGGATCCGATGTCGATAGGCTGGTCGAATTTTTCGTCTGCCAGTCCCTTGTAGTCGATGCCGGCCTGCTGTATCATCCTGCCGAGTTCCCTCGTGGTGACAGCGATGTCAACGCCGGGCATTCCGTCCACGTCCTGTCCGGGCCTTGTGACCTCGAACTTCTTAGCCGTGCAGGGGATAGCGGAAACGAACACGATGTTCTTGGGATCAAGTCCCAGTTTTTCAGCGAAGTATGTCTTGTATACCGCGCCGAACATCTGCTGGGGAGACATTCATGTGGACAGGTTCTCCGTCATTTCCGGGAAGTAGTGTTCGCAGTATTTGATCCATCCGGGCGAGCAGGAGGTGATCAGCGGGAGCACGCCGCCGTTCTTCACTCTGCCGAGGAATTCGGTAGCTTCTTCCATAATGGTCAGGTCTGCCGTGAAGTTCATGTCGTACACGCCGTCGAAGCCGAGTTTCTTCAGGGCCGCGACCATCTTGCCCTCGGTGTCAGTGCCGGGCTCGTAGCCGAAGCACTCGCCGATGGTGGCTCTCACGCTGGGAGCGCAGCAGATGGCGACATGCTTTTCGGGATCCGCGATAGCGTCGAGGATCTTCTGTGTGTCGTCCTTTTCGTGGAGAGCGCCCACGGGGCACGCCACGATGCACTGGCCGCAGTTGATACATGTGGTTTCAGCCAGGGGAAGCTCGAACTGGGGAGCTATCTTGGAATCATATCCTCTGTTGACCGTGCCGATGGCGCGGATGCCCTGGAGCTTCTCGCAGGCGGCTACGCATCTTCTGCACAGTATGCACTTGTTGTTGTCTCTGATGATGGAAACGGAGGAATCGTCGATCTCCTCGTGTTCTTTCTTCTTTGAGTAGCAGAACTTGTCCTCTTCGCATTTGTATTCCTGTGCCAGTTTCTGCAGTTCGCAGCTGGTGGACCTGATGCAGGAGAGGCATTTCTTTTCATGAGCGGAAAGCACCAGCTCGAGGTTGGTCTTTCTGATCTGTCTGATCTTCGGGGAATTGGTGGTTATCTCCATTCCCTCGTTAACGGGATAAACGCAGGCTGCGACCATTCCTCTGGCGCCCTTGACTTCAACGAGACACAGACGGCAGGCGCCTATCTGGTTGATGTCTTTCAGGTAGCACAGGGTGGGAATGTCGATATTCGCGTATCTGCATGCTTCCAGTACGGTAACGCCGGCCGGTACGGAATATTCAGCACCATTGATTTTTACATTGATCATGTCCATTCTGTTCACCGACCTTTCTTATTTCTTCGAGATAGCGCCGAACTTGCAGTTTTCAATACAAGCGCCGCACTTTACGCACTTCTTGGTATCGATCACTACGTACGGAAGCTTCATGCCTTCCTTGACCTCATTGGCGGGGTTCACGGAAATGGCATTGGCCGGGCAGTTTCTCATGCACAGCTTGCAGCCTTTGCACTTGTCGGGATCCACTACGTACTGAAGCAGGCTCTTGCAGACGCCCGCGGGACATTTCTTGTCAACGATATGGGCGATGTACTCGTCCCTGAAGAACCTGAGGGTGGACAGCACCGGGTTGGGAGCCGTCTGGCCCAGAGCGCAGAGAGAAGCGGACTTGATGTAGGAAGCCAGTTCCTCCAGCTTGTCAAGATCTTCCATCTCGCCGTTGCCGCTGGTGATCTTCTCAAGGATCTCAAGGAGCCTTACCGTGCCGATACGGCAGGGTGAGCACTTGCCGCAGGACTCGTCCACGGTGAACTCAAGGAAGAACTTCGCCATATCCACCATACATGTGTCTTCGTCCATAACGATCAGACCGCCGGAACCCATCATGGATCCCGCCTTGATCAGGTTGTCGAAGTCGATCTCGGTGTCGATAAGGGATGCGGGCAGACATCCGCCGGAAGGACCGCCGGTCTGGGCAGCCTTGAACTTCTTGCCGTTGGGAATGCCGCCGCCGATCTCTTCGATGACCTCCCGGAGGGTGGTTCCCATGGGAACTTCCACCAGACCCGTGTTCTTGATCTTTCCTGTAAGGGCGAAGA
>JAFTCY010000048.1 GCA_017454465.1 Clostridia bacterium
CATTGTGGTCATGGCTCACCTTGATCCCAATTTTTCTACATTATAATTATATCACAATGAGTCGCGCTCTGCAATTGTCACTCAATGAAATATGTCCCAAAAAAAGCAAAAACTGAAATCAGATATTTGATCCAGCAAAAAGCCGCGGCGGACACCGCGGCTTCCAAATGGATCTGTGATTCTACTTTCCAAGCTTCACTGTTTTCTCATATCCTGCTATGACAGCTTTTTCCACGGCATTGTTGAAACCGTTATTTTCAAGAGCCAAAACGCCCTGAATGGTGCTTCCGCCGGGGCTGCAAACTTCATCTTTCAGAGTCATCGGATGTTTGTCTGAAGTCTGTATCATTTTGGCAGATCCGAGCAGGGTCTGTGCTGCCAGTTCCTGTGCAAGGCTTCTTGTAAGTCCCAGGCTCACGCCTGCATCAGCCATGGCGTTGATAAACATGTATACATAAGCGGGACCGCACCCTGAAATAGACGTGACTGCATCTATTTTTGACTCATCCACATGTTCTATGATGCCGCAGGTCCTCATCATTTCTCTGAATACCTGTTCGTATTTTTCAGAAGCTGCGTTAAAACTGTATACGATCATGCCTTCTCCGACAGCGGTCGGTGTGTTCGGCATGATACGGATGACCGGAAACCCGTTTCCGATATATCCGGAGAGTTTTTCAATGCTCCATCCTGCTGCCATACTGACGATGCAGCAACTGTCCTGTCTGTCATCAAGGATGGGGCTGATCTCTTTCAGAAGCGATGGCATCACCTGAGGCTTCACCGCGAGGAAAATAAATCCGCATTCTTTGCAGATTTCAGCAGTTTCAGCTGTTTTCGCACCGTGGCTGTCTGCGAAAGCAGTTGCTTTTGCCTTATCCTTGTCAGATACATGTACAACAAAACTATTGTTGAGAGCGATTCTTTGAGCAATGGCTCCTCCCATATTCCCGCAGCCTAAAAATCCGACTTTTTTGTTTATCATGCAGACCTCACTTTCTTATCTGTCCGTTCCCGCGGATCAAATATTTATATGATGTAAGTTCTCTCAGTCCCATCGGGCCTCTTGCATGGAGCTTCTGGGTGGAGATGCCCATTTCACATCCCAGCCCGAATTCACCTCCGTCAGTAAACCTTGTGGAAGCATTCCAGTATACAGCGGCGCTGTCTACCGCGTTCATGAATTTTTCAGCATTTGCAACGTCAGCGGTTATTATAGACTCGCTGTGATGGGTGGAATGGATCCTTATGTGTTCAATGGCATCGTCTATACACGATACTACTTTGACCGCCAGGATATAGTCGCAGAATTCAGTGTCAAAATCCGTATCAGATGCGGCAACTCCGTCTATTATGCATCTGGCTTTTTCGTCAAGCCTCAGTTCGACCGGTGTCTTACCTTCATCTATCCTGTCATCTCTCAGCCTCCTCTTTAGTGCGGGCAGGAATGACTCAGCTACCTTTTCATTTACGATGATGCATTCCATAGCGTTGCATACAGAGGGCCTGCTGGTTTTTGCGTTATCCGCAATTTCAAGGGCCATTTCAAGATCTGCATGTTCGTCAACATATATATGGCATATGCCGACTCCGGTCTGTATACATGGCACCTTTGCGTTTTCCACACATGCTCTTATCAAGCCTGCTCCGCCCCTCGGTATGAGGGCATCTACGACACCGGTCGCGGTCATTATGTCATAGGCGCTCTGCCTGGTCGTGTCCTCCACGAGCTGGATAAGGTCAGGATCCAGTCCTGCCTCTGCAAGTCCTTTTTTCATTGATCTTACGATGGCGGAAGAAGAGTTGTACGCTTCCTTTCCGCCTCTGAGAACACAGGCATTTCCGCTTTTGACACATAGTACCGCTGCATCTGATGTAACATTTGGCCTGGCTTCGTAGATTATGGACACTAGTCCAAGCGGAACTGTGACCTTTGATATTTCAAGTCCGTTGGGCCTGGTTCTTTTTTCTATCACCTGGCCGAGCGGGTCAGGCAGTTTTGCGACCTGACGCATAGCGTCTGCCATTCCGGCTATCCTTCCGGGTGTGAGCCTCAGGCGGTCCATCATGGATGGCGAGAGTATGCCTTCGGCAGCAGTCAGGTCCATGCTGTTTGCGCAAAGGATCATCTCTGTATCACGGACGATCATGTCAGCCATGTTGTTTATAGCTGAATTTCTTTTTGTTTCACCGGCAGCCATAAGTGACGGTGAGGCGGCTTTTGCCAGTTTCAGTATTTCTGTTGTTGTCATGATCATTCCTTCCTGAAGCGGGTGCCGGCGGGAAGCCCCTGTACGATGTCGTAAAGCAACTCGGGCTTTGAGCCGTTGGCTATTATCATTTCACATCCGGCTTCCATGCAGATCTCCGCTGCCTTTATTTTGGTTTCCATTCCCCCGGTGCCGAACTCAGTGCCCTTGCCGCCGGCGAGTTTTCTTATTTCGTCAGTTATTGATGTTACGCAGGGTATAAGTACCGCATCGCGGTTTTTTCTCGGGTCGGATGTGTACAGACCGTCTATGTCGGACAGCAGGACCAGTATATCGGCTTCAACAGCGGTAGACACAAGGGCAGCCAGTGTGTCATTGTCCCCTATCACGATCTCGTTTGTGGATACTGTGTCGTTCTCATTGATGACAGGTATCGCCGAAAAGTCAAGGAGCCTCTGCATGGTGTTTCTGAAATTGTCGAACCGGTCTTTGTGACCGAAGTCATCTGCCGTAACAAGTATCTGCGCAACTGTATGCCCGTATTCCGAAAAGAGCTTGTCATATGTATACATGAGTTCACACTGCCCCACAGAAGCTGCAGCCTGTTTTCCAGGCATATCCTTCGGCTTCTCCTTCAGATTCAGCTTGCCCGCTCCCATGGCTATGGCGCCGGATGAGATTATAATGATCTCATGCCCCTCGTTTTTGAGGTCTGAAAGGATCTTCGATATGGATTCGACCCTGCGTATATTGAGGCGGCCTGTTTCATGCGTCAGTGTTGAAGTCCCCAGTTTGACGGCTATTCTCATGATCTTGTCCTCAGAATCTTAAACTAGATTAACTTGTTTTAGCGCTTTACAACAGTGAAGCGGAAGGCATTTCCGAAACCCGCTCGGGTAGAACGGGTCTCGGATCATCCTTATTTAAATACGAATGCAAGTGGAAGCTTCCATGAAGCGTTCGAATAATAGAACGTGACGCTTGTCATGAGCCATTCGTCCTTGTAATACATGCATGAGGAAGAGCCACCGTCAAGGTTCGCGGCGTTTACGGCACCGTATTCCAGCATAACGTTTATAAGGTCGGATGCTGACGCACCCAGATGTCCGTTCTTTCCTCTTCCGTCAGTGACGAGAAGCAGCAGGGCACCGTCGGCCCTCTGACCTATGGCTGTTCTCGGGTTGAGTCCGCTTCCCATGCCGCTCAGTTCCCTGGCCTCGCCGTTTATGACAAGCTGCACAAAGTGGTTGTTGGTATCGCTGCTTTCTTCCTGGAATGTTACGGCATCACGTATCTTTTTGGTTTTTATCAGGTCTTCGACCTGCTGGGCGGTCATTCCGTCTATGTTGATGATCTGCAGGATGTTATCCTCGGTAAGTCCTATAAGTACGAGTCCCGGCCATGAGTAGGGATCGTTGAGCTGGATCTCACCGTTCGACACACATACTCCGTACGGAGCTCCGCCTGAGTTGTTGTAAGAATTGTACAGACCTCCGTTGATGCCGCCGAGAGAGCCGCTGTCCTTGACTATTCTGTCAAGTGTGACTCCTTCCGATCTCCACGGGTATATTGTGGCGACACTGACCCTTGAGGGGTCTTTGACGATTATCATATTTGCATAGAAAGCTGCGCCGGATATTTCGATGACCTGAATGTCCTCTTCGTCGCTTTCTGCCGGCTTGCCGTCAACAGAGAAACTGCCCTGTCCGCCGATCTTTATAAGAGAATCATCTACTTCTTCATTGAATTCTTTCATCGAATTTGAATCAACGATGGACTGAATTTTGTCAGGAGGAAGCAGCCATGATGCACGAAATTTCATCTGTCCCGTCTCAAGCAGGGTGGTTATCAGTGTCCTCTGAGCAGTGGGAAAACGATCCGAACTCATGAACTTCAGGGAAACCATAAAGGTCCCGAACAGGAAAATGATCACCGTGAAGAATACCAGAAGAACGCGGAGAATTATCTTTCCCGCGGTAAGCTTTTTCACCTTCGCATCTGCGGGGCTGTTCTGTGAATTTGAAGGAACACTTGCCTTGCGGGTGTTGAGCTGGGGCCTTTCATCTGAGACTGGGCGCTGCATCGCGGGACGCTGTGTCTGGGGCGCTGTCACATTCGCCGGTCTGCGCACCTGCGCAGGCTGCGTACCTGTTCTGATCGTGTTCGCCGATCCCGGAGCAGGAGCCCCGGCTGGCTTTCTTACGGAATTCTGAGCCGGAACAGGTCTCTGGGGTGCGGCGTTATGTGCCCTGACCGGTTGCTGTTGAGGCCTCGTATCTCCGTCCGTGACAGGACGTTTGACTGCAGAAACGGCTGCCTGATGGGGCGTCTGCTGGCGAACGGTTTGCTGACGCACAGCCTGGCTTGAGGCCTGCTGCACATTGGGCCGCTGTGAGGCGTTATGCGCCGGGTTTGTCTGCATGGTCCCTGTGCGGACCTGAGCCGGGCGCCCGGCCGGGCGGCTCACATTGCTCTGCACCTGGCTGCCCGGCTGGACAGGTCTTGCCTGCGCCTGTCTTGCCTGCGCGAGGCGGTTCTTGATCTGATCCGCCGTCACTTTGCTTCCTGTGGAAGCAGTGCGGTTGTTCATATTATTAGTTTCCTGCATCTGTGAGCAACTCCTTTATCTGAACTAGCTTCCAGGTGTTGCCTGTGGCGGGAGTGTTGACAAAGTAGAATCTGCTGTTCATGCTGTCAACAAGCTCTCTTCCGTCACCAAGCACCATGTTTTTGTCAAAAGACACATCCACTGAGAAGCAGCTGTCGGAGATCCTTCTGAAATTGGTCACCGATTCATTTGTAAACGGGGGTGTCTTAAGGTAGTGTATACTCGTGAATGTTATATCGATGCTGGTTGCCCAGCTGTAGGCCATATCATACAATTCTGACCCTTCCAGTATGTGGCGTGCGACTGCCCAGAACTCGGTGTCAGCCGACATAAGCAGGCTCCAGTCCTCGCCGACCTGAAGGGGGTCTACCAGACTTCTGATCTCATCGGGCATCGGTTCTTCGGGCACAGACGAGGCCAGGTTAACACTGTGGGATGAATAGTCTGCCTCAAGGACGTTGCCGTTCCTGTCCTTTGATATTATTTCAGCATCTTCCTTAAGGACCGCTATGCTGAAGACCTTCGTTTTCGGAATGTCAGCGGTATACTCCGCGACAGTCTGATATTCAGGGTTGTCTGATGTGGAAGTGGCTGATTCCGGAACCGGGACTCCGTCCACTGTGACTGTTACATCATCGTTTGCAGTAACGGTACAGTATGTCAGCGGAACAGGAGCCGTGCCGTCATATCTGAAACTGTTTCCGTACATGTCAGTTATGATTATTTCCGGATCTTCCAGCGTTCTGATTGTATGTTTTACGGAAACACCGGGAATGTCTGAACCCGAGCTGTTTTTTCCGTTGACCATGACGGACAGTGTTGAGGGAAGTGTCAGAGAATAGTCGTAGAATACAGTCTTGATAGTGGTGCCGGCTTTTTTTGTCTGGGCTTCCTTGCCGTCAGGAGAGATTACGCTGACCTCTGGGATCAGGTACAGATCTGAGACTGTATATTTCAGGGTGCCGTCCTCTTCAGCTGAAGCTTCTCGCGGCCCCATAGCGATGCCGTTCACTCTTACCGTGAAATCCGACGGTGCGTATATCGTATACGTTTTCGGCTCTGAATTCAGCTTGACCGAACTGACTTCCCAGTCCTGGAAGGGAAAGATGACCAGTTTGGTTTCCGGTTTGCCAACAGCCTTGAGATCCACTTCCGCAAGTGTGTTGCCGTCTTCGCTTACGATGTTGTAGGTAGCTGAGTCCTCAGTGTACGTGCCCTGCTTGATCTTGTATGAGACTTTTCCTGCTGCCAGGGCTTCCGTATAGTATTTTTTTACGTCTGTGGGCTCATATCTTGAGGCCTCTGGGTCCGTTCCGGAGTACTTTGACCATAAGGAACCGTTTTTGGCGTCTGCGGTCAGCTCTGCGATCTTCGCTTCAACAAGTCTTTCAGGCTGTGTTGACTCAAATCTGTTCAGCAGATTGATAACATAAATGACTGCAATTACGGCAAGTATCAGCAGCACTGCGACAAAGGCAATGTAGCCGATCCCGAATTTTGATTTTTTTGTTTTGGCTTTATTCATGATAGCTCCGATATAATTAATCGTTTTGTCCTGTTGATTTTCCGGTGAATACGGTGTTGTGCATCATCCTGAATACAAGAGGGAAGATCAGGACAGCCGGGATAAGCTTGATGAGCGCGTATTTCCCAGGTGTGAACATACCAGGGCTTGCAAAAGTCGCTATCAGGATTATCGGGATGCAGTGCACGGCGAATACAGCAAGACCGATTATAGCATATTTTATGAATGATTTAAATCCGCCCCTGCGGTCAAATACGAACAGGTAATTCAGTATGTAGTTCAGCGTCATCGAAACGGCTCTTGCACAGCCGGCAACAGCCAGAAGAACAAGTACGTATTCCACACCGGCCATGTGAGGTATCATGGCGCGATACAGGAAAACCTGAAGAAGTACATCTGCAGCAGTGGAAACCAGTGACATCAGCATAAACATAAGGATCATTCTGTAGATCCTTATGCTGTCTTTGACCGGGCTGAAATGCGATGAACTGTTATTATCGATATAAACTGTCTCTATGGTCTCTTCTTCAATGGGAACGTTCTCACGTATCATGGCGAACAGCATATTCATCTCATAGTCATACCTGTTGCCGTGCACACCGGAGATAAGGTCCACATACTGCCTCGGAACAGCTCTTAGGCCTGTCTGCGTGTCAGAGATCTTTTTGCCCAGGTTCAGTCGGACCATGAAGCAGGAGATCCGGTTTCCCTGGACACTTCTTTTTGGAACCTTGGGATCACTGAAGTCCCTGCATCCAAGGACGGCCGACCCGCTTTCCAGCATGGAAAGCGCAACTTTTTTTATGTCTTCAGGAAGATGCTGCCCGTCTGCATCCGCTGTGACTATGCCAGCTGAAAAAGCGCGGTTTGACAGGTAATAACGCATTGCCGTTTTGAGAGCGGCTCCTTTCCCGCGGTTTTCCTCATGGGTCAGCACCTTGCAGCCCATGCTCTCCACTTCCTTGAAAACATCAGCATAATCCTGTCCGCCTCCATCATCCACGACCAGGAAATCGGAGAATCCCTGTTCCTTCAGACTGCTTAGAGTGGATATCAGATAATGGCTGGGTTTATAAGCGGGGATTATGACAGTGACATCTTTCAGACTTCTCATTCTTTGTTTCCGCCTTTTTTATATACGAAAGCCATGACGGCTGCAGCTGCGGCAAGGAGCGCCAGCAAAAGGATCACGGGAAGACCCGAACCGGGATCCGGCACGAAGCCCCGTTCCTCTTTCGGATCGCCGTTGCTGCTCTGCCGCTCCTGCTGTTCTTCTTCCAGCTTCCTGCTTTCTTCAAGCCTTCGGCTTTCTTCAGCCTCCTGCTTCTGCTGCTCTTCAAGCTGCCTGCTTTCTTCCTCGAGCCTCCTGCTTTCCTCAGCCTGCCTTTCTTCCTCGAGGCGCTGTTCTTCTTCGCGGGCCGCGTATGTTCTGACATTTTCGAAGAAATCGTTTTTTCCCGTATCCGGCCCTACTTCAGACCTGAACAGTCCGTACTGCCTGGGGGTATACGTTGATATCTGCTGGGATGAGGTGATCCAGTCGCCTTCTCCGTAGATCCAGTCGTAGAACCAGGTCCAGTGCTGCGATACATGATGTCTGAAACCTTTCTGTGTCACCTGAAAAGCTGTCAGGCCGCCGAATTTTTCAAGAGGCGAATCCAGATCCAGCCAGATCTGGTTCTCGGGATAAAGGTGTATATATGTTTTTTCAACTGTCCAGGTTCCGTATTCAGCGGCGCTTTCCGGGAAAGCTGAAGGATCTTTTGCAAAATCCAGCGAATCCTTCAAAGCCGAAGCGCAGACTATGTGGGTGCCATGGCCGTACTCACCGTTGAAATCGTGTGTCATCACCACAAGAGGTCTGAAGCGCCTGAGGCATTCCGTTATGAACCTGCAGAAATCATCATATGTGTAGCCATATGCTGAGTATGCGTCAAGAGCTCCGTCATATGACTCTGAATAAAGGTCGGGGAAAGACGATATCAGGGGATAGTTCCTGACTCCGACCTCCCATAGCCCGTCAAGCTGTTCATGCTGGCGCATGTGGGTGTCGAAATGGTTTACAAGATACACCACCTGGACGCGGAGTCCTTTTTCTCCCGCATAGATGGGAAGGACGCCTGCAAAGAATAGCTGCTCATCGTCCGAATGGGATGACAGCATGAGCAGGTCGCACCCGTCAAGCATGGGCTCCCATACCTGGACCCAGTCCGGAAGGTCGCCGGGCCCGAATCCGTATATCTCGCTGATCAGGGCGCCCTCAGGAAGAGCGATTGTCACTTCTTCAGGCATGTGTCCGAAAGCATCAAGGGAAACGTATTCGTGCAGGAATCCGTTTATCCCGCATTCCAGGGATTCGCCGGTAGAAGAGTCTGTGACTGTCCAGGTCTGCGGAGGATAATCGAACACGAGATACAGCCCGCTCAGTCCGCCGGATCTTGTGACGGTTACGGTCGCCCCCTGAGACAGCGTATAAGTATTGTTGTTTCCATCTGTAATGTAGTATGCATTTTCAAGGCCGTATGCCCAGATGTTGGTGCCTGAGTATTCAGCATTGTCAGCCATAATACCGGCGGAAAGAAGAATGGCCAGGGCCAGGCCGAGAATCACTGCCGCCGGCAGTGCTGTACTGATACGTGAGTTTTTCCTTCTATGCATTTCAGTTCTTTTCCCCGCTTTGCTTTCTGAAGTATTCTTCAGCATTGTTGTAACATATATCTTCCACGATCTTTCCAACGAACTCTGTGTCGCAGGGATATTCGCCGTTTTCGATCAGGTCACCAAGCATATTGCAGAGGATGCGGCGGAAATACTCATGTCTCGTGTATGAAAGAAAACTTCTGGAGTCTGTGAGCATGCCTACGAAACGGCTCAGCAGGGATACCTGGGAAAGCGCGGTCAGCTGCCGCTGCATGCCGTCCTTCTGGTCATTGAACCACCACGCAGAACCGAACTGAAGCTTGCTTCTTATCCCGCTCTGCTGGAAGCAGTTGATCAGGGCCGCAAGGACCTCATTATCTCTAGGGTTCAGGCAGTAGAGAATGGTTTTCGGAAGCTCGTCAGTGCTGTCAAGCCGGTTTATGAGGGACGACAGCTTCTTGGCGAAGGGCTGATCTTCTATTGAGTCAAAACCGGTATCAGGTCCCAGTTTTTCCATGTACCTTGACGAATTATTCCTCATGGCGCCTATGTGGTATTGCTGCACCCAGCCCAGACGGCTGTACTGCCTGCCGAGAAACACGAGAAGGTACCCCTTATATATTCCTGTTTCCACTTCGGTGAGCGCCTCGCCCGCCAGTGCCTTTTTAAAGACCCGGTCAGCCTCTTCTGTTCCTGCGTTTTCGAAATATACGACATCGAGAGCGTGGTCGGAGCATACGCAGCCCATGGAGTCGAAGAACTCGATCCGCTCTTTCAGAACATCACACAGGCAACTGATGCACCCGATCTTTTTTCCTGACACTTTTTCCAGTTTTTCTATGTATCCGGGAAATGAGGGAAGCTCACAGTTGATCGCTTTATCAGGACGGAATGCGGGCCTGACAGTTACTCCAAAGGAGCTGTCTTCCATCAGTTTCCTGTGGTATTCCAGACTGTCTGCCGGGTCGTCTGTTGTGAAGAGCTTTTTAACATGGCTCTGAGTGATCATTTTCCTGGCACTGAGGGACTTCAGGGCTTCGTTGCATCTTTCATAGATGCTGCGCGCCGTTGCCGGGGACAGAGTTTCACTGATGCCGAAAAACCTCTGAAGTTCCAGATGTGTCCAGTGGTAGATCGGATTTCCTATGGCGTACGGTATGACTTCCGCGAACTTTTCAAATTTTTCCCAGTCGCTGCGGCCGCCGGTAATATAGCTTTCGTCCACTCCCCACTGGCGCAGCAGTCTCCACTTGTAGTGATCTCCTCCCAGCCAGGCTTCGGTTATGGATGAGAATCTCTTATCCTCATATATCTCCTTGATGTTAAGGTGACAGTGAAAATCGAATATGGGCATTTTTTCAGCATAGCCGTGGTAAAGCATTCCTGCTGTCTCGGTGGTGAGGATAAAGTCATCATCCATGAATCGTTTCATAAAAAGGTCCTTCCCGGCACGGGGACACGCCCCGGCTCAGATACACATAATATACCAAATGCCATATTACCACAAAAGCCTCGCTTTTTCAATTAATATATTGAAGATTTTGAGGCAGCCGGGTAAAATATAACAGCACCTGAGGCAATTGACAAAAACGGATTTATATGCTAAAATCACTGGGTGTTGGGAAAAAAACCGGAGCGATTGTTTATTCGGAGATTGGATATGCCAAGATTTTTTATTGAATCCGGAAATATCCGTTCAGAAGAAAACGGAGACCGGTTTGTTACGCTTGAAGGCAAAGACGCCCATCACGCTTCAAGGGTCCTGCGTCTCAGACCCGGTGAAGAAGTTACCCTCTGTGACGAAAACAGCTGGGAGTACGATTCTGTCGTGGAAACGGCAGGGGAGGCGGTGATCCTCAGGGTCACGGATGCCAAGGCCGGGCACAGGGAACCGCCGTACAGAGCAACCGTCTACCAGGCACTGGCAAAAGGAGACCGATTCGATACTGTCGTGCAGAAGTCCGTTGAAATGGGCGCCTGTGAGATAGTACCCGTGGTGACCGCCAGGTGTACTGTTAAGATCGATGCAAAGGATGCGCCGAAAAAAGTCGCAAGATGGCAGAGAATCGCTTATGAGGCTGCAAAGCAGTGCGGCCGCGGAGTCATACCGTCTGTCAGGCATCCAATGCAGTTTGCTGACGCGATAAAGGAGGCTTCAAAAGCTTCTGTCGGTCTTTTCTGCTATGAGGGCGACGGTACCGTCCCGATTCCTAAGATACTGGAAGTCCCGGAACCGGAGACAGTGTCTGTATTCGTTGGACCGGAGGGCGGATTTGATGACAGGGAAGCGGCTGAGGCAAACGCTGCCGGAATGCAGATGTGCGGTCTGGGCAGGCGGATACTGCGGACAGAGACAGCAGCTCATTTTGCTCTGGCCTGTTTGTCCTATCAGTTTGAGTTAAAGCAGAGATAAGTCACCTGAGATACATTATAAATTACTGCTGTTTGGAAAGGGGAACGGCCACGTGCGGCCGCGGGTTAATTCCAATGTCAACAACAAACGCAAAATCACAGAATAAGCCGAAGATCGCAACTCTCAAAAGAGCCGAGGCGAAAAAGCTGGTGTTGCTGAGGGTGCTGGTCATACTGGTGGTGGACATAGCCGTGTGCATATGCTTCAATCACCTGATCCACAGCCCCGCGGAAGTCGAGTACACCTTCTATACCCAGATCAGGCCGGTCCTGTTCTGGTTCTTTATCGCACTTACAGTTGCGGCTGTTGTGTACCTGATAGTGACTTTGGTAAAAAAGATTGATACATCCGCTAAAGTTTTGACACCGGCTATGATATGTGCCATAAGCATATATCTTGCCATACTTACCAATTCATTCTTCTATACCAGATTCAGACAGTCCCCCTACCTGTTCTATACTATGACGATCATCGCGAGCGTGCTGTTCGTCGTATACTATGTTTATACGGTGCTGCTGTATAAGAAATGAGACTGAAGTGAAAGATCCGCCCGGGCCAGTGAAGCCCGGGCTTTTTCATATTTTTTGATCATGTGTCACCCAAGTATTCACGAAAATAACAATACAAAACCGTTAAATATGATTAAAATGACGAAAATAATGGCATTTTACATAAAATGTTCTATCGTTTCCTATTGAAAAATCACAAAAAGTATAGTAAAATACGCTATAGGTTTATCACATAAAATTATGAAAATGGAAGGTGCACATATGTCTAACCGTCTTTTTCAGGGAATAATCCATCAGATGAAGGATGCCGTTGACCGCGTCATAGGCGTGGTGGATGACAAGGGCGTCATCATTGCGTGCAGTGAACTGGTAAAAATTGGAGAGATGAGACAGGGGATAAGGGACGAGCTTGCCTATGTTTCTGAGATTCTCGTGACCGGCGGATACACATACAGGCCTCTCGGCACGGCCTCCAAGTGGGAGTATGCCGTTTTTGTCGAAGGAGAGGACAAGTATGCCGAAAAGACTACCGCGATCCTTTCCGTATCTCTTCTCAACATCAAGAACCTCTATGATGAAAAATATGACAAGAACAGCTTCATAAAGAACATCATCCTTGACAACATCCTTCCCAGCGACATATATATCAAGTCGAAGGAGCTAAGGTTCAACGCTGAGGAGAGCAGGGTGGTGTTCATCATCAAGTTCCATACCAAGACTGACGTTCTGTCCTATGATATGGTCCAGAGCATTTTCCCGGATAAGAACAGGGATTATGTTATCTCCACTGGAGAACAGGATATCGTTCTGGTGAAGGAAGTGAAACCAAGAACTGACATAAGAGAGATAGAAAAGATTGCGAAGAGCATCTCCGACACTATCAACTCGGAATATTACGTGAATGTTTCTATAGGCATCGGTACCGTTGTTGACAACATTAAGGATCTTGCGAAGTCATATAAGGAAGCACAGGTGGCATTTGAGGTCGGTAAGGTCTTTGACACCGAGAAGAATATCGTAAGCTATGAGAACCTCGGTATCGGGCGTCTTATTTATCAGCTGCCTACGACTCTCTGCGAGATGTTTCTGCAGGAAGTGTTCAAGAATGGATCCCTTGACTCTCTCGATAAAGAGACTCTTCTTACTATCCAGTGCTTCTTTGAGAACAATCTGAACGTTTCAGAGACATCGAGAAAGCTTTTCGTTCACAGAAACACTCTCGTATACAGGCTTGAAAAGATCCGTAAACTCACAGGGCTTGATCTGCGGGAGTTTGACCATGCCATCACGTTCAAAGTGGCTCTTATGGTCAAGAAGTATCTCACCACAAGACCAGTGAACTATTAACACCATAACTTAAGATAAGCAGGGACTGTTTTAAACAACGGGTCCCTTTCCCATTTATATGAGATGACGTGCACCCCGGGTATCCGGAGAACGAAAGGAAAAATCCATGATTGACTTCAAAAACGTGAAAAAGGCGTATCCCAACGGGACCATGGCCCTGAAGGGAATAGATCTCCATGTCGATGACGGCGAGTTCGTCTTTATATGCGGCCATTCCGGAGCCGGCAAATCCACGATCATCAAGCTGCTGCTTCGGGAAGAAAGGATCAGTTCGGGCGAACTTATCGTTGATGACTACGATCTTTCAAAGCTTTCCAATTACAGGGTCCCGCAGTACAGAAGAAAACTGGGTGTCGTATTCCAGGATTTCAGGCTGTTTCCGAAGAAGACAGTGTATGAAAACGTGGCATTTGCGATGGAAGTCATTGGCACACCGAGAAGAGACATAAACAAAAGGGTCCCCAGCATACTGAGGACTGTGAACCTGGCGGGAAAAGAGAATTCCCTGCCTAATGAGATCTCCGGAGGAGAACAGCAGAGAGTGGCTCTGGCAAGGGCTCTTGCCAATAACCCCAGCATCATAATCGCAGACGAGCCCACCGGAAACATTGACCCGAAAATGTCTCTTGAGATCATGCAGCTTCTTCTTAAGATCAACAAACTGGGTAAGACAGTACTTGTGGTCACCCACGAAAAGGGCCTTGTGGACTATTACCAGCAGAGAGTGGTAAGTCTTCAGAACGGAAGGATCGTGGACGACAAAGTAGGAGGTATGTACAATGAGAAGGTATAATATCTTTTACTTTATCGGTCAGGCTTTCACGAACCTGTGGAGAAACGGGCTGATGACTTTCGTCTCGATAGCAGTGCTAATGAGTCTTCTGGTAGTTATCGGAGGCTTTTCCCTGATGGTCGTCAACATCGATATCAACCTGAAAAAGTTCGGGGAGATGAATGAAATAGTTGTTTTTGTTGACCGCGAGGCATCCGAAGAAAAAATTGAGGAGATAGGCAACACAATAAAGGCGCTGGACAATATCGAGAAAGACAGCAGCGGAAATGTGACCGGTGTTACAAGAATATCCAAGAGCGAGGGGCTCAGACAGCTCAAGCAGGAGAATCCGGGAGTATATGATGATATAACGGACGAGAACAACCCTCTTCCGGACAAGTTTGTGATCACCTACGAAGAGACCGCGAAAGTTCCAGAGCTGGACTACCAGCTCAGGCAGATCGAGGGGATAATCAAGGTTAATAACAGGCTTGATCTGGCTACCGGGATCGAAAATCTCAAGAACGGGATAATGCTCATATTCGTCTGGTTCCTCATAATCCTGTTCGTGGTGAGCCTGTTCATAATAGTGAACACCATCAAGCTTTCTGTATTTGCCCGTAAAGATGAGATATCCATAATGAGGTATGTGGGGGCAACGCGGTCTTTCATATCTCTGCCGTTTATTTTCGAAGGCATTATAATCGGTGTCATATCATCTGTCATAGCGTACTTCATCGAATGGTTCCTATACGCGTATGTGGAAAGAATGGTTGTCTCTGACTACCTCCAGATGATAGATGTGCTCACGTTTGACGACGTAAGCAAGTATGTTCTGTTCGGATTTCTGGCCATCGGCATCCTTACAGGTGTGGTGGGAAGTTCCATTTCCCTCGGAAAGTATTCGAACAAATAGGGAAGACCCGGGAGAAAAAAGATTTGAGAAAAATTATTAAAAGGATCGTTGCTGCATCACTGCTCATCCTGGCTGTAATAGGAACATCAATGACCGGCATGGGTGCCGGAAGCGACGCCACAGTACAGTCTTACGAGCAGCAGATCGCCAATATGGAGTGGCAGATCGAACAAGCGAAGAATGAACTTCAGGAGATCAGGAACCAGGAATATGCCACATGGCAGGAGATCAGCAAACTTGATGAGATCATCCAGTACAATGACCAGCTCAAGGTCCTGGCCCAGGAGCAGCTTGATAATATAGGCGTACAGATAAAGGAAACTTCCGACAGTATAGAGGAGCTGAACCGCCAGATCGAAACCCAGGAATCAGCTTTCCTGGACCGCATGGTCCAGTCATACATGGTACAGGATGTGGATTACCTTCAGCTTATATTCGAGTCAAAGAGCCTGGTAGACTTTATGACCAGGATGGATACTGTGAACACCATACTGGACTATGACAGACAGGTCATCAGCCAGCTGAGGAAAAGCAAGGACGAACTTCAGCTCCTGAGATCGAAACTCGACGAGGCTGAGAGCATTCAGATGGACAGGGTGGCCCAGTTTGAGAGCATCATCAAAGAGAACAACGCTGCATATGAATCAAAACTGGCCCGCATAAATCAGCTGGCAAATGATGAGAACAGCGCTGCGGAGCTCTACGAATATTACAATCAGCAGGTCGCCTCCCTCAATACGGAACTGGAACACTATCTGGCTGAACTGCAGAGAAGGAGCCAGTC
>JAFTCY010000049.1 GCA_017454465.1 Clostridia bacterium
AAAACCACTGATGGGAGGACAAGGTATTACCTTGCCGGGGAAGATGGTCTCCCAGTGGAGCCAGTGATGAAGTTTCTGAAGTTCAGGGATGCCGCTGGCTATGCAAGTGTTTATGGTAATCTAAAATTAAGTCAGCTGGCTCATTGAAAATTCAGTCACTCCAGACCAGAAATATGGTATCCTCTCATCAGGCCAATGAGAGGAGGAAAGAAGGGAGTGATAAACTTGGTCCAGAAGCAGAACATCATCATCAAACACAGAGAGGGGGTAAGCAATCGGAAGATAGCGATAGAACTAGGAATAGATAAGAATACTGTAAACAGCTATGTCAAAAGGTATGAAGAAGATATGCGGAAGCTCCTGGAGGAGCACCCGGATATGGACGAGGAAGTGCTGGCTCCAAGCATCGTTGAGAAGCCCAGGTACAATACGGAGAACCGGAGCATCAGCGATACATCCAAGCAGGCGCTGAC
Organism: Clostridia bacterium; assembly: GCA_017454465.1. Lineage (GTDB taxonomy): Bacteria > Bacillota > Clostridia > Oscillospirales > CAG-272 > UMGS1696. The sequence continues at coordinate 474 of JAFTCY010000049.1, forward strand.
CGTGATCAAGGAATGCCTTGCTGAAAATGCAGTAAAACGGGAGACAGGGCGCTACAAACAGCAGATGCGCAAGATCGACATCTATCATTACCTGAAGAAAAAGAACATTATGGTCAGCTACTCAACAGTAAAGAGGCTGATACGGGACATTGAAAAAAGATCGAGGGAGGCATTCATCCGGCAGGAACATATCCCCGGTGCCGACGCGGAGTTTGACTGGGGCGAGGTGAAGCTGAACATCGGAGGAACAGGATATAAGAAGTACCAGATGGCCGTGTTCGCAACGGCATACGGGAACTACAGATATGCCCGTCTCTACAGGACGCAGGACACAGCTTCCTTTCAGGAATCTCATGTGGACTACTTCAGTTTCTGTAAGGGCGTATACAGGAATGTCATCTATGACAACATGAAGGTTGCTGTTGCGAATTTCGTAGGCCCGTCTGAAAAAGAACCGACGCAGGCGCTGCTTGAGCTTTCAGCGTACTACGGATTCCGCTTCCGTTTCTGCAACGTAAGGCGCGGAAACGAAAAATCGCATGTCGAGCGCAGCGTGGATGTTGTCCGGCACAAAGCATTCACCGAGCCCGGAGACGACTGCTTCAGCACTCTGGAAGAAGCGAATGGGCATCTGCTGCGCGAATGCATGGAACTGAACGCAGACCCGCTTTCAGACGGCCGGATCCCTGATGATACTTTCGAGGAAGAGCGCCCCCTGCTTATGGGCGCAAAGCCGAGGATGTCCTGCTTCATGAAACGGACGGACATCAGGGTAGATAAGTATTCCACCGTAACGATAAACAAGGTCCATTACTCCGTTCCCGATACTCTGGTCGGAAACAAGCTGAATGCCCGCATATATACCGGGCACGTCGAGATATATGATGGCGACAAGCTGGTCTCCATGCACAGCCGCCATTATGCACAGGGTGAGTATGTACTTGACATCTATCATTACCTCCGGACGCTGAAGAAAAAACCGGGCGCCCTCCCGCAGAGCTCAGCCCTTCTGCAGTCGGACGCCACGATCAAAGAAATATACGAGACCTATTATATATCAGATCCGAAGGGATTTCTACAGGTTCTGGAACTGATCAATGATATCGGGGCTGAGGATGTGAAACTGGCGCTCTCGGAACTGTCCAGGACAATAACGCATGATTATTCGGCGGACAAGCTGAGGCTCGTATATGACCGCCAGAAGGAGGAATCGGAAACCGGCACCAGCAGGAAAGAAGACAGGCTCAGCGCCAAAGCCAAAAGCACCCTCGGGCAGTATGACAGGCTCCGCGACCTCCAGACAAGGAGGGCTGGGTAATGGGAAACGAAAAGAAGAAGCAGGAGATACGGGAATACTGCCGCCAGCTGAAGCTGCGCGCTATCAGCGACGGGTTTGAGAGCGCCGTGGACGGCTGTGAGGACTTCATAGACTATCTGCACAGCCTTCTGTCCGCTCAGATCAGGGAAAGCGACGACAGGGCCATACAGAGGAGAATACAGTACGCACATTTCCCGTACAGGAAATATCTGGACGACCTGGAGCTTGACTGTGTCCCCCTTGCACTCCGGAAGCGGCTGAAGGAACTGAGGACGCTGGAATTCATTGAAAAGGGCCAGAACATCATCATGACCGGGAATCCCGGTACAGGGAAGACGCATACCGCCATCGGACTCGGGCTGGAGGCCTGTGAGGCGGGCTACCGGGTGCTGTTCACCACCGTGCCCTATCTCGTGACGGAACTGAAGGAAAGCAACGACAAGCAGAAGCTCCGGGCGTATGAACGGCGCTTCGAAAAATATGACCTTGTAATAGCCGACGAACTAGGCTACATCTCATTCGACAGGGAGGGCGCTGACCTGCTGTTCTCCAACCTGTCGCTACGAGCGGCATCAAAATCCACCATCGTAACATCAAACCTGACGTTCGACCGCTGGGATGAGGTGTTCGGAGACGCGGCGATCACCAGCGCAATGGTGGACAGGCTCACCTACAGAGCAATACTCATCGACATGGAGGGCGACTCCTATCGCCTGCGGGAAACCCTGAGGAATAACGGGGAGGACTTTGAATATATCAGAAACGCGGCTTCCGGTTCTGCTGCGAGAAAAGGAGGGGAAAAGCAAAACACAGCAGCACAGCAGTAGAGACCTTCTAATGTCTGTTTCTAGATTCTGAGCCGGAGGCAATAAACCAGCCACCCCGCAGGGGCTTGCCCTTGACGGGTTCTGGAAGAAACGCTATACTGCGGCACCCGATAGTGAAGATAAATGTCTGTTTCTGAGTTCTTCACCATCGGCAATATTGCCAGAGCGTTTCTTACAGGTTCTGTCAAGGGTGGCGAACGTAGCCAGAAATTTCAGAAAAAAGCACCGGAATTCCGGTGCAAAAATATTATCCTGAGTGACTGAATTTTCGATGGTCTTTTGACTGAATTTTCACTTGACAAATACAGAACCTACATGCAGTAAACAACGAACTTCTATCATTGTTTCATGCACTCCTGAACCCATGATATAAAGTTATCTGTGGAGTTACCGGTTCTTTCTGCCTCCGTATGTCCTGCACCCCAGATTGCCTCGAAATCAACCGATGAGACGTCTGAATAATTCTGTAATGCAAGTGCAAGATTCATCTCTGTTGAAAGGGCGCAATCTCCCTGTGCAATACCGGAACGGATTCTCCAATATTTTGCTACCGTGCTCGTCTGATAGCCTTCAGATGTCTCCAGAAGGTAGTACAGCGGAGAATACATATTCAGTCTGACATCAACGGTGTTTCCGACAGAATCCTTCTTTGTCAGGTCGTCAGCATAATCCGAGGCGTAACTGTTTCCCATTTCATTTAATATCCCTGAGAGAACAGGATCAAAATGTGCACCATCTCCGTCACCATATCCAAACAGCGTGTTCTCGCCCTGCCCTCCGTCTAATTGATCAAAGGCTCCAAGATTCTTCG